>NZ_JBEZGK010000012.1:0-219000 GCF_040649935.1 Micromonospora sp. NPDC048842 | reverse complement strand
CGAGCCCGGCCTGAGTCCGAGCCCGGCCTGAGTCCGAGCCCGGCCTGAGTCCGAGCCCGGCCTGAGTCCGAGCCCGGCCTGAGTCCGAGCCCGGCCTGAGTCCGAGCCCGGCCCGAGTCCGAGCCCGGCCCGGAATCGGGCCTGGAGGACGAAGGTCAGCGCAGGCCGGCGGCGGCGAGCAGGTTGCCCTCGGGGAGCGCCGGGAGGGCGCGACCCTGCGACATCCGCTGTTCGGCGCGCTCGGCGGTGAACGCGGCGTCGTGGTGGATGGCGGCGGCGTAGCTGGCGGCGGTGCGTTGGGCGATCGCGGCCCAGCCGTACTGGTCGTGGACCATCCGGCGGGCGCGGCGGGCCATGACGCGGGAGCGGTCGGCATCCGACAGGAGCGCGTCAACGGCGTCGGTGAGGCTGTCCGGGTCGTGCGGGCGGAAGGTCATCCCGGTGACGCCCGGTTCGACGATCTCGCCGAGGCCTCCGGTGGCGGCGACTGCGAGGGGAGCGCCGGCCGCGGCGCCTTCGAGGGCCACCATGCCGAACGGCTCGTAGATGCTCGGCACGACGAAGCAGTCGGACGCGGCCATCAGCGCCGGCAGGTCGGTGCCGCCCAGGAAGCCCGGCATGGTGACCATTCCGCCGAGGCCGCGGCGGTGCACCTCGGCCTCCAGTTCGGCGCGGTACGGGCCGTCACCGGCGATCACGGCACGCAGCCCGGGGTGTCGTTCGCGCAGCCGGGGGAGCGCGGCGATCAGGTGCTGCACGCCCTTCTCGTACACGAGGCGGCCGGCGAAGGTGACCAGCGGGCCGTTCCCGGCGAAGCGGGCGCGGGCGGCGGCCACGGCACGCGCGGGCACCCGCCAGCGGTGCGGCTCCACGCCGTTGGCGACCACGTCGACCCGTCCGGCCGGTACGCCGAAGAGCGCGTTCACCTCGTCGCGCATGTACCCGGAGCAGACGATCACCCGGTTGGATTCGCTGCTGAGCCACTGCTCGACGCCGTGGATGGTGCGGTTCATCTCCTCCGGCAGCCAGCCCTGGTGCCGACCGGCCTCGGTGGCGTGGATCGTGCTGACCAGCGGGATGTCCAGGTGGTCGCGCAACGTCATAGCGGTGTGGGCGACGAGCCAGTCGTGGGCGTGGATGACGTCGTAGGAGCCGGCCTGGGTGGCGCGCAGGGCGGTGCGGGTGAGGGTGTGGTTGAAGGCCATCGTCCAGGCCAGCAGCGAGTCGGTGGCGAGGGGGAAGGTGACCGGGTCCTCGGGGGCGCGCAGGATGCGTACGCCGTCGGCGTACTCCTCAAGGGGTGCGCCGTCGCTGTGGCGGGTGACGACTGTGACCTCGTGGCCGGCGGCGGCGAGGGCGACGGAGAGGGCGTGCACGTGTCGACCGAGACCGCCGACGAGCACCGGCGGGTACTCCCAGGACAGCATGAGGATGCGGCGGGTCTGCGGGGGCACCCCGGGGCCGGACTGCGCCGGCACGGGCGTGCCGGGCTGCGCGGTGGGCCCGGACTGCGCGGGAAGACCGGGCTGGGCCGAAAGCGGGGGCCGGGACGTCACTGTGGGCCGGTGGGCCCGGTCCTTGGTGGTGGCAGCGAGCTGCTCGTCGACCCGCAGGGTCGTCACATCAATCTCCGTCCATGCATGGTGGTACGCGCCGGCGTCAGTGGCGGCGGAGCGAGAGGTGTAAGGGGTGGCCGAGGGCCTGGCGGGACGCACGCGGACGCTTGCCCCCGAACAAGGAAAGTCCATCGGACCCAAGAACGCACCTCGAAAAGGGTCATCGTGACGGAGGACACCCGAGTGGTGTAGCGCGCATCAGACGGGCGGTTTTCGCCCGTCGCCTGAAAGGATGGATTGGCGCGTCCGGGCCGGGGGCACTACCTGCGTGCGCGCGGGCGATCTCGGCCGGTGCGCACATAACCATGGTCTAAGGAGCGACATGCAGGTCTGGCCGGGCGAGCGGTACCCCCTGGGCGCCACCTACGACGGGATGGGCACCAACTTCGCCATCTTCTCCGAGGTGGCCGAGCGGATCGAGCTGTGCCTCTTCGACGAGTGGGACACCGGCGCGGAGCGCCGCGTCGAGCTGCGCGAGGTGGACGCCTACGTGTGGCACGCGTACCTGCCGGGCATCGAGCCGGGCCAGCGCTACGGCTACCGGGTGTACGGCCCGTACGACCCGGCGAACGGGCTGCGCTGCAACCCGCACAAGCTGCTGATCGACCCGTACGCGAAGGCCATCGACGGTGACGTCCAGTGGGACCCGGCGGTCTACGACTACGAGCTGGGCGAGCCGGAGCGGATGTCGGAGACCGACTCGGCGCCGTTCATGCCGAAGTCGGTGGTGGTCAACCCGTACTTCGACTGGGGCAACGACAAGCCGCCGCGCACCCCTTACCACCACTCGGTGATCTACGAGGCGCACGTGCGTGGGCTGACCATGCGCCACCCGGACATCCCGGAGGAGCTGCGCGGCACGTACGCGGCCATCGCCTCCCCGCCGATGATCGACTACCTGACCCGGCTCGGGGTGACAGCGATCGAGCTGATGCCGGTGCACCAGTTCATCCACGACAACCGCCTCGTCGACCTGGGGTTGCGCAACTACTGGGGTTACAACACCATCGGTTTCTTCGCCCCGCACCACGGCTACTCCGCGCTGGGCCGGACCGGCCAGCAGGTGCAGGAGTTCCGGGGCATGGTCAAGGCCCTGCACGCGGCCGGCATCGAGGTCATCCTCGACGTGGTCTACAACCACACCGCCGAGGGCAACCACCTCGGCCCGACGCTGAGCTTCAAGGGCGTGGACGCCCCGAGCTACTACCGGCTCAGCGAGGAGGACCGCCGCTACTTCGTCGACTACACCGGCACCGGCAACAGCCTCAACGTGCGCAGCCCGCACTCGCTTCAACTGATCATGGATTCGCTGCGCTACTGGGTGACCGAGATGCACGTCGACGGCTTCCGGTTCGACCTGGCGGCCACCCTGGCGCGCGAGTTCTACGAGGTGGACCGGCTCTCCACGTTCTTCGAGGTGGTGCAGCAGGACCCGGTGGTCAGCCAGGTCAAGCTGATCGCCGAACCCTGGGACGTCGGCCCCGGCGGCTACCAGGTGGGCAACTTCCCGCCGCTGTGGACGGAGTGGAACGGCAAGTACCGCGACACCGTGCGCGACTTCTGGCGCGGCGAGCCGGCCACCCTCGCCGAGTTCGCGTCCCGGATCTCCGGCTCCGCCGACCTCTACCAGGACGACGGCCGCCGACCGTTCCACAGCATCAACTTCGTCACCGTGCACGACGGGTTCACCCTCAACGACCTGGTGTCCTACAACGACAAGCACAACGAGGCCAACGGCGAGGAAAATCGCGACGGCGAGAGCCACAACCGGTCCTGGAACTGCGGCGTCGAGGGCGACACCGACGACGAGGCGGTCCTCGCCCTGCGGGCCAAGCAGCGGCGCAACTTCCTGGCCACCCTGATGCTGTCGCAGGGCGTCCCGATGATCGGCCACGGTGACGAGCTGGGCCGCACCCAGCACGGCAACAACAACGTCTACTGCCAGGACAGCGAGCTGGCCTGGGTCGACTGGGACACCATCGACGAGCAACTGCTGGAGTTCGTGCAGACGCTCACCGCGTTCCGCAAACGTCACCAGGTGTTCCGCCGTCGCCGGTTCTTCACCGGGCTGCCGGTGAACGGGCGCGGCATCGACGAGCCGCTGCCCGACCTGGCCTGGCACACCCCGGACGGGCGGGAGATGACCGGCGAGGACTGGGGCAACGACTTCGGCCGCTCGGTGGCGCTCTTCGTCAACGGCGAGGGCATCCGCGAACGCGGCCAGTACGGCCAGAAGCACCACGACGCGTCGTTCCTGCTCTGCTTCAACGCCCACGACGCGCCGCTGGACTTCACCATGCCCGGCAGCGAGTACGGCCAGAAGTGGGAACGGGTGATCAGCACCGCCGAACCCGAGCCGGACGACGCCACGGTGATCAGCGCGGGCGGCACCATCCGGGTGCCGGACCGCTCCCTCGTCGTGCTGGAGAGGACGATCTGACATGACGGCCACCCCTCCCACTGCCACCTACCGGATCCAGGTCCGCCCCGGCTTCGACCTGGACGCCACCGCCGCGATCGTCGACTACCTGGACGACCTCGGCGTCAGCCACCTCTACAGCGCCCCGCTGCTCACCGCCACCCCCGGCTCCCAGCACGGCTACGACGTTGTCGACCACCGGGCCGTCAACCCGGAGGTGGGCGGGGAGGCCGCCCGGCAGCGGCTGCTGGCCGCCCTACGCGACAAGGATCTCGGCCTGGTCGTCGACATCGTGCCCAACCACGCCGGGGTCGCCGTCCCGGCCGCCAACCCGGCCTGGTGGGACGTGCTGCGCCGGGGGCGCGGCTCGGCGTACGCCGACTGGTTCGACATCGACTGGGACCGGGGCCGGCTGCTACTGCCCGTGCTGGGCGACGACCCCACTGCCCTCGACGACCTCAAGGTGGTCGACGGGGAGCTGCGCTATCACGAGCACCGCTTCCCGGTCGCCGACGGCACCGGCGACGGCAGCGCCCGGGAGGTGCACGACCGGCAGCACTACGAGCTGGTCTCCTGGCGGCGCGGTGACGCCGAGCTGACGTACCGCCGATTCTTCGCCATCGCGGGCCTGGCGGGTCTGCGCGTGGAGGACCCGGCGGTCTTCGCCGCCACCCACGAGCTGATCCTGCGCTGGGCCGCCGCCGGGGAGGTCGACGGCATCCGCGTCGACCACCCGGACGGCCTGCGCGACCCGGCCGGCTACCTGGCCCGGTTGCGGGCCGCCGCGCCCGACGCCTGGCTCGTGGTGGAGAAGATCCTGGAGTACGGCGAGGAGCTGCCGGACTGGCCGGTGGACGGCACCACCGGCTACGACGCCCTGGCCGCTGTCGGCGGGCTCTTCGTCGACACCGACGCCGAGGGTGACTTCACCGCGCTGGACAACCGCATCACCGGGCAGCACACCTCCTGGGAGGACCTGACCCACACCACCAAGCTGGCCGCCGCCACCCAACTGCTCGCCGCCGAGCTGACCCGGCTGGCCGCCCTCGCCCCCGAGGTGCCCACCGAGCAGGCCCGCGCGGCGCTCGCCGAGCTGGCCGCAGCCTTCGCCGTCTACCGGGGCTACCCGCCGCACGGCGCCCGGCACCTCGCCGCCGCCCGCTCCGAGGCCGGCCGCCGCCGCCCCGACCTGGCCGGCGCCCTGGACGCTGTCACCCGCCGACTGCGCAACCCCGACGACGAGCTGGCCCAACGCTTCCCGCAGCTCACCGGCGCGGTGATGGCCAAGGGCGTGGAGGACACCGCGTTCTACCGCTGGACCCGGTTCGTGGCGCTCAACGAGGTCGGCGACGACCCCTCCCACTTCGGGGTGCCGCCGGCGGAGTTCCACCGCTTCGCCAACGCCCAACAGGTCCGCTGGCCCGCCAGCATGACCACCCTCTCCACCCACGACACCAAACGCGGCGAGGACGTCCGCGCCCGCCTCGCCGTGCTCAGCGAACTGCCGGGCCGCTGGGCCGAGCAGGTCAAGACCTGGATGGAGTACGCGCCACTGCCCGACCCGGCCTTCGCCCACCTGCTCTGGCAGACCGCCGTCGGCGCGTGGCCGATCGAGCGGGAACGGCTGCACGCGTACGTCGAGAAGGCCGCCCGGGAGGCCGGGGCCTCGACCAGTTGGGCGGACCCCGACCCGGCCTTCGAGCAGGCGGTGCACGCAGTGGTCGACCGGATGTACGACGACCCGAGCCTGCACGACGAGCTGAGCGAACTCGCCGCCGCCATCGCCCCGGCCGGCTGGTGCAACTCGCTCGGGCAGAAGCTGATCCAACTCACCATGCCCGGCGTGCCGGACACCTACCAGGGCACCGAGCTGTGGGACAACTCCCTCGTCGACCCGGACAACCGCCGCCCTGTCGACTTCGACGTACGCCGAGAGCTGCTGGCACGCATCGACGGCGGCTGGCGTCCCCCGGTCGACACCGACGGAGCGGCGAAGCTGCTCGTCGTGTCGCGGACCCTGCGGCTGCGGCGGGCGCACCCGGAGCTGTTCACCACCTACCGGCCGGTGCCCGCGCACGGGCCGGTGGGCCGACACGTGGTGGCCTTCGACCGGGGCGGCGCGATCGCCGTGGCGACCCGGCTGCCGCTGGGCCTGGCACGCGCCGGTGGGTGGTGTGACACAGCTCTGTCACTTCCCGTTCACGAGATGAAGGACCTGTTCACCGGCCGGGTCTACAGTGGCGGGGAGACCCCTCTGGACGACCTTCTGGCCGACTATCCCGTGGCTCTGCTCACTCCTTCCACCGCTTCCGTGGAGGCTGCGTGATGACCGAATTCAGCGTGTGGGCGCCGGACGCCGAGCGGGTGCGGCTGCGCCTCGCCGGCGACACCGACCACGAGATGCGCGCCGCCGCCGACGGCTGGTGGCGGGTCGACGTGCCCGACGCCGGCCTCGACTACTCCTTTCTGCTGAACGACGACGAAACCCCACTCCCCGACCCCCGGTCACCGTGGCAGCCTGCGGGAGTGCACGGGCCGAGCCGCCGCTACGACCATCTTGCGTTCCAGTGGAGTGATTCCTCCTGGACGGGCCGTCAGCTGCCCGGCAGCATCCTCTACGAGCTGCACATCGGCACCTTCACCCCGGAAGGCACCTTCGACGCGGCCATCGACCGCCTCGACCACCTGGTGTCACTGGGCGTCGACCTGATCGAGCTGCTCCCGATCAACGCCTTCAACGGCGAACACAACTGGGGGTACGACGGCGTCTGCTGGTACGCCCCACACGAGCCCTACGGTGGCCCCGACGGCCTGAAACGGTTCGTCGACGCCGCCCACGCTCGCGGTCTGGGGGTGATCCTCGACGTTGTCTACAACCATTTCGGGCCCTCCGGGGCCTACGCGCCGCAGTTCGGGCCCTACCTCGCCGAGCAGAGCAACAGTTGGGGTCGCTCGATCAACCTGGACGGCCCGCACTCCGACGAGGTACGCCGCTACATCATCGACAGCGTGCTCATGTGGCTGCGCGACTACCACGTCGACGGGCTGCGCCTGGATGCTGTGCACGCGCTGCACGACTCTCGGGCTGTCCCGATCCTGGAAGAGCTGGCTGTTTCCGTCGAGTCGCTGTCGACGCACCTGGGGCGGCCGCTGTCGCTGATCGCCGAATCGGACCTCAACGACCCGCGGGTCATCACCCCGCGTGAGGCGGGCGGGTTCGGGCTGCACGCCCAATGGAACGACGACGCGCACCACGCCCTGCACACGTTGCTGACGGGGGAGCGGCAGGGGTACTACGGGGACTTCGGGTCCCTGGAGACGCTGTCGGACGTGCTGACCGGGGGGTTCTTCCACGCGGGGACCTGGTCGAGCTTCCGCAACCGGCACCATGGGCGGCCTGTTGATCCTCGGGTGCCGGGGCACCGGTTCGTGGCGTACCTACAGAACCACGACCAGATCGGGAACCGGGCTACCGGGGATCGGATCTCGGCCTCTCTGTCGCCGTCGCTGCTCCGGGTTGGGGCCACGTTGCTGTTGACGGCGCCGTTCACTCCGATGCTGTTCATGGGGGAGGAGTGGGCTGCCTCAACGCCGTGGCAGTTCTTCACCTCGCATCCGGAGCCGGAGCTGGCCTCTGCGGTGCGGACCGGGCGGCGGCGGGAGTTCGCCGCGCACGGGTGGCCGGAGGGGGACGTGCCCGACCCGCAGGACCCGGAGACGTTCGTACGGTCGCGGTTGGACTGGGCCGAGCTGGACAAGCCTGAGCATGCTTCGATATTGGCGTTCTACCAGCGGTTGATTGGGTTGCGTCGGTCTCTTCCTGATCTGTCGGATCCTCGGTTGAACGCTGTTTCTGTGCAGCACGGGGATCAGTTCCTGGTGATGCGGCGGGGAGACACCCTTGTGGTGGCGAACCTGGCTGGGCGGGGGCAGGGGGTGTCGCTGCCTGGGGTGGCTCGGCGGGTGCTGCTGGCTACGGGGGAGGGCGTCACCGTCATGCGGGACCGGATCCAGCTTCCGGCGGAGACGGCGGCGATCGTGGCGTTGTGACGTCGATGGCGAATCGCGTGAAGCGGGATGCACACGGATCGCGGCAGATGCGGGCGCTCGTCGGCCAACTGCTATCGCCAGGCCGCGGCACATGCCTCTATCCAGGCCGCGAGGTTGGGCACATGATCGATCGTGAGCAGCGAGTACGGCGGGGAGCCGGCCAACGGCGTGACATTCACGAAAGCATGGTCTGGTGCGAAGAGAAGGAGCTGGCCGTCGTCGCGATGCGCCAGCGTCAGATTCCCGTTGGCCTCCACGGCGACGGCATAGTACTCGTCGGGATTGATGGAGAGTTCGAGGCCGTCGTCTTCCCATAGCCATGCGTAGTCGGTGACCACATCGGCGACTCGGACGTGCGTCGCGTCAACGGTGAGCACCTCGTTCTGGTTGTTCCACCAGGTGTCGGGTTCGCGGAACCGTTCGACGATCCCGCCGCAGAGCTTCCAGAAGTTCTTGTGGGTCCAGGCGACGGAGTCGCTGTCCACGTCGTGGGGCGGGCGGCAGAGCCATCCTCGTCGATCGTCCGATGATCCCCATGCCAGCAACTCGTAGGCGTCGCCTCCGACGGAGACGGGGGTGAGGGTCGTTGAGGCGAGCAGCGCAGAGAGTTCAGGCAAGCCGTCGATTGATCCGCGGGTCCACAGTTGCGCCTCACCCACGACGGCACTTTCGCCGGGACGGAAACACGGAACCTCGTGGACGAAGTGCTCCCAGCCGCTCATCGCTCCGATGATGCCAGGGTCACCTTCGCCCACCAGTCAGGGAGCTGAGCGTCCGCTCATCGGCAGTTCCGAATGGCGAGCGGCAGCTCCAGCCGCCACGCTGCCTGCCGCGCGGATCGCGGCATGTGAGTTAACCCAACCCCGCAGGACGATCGATGTGTCGTCACGTTTTCGAGTTATGCAGCGAGGCCGGACGAACCTGCGGCGGCAGCGCGTACGAACTCGAATAGTCAACGCCTGTGAAGTCGGATCAGCCCTCGCGGGCGATGTCGATGCGCAGGGCGACTGGTAAGCCATCGACATCCACGTCCAAATGGACAGGAAAGAAGCCGTCACCGACTGAGGTCATCGCCATCAGGATGTCCGCTCCGCCGACCTGGATCACGCCGGCCTCGTGTTCAGAGGCCCTAACCAGACCCATCACCTGCCAGTGATGCGAGTGCGGGCGGAAGTCGAACGCGAATTTCGGTCCGCCGGGTTCGTTTCTCCGCGTCTCGATGGCCAGCCCTCGCTGGTATGCCTCCGCGATGGGCAGGTCCACCCACCCGTACTCGACGTCGGCACTGTCACCGAGCGGGGGCGCGCCGAACTCGGCAGCGACCTGTTCCTGGTCGCGACCCCAAAGGACCAGGTCGGCCAGCCCGTCCAACGGCCTGACGTGCTCCCACGAGCTCAGCGCGTCCGCGTCGGCGAAGACGAACCGCGCGTGGTCGACCCCCAACTCCCCGAACACCCACGAGTCGGCTACCGGCGCGTCACTGAATTCGATCCGCATGGACTGCCAGCCGTACTCGCCGGGGACGGCGGTGACACGCAGCGGGTGATCAGCCGGTACCTCGATCGGCAGCACCGGAACGCCCATGACGATGAATCCGGGTTCCCGGGCCGCGACTGCGTGCCGGACGCGATCCCGGTGCGGGACCTGCTGCTCGAACGCGCGCAGGCTTGCGCCGTGCCCATGCTCGCGGCAGTGTTCGTCGAACGTGGCGGTGAACTCGGCGACGGCGTGGGCGGGGATGTCGTACAGCCGGGTTCCGGCCTGCCGGTCAAAGGAGTCCGCCGCGGCCTCGGCGTCCGGTCCCACGATCGCGAAGTCGGTTGCCGGGCGCTCCTCGTCGTCCGGCACCCGGTCGCCGGACCACAGTTCGAGGTAACCACCGTCCATGATCACCAACTGCCCGGATGGACACGTCACCTCACCGAGCACCACTTCGACCGCCATGATCATGGAGTGTAGGGTCGGCAACGTCGTTCAGGTACGCGAGGCGACAGGCCTCTGCTGCTGAGCGCCATTGCGGTCCTGGACCTGCACAAAACATGCTGGCCGATCAGCCGCGAAGTCCAGCGAAAGTCCGTCACACAATTTCATGCCGGATTTTGCGGATTTCTGGTACCGCCCCTCGGAGTCTGCGACGCGCTCTCTTCGCCAGAACCGAGCATCAGCTGAGCTGTGTTCGATGGCGCGACCCGCTTCATGTGAGCATGGTGGGTGCAGGACAACCGTTCCCGATAGGTGGTGTTCACGTGGTGAAGGCGCGACCCGCCGCGGGTGGCGGACGGTGGGTGGAGATCTCACCGGAGCGGATTCGGGGTTGGCTCGACGGCTTCTACAGCCGCCACGACGGCGCCACCGAGCAGGGCCTCGTCTTGACCGGCGTGAGCAACGGTGATACCGCCACGCTGTATCCGCCGCCGGGGCTTGCCGACGCTAAGGATGTCGACACGCTGCTGGCCCGCATCATCCGACCGCCCCGGATCGCCGTGCTGCTGGCCCGTAAGGGCGCGGTTGCCGCCGGCGTCGCGGACGGAACGACCATCACCGTCTCCAAGGTCGAGCGCTTCTACGTGCAGGGTCGCACCGCGGCCGGCGGTTCCTCGCAGCAGCGCTACGCACGTCGCCGCGCCAACCAGGCCCAGGCTGCTACTCAGCGGGCTGCGGACATCGCCGTGCGGATCGTGCTGCCCCATGCGCCCGGTGTTGTCGCCGACCCTCACGATGCAGTCAGTGCCCTGGTCTGTGGCGGCGACCGGTCGATGATCGACGCGGTGCTGACAGACCGGCGTCTGTCACCACTGGCACTGCTGCGTCATCCACACTTGCTCGAGTCCGCCGAGCCCCGTCTGGCCGTCCTGGAGGACGCGGCGGTTACGGCCAGACGGATCCGCGTCCATCTGATGCCGTGACCACGATCAGGTCCAGCAGATCGACGACGACCGACCAGGATGATGCACGACGGCCCAACAGTGCCGGACCTGTACACGATGTCCCGTAACCCGCCCGCTCTGCGGCATGAGAGCGCCTGCGTGGCATGATCACGTTATCGGTAAGTCCGTGCGGCAGGCCGCTGAAAATTTCGCTCGAAATCCGCCGTGATGGGCTTCCTGGTGAAGCGGAGCGGTCGGTGACCACCACCGCCAACCGGTCGCAACGGGTTCACAGGGGAGGCACTGATGACGGAGTGGCCGGATCCGACGGTGTATCTGCCGTACATCGTGGAGATCGAGCAAGAAGTTGGCGAGGTTCGGTCGTACCCGGCTCATTTCGTGACAATGACACCGGACTTCGTCTTCGTCCGTGATCCGGCTGGCGGGTCGGCGAGTCTTCCGACGCGCTCGGTGCGTTCGATCAGGGTCGCGGTGCAGGATCTGCCGGCAGACCATGACTCGTTGCGGGCCGAATACCCCAACGCCTATCAGCCCTGGCACCCGCTCGACGAATTGAGCCTCGAAGACATGCACAAGTCGAGGGGGACGCTCGCGTACGCGCAGCTGCGCCGCCCTCCGGCGCATCTCGTCATCAAGGCGCGCGAGCGCGGCTACGACCCCACCGCCATGCTGAACGCCATCGAGAACGAGCCAAAACCCGAGCCGCACTCGTTGGAGGCGCGGTATGCGGGACACTCCGCTGAGAATGACTACCTCGTCATCGTCAAGCCGGGAACCGATCCCTATCAAATACTCAGTCGACACCAGCTTTCGCCCGACAACTTGTACCGCATCACCTCTTGGGGGTTCGGCGCCAGGCTGACCGGCCTGCAGTTGGAACGGTCGCCGAGGGCCGGGGTCCCGGCACTTTCCGAAGATACCGACATCGATCGCATCGAGCCCGACCCCGATCGGCTTGCACCGCATTTCCGTGCCCCAGATGAACGGCGTGTCGATGGTGAGTACATAGTGGCCGTTCGTTGCAGCGGTGATCCGCTTACCGTCGCCGCGCGAGCCGGGGTCTCCCCGAGCAGAGTGTTCGACTTCATCAACAGCTTCTCCGCTGACATGACTGACGCTCAGGTTCAAGCTCTGCGCTGGGACCCCGACGTGGTGCAGATCGAGGACAATGCGACTGCCGAGCTGGACTGCTGATCGTGCGGCTGGCTGGCGTCTGACTCCGCCACGACGATGTGCGGAAAGCGCGTGCAGCCGACGATGCACTGTTCTCGGCAGATCCGGAAGCCATGCGGCAACCCCACCTACGCGCTCGTCTGGTTCGTTCAGGTCACCCGATAGACCGAAGCCAACTCTGACGCTGGGGTTGTGCCACGTACGACTGGGCCTGCGACGCCTCTCGGGGCACTCAGCGTCGTCACTTGGATGCTCTGTCGGTGTACCGTCCAAACGTGCGGGACAGCAGGGCGTGGCCGCTGTACTGGTCCTTTAGCTGGGGGTTGGCGAAGGCATGGTGATGAAGCCGGACACCATCGGTGCCAGGATCCGGTACTGGCGGATGCGTCGTGGCGGTATGACTCAGGCCGTTCTCGCCGGGTTCGCTGGCGTCACTCAGTCCTACGTGTCGCAGGTCGAGTCGGGGCGAAAGACCATCGATCGTCGCTCCACTCTGGTCGCGCTTGCCGCCGCACTTCAGGTCACGGTGGCCGACCTGCTCGGCCAGGGCACAGAGTCCGGCGATCCGGCTCGCGAGAGCGCCGCCGAGTGCGTACCGGCGATCTGGTCAGCCTTGATCGAGATCGAGGACGGCGAGCGCCGCCGGTCGACCTACACGGCGGAGCGCCTAACCGCCGAGATCACCCGCGCCGAGCAGCTCCGCACCTCGTGCAACTACCCGGCGATGGCTCGTATGCTGCCCAACCTTTTGCTTGAAGCGGCCGCCGTTGGTGGCACAGTGCTCGTCCAAGTCGCCTACCAAACCGCCACCTGCCTGCGGAACCTCGGCTACCGTCACCTGGCCCTCAATGCCGCCCGGCTCGCCGGGGCGGTCGCCGAAGACACCGAAGACCCGGCCTGGATCGCGGCCTCCCGCTTCGCCTATGCGCAGAGCCTGCCGATCGAATCCGCACCGGTCGCGGCCCGTGCCGCCGACCGGTCACTGATCGAGCTGCAAGCTGACGCCGCCGACGATCGGGTGCGACAGATGCTCGGACAGCTCCATCTCTCGGCCGCCTTGACTTCGACAGTCAGCGGTCGATTGGACGTAGCTCGCGACCACCTCGCCGAGGCAGCGCGGGAGGCGGCAACGCTCGGGGATCCGGTCGACGGGGCCGGCTTCAACGGCTGTGGGTTCGGCCCGACCAACGTCGGGCTCTGGGAGATGTCCATCGCCGCCGAGCAGGGCGAGTCCGGCCGGGTCATTGAGCTGTCTCGGACCGTCCGACCTCAGGTACTTGCGGCGTCGATCCGCCAGCAGTCCTACTGGCTCGACCTCGGTCGCGCCCTTGCGGACGGCGGTCGCCGAGACATTGAGGCGCTAGCTGCGTTCGTGCAGGCCGAGCGGGCCGCGCCGGTACCGTTCGCGATCAACCCCCTCGCCCGCGATGCCGTGGTGACCCTGGCGCAGCGCGCCCAGCGCCGAGCCATCCCCGACGACCTGCGGCTGCTGGCCAACCGCATCGGCATCAACCTGGCCGCGTAACTGAAGCTGTCGAGCCTTTGGGCGGTTCTGCTCTGACATCCGGCCTCGAGTTGGATGTCCCGTCCGGACGAACCTGGCACCGTCATGCTGTAGTTGCACCAGCATGGCGCCTGTCCAGATTGACTTGGCATCTACGCCGGGCCGTGCTTGTGCTCATGACCTGGCGGCTTCCGCACGCTGTCCGCCCCGGGGCACTCCTCGGGCGGGGCGTAAGCACGAATGGTGCCGTTGTGCCGCACAACCCATCCGTCAGCGGTAAGGGCTACGGTGCGTTGGGGTGTAGCGTCCAACCATGCGGGCGTAGCACTCCGACGCCGCAATCCAGTCCTCTACCTGAGGGTGGGCGTAGGCATGGTGATAAAGCCGGACACCATCGGTGCCAGGATTCGGTACTGGCGGATGCGCCGGGGCGGGATGACACAGGCCGTTCTCGCTGGCCTCGCGGGCGTCACCCAGTCGTACGTGTCGCAAGTTGAATCGGGTTGTAAGACAATCGACCGTCGCTCCACACTGGTCGCTCTCGCTGCCGCGCTTCAGGTCACGGTGGCCGACCTGCTTGGCCAGGGCACGGAGTCCGGTGATCCGGCGCGCGAGAGCGCCGCCGAGTGCGTACCGGCGATCTGGTCAGCCTTGATCGAGATCGAGGACGGCGAGCGCCGCCCGTCGACCTTCACAACGGAACGCTTGACGGCCGAGATCGTCCGCGCCGATCAGCTCCGCAACTCCTGCAACTACCCGGCAATGGCTCGCATGCTCCCGCCTCTGCTGCTCGAAGCCGCTGCCGTGGGCGGCACCGCACTCGCTCAGGCCGCCTACCTGGCCTCCACCTGTCTTCGGCACCTCGGCTATCGCCACCTGGCCCTCAACGCTTCTCGCATTTCCGTATCGGCTGCTGAGGACGTCGAAGATCGAGCGTGGATAGGCGCATCGCGTTTCATATATGCGCAGAGCCTGCCAATCGAGTCCGCGCGCTTGGCAGCCAGAGTCAGTGACCGCTCGCTGGTGGAGCTTCAGGGATACGCCTCCGACGTCCGGGTGCGGCAGATGCTCGGACAGCTTCACCTCATGGCCGCGCTGGCCTCGACCGTGGACGCTCGCCCGGACGATGCCCGCGACCACCTCGCCGAGGCCACCCGCGAGGCGGCGAGTCTGGGAGATCCGGCCGACGGCGGAGGCTTCAACGGGTGTTGCTTCGGGCCAACCAATGTGGGGCTCTGGAAGATGTCCATCGCGGCTGAGCAGGGCGAGTACGGCAAGATAGTCGAGCTGTCCCGGACGATCCAACCGCAGGTGCTCAAGGCGTCGAATCGCCAATTGTCGTACTGGCTCGACATTGGGCGCGCGCTTGCGGACGGCGGTCGCCGGGACTCTGAGGCCCTCGCCGCATTCATCCGGGCCGAGCAGTCCGCGCCGATCCCGTTCGCGATCAATCCCCTCGCTCGCGATGCCGTAGTGACCCTGGCCCAGCGCGCCCAGCGCCGGGCCATCCCCGACGAGCTGCGCCTGCTCGCCGGCCGTATTGGCATCAACCTGGCCGCATAACTGCCAGTAATCACCGCATCACCAATCCGCCCTACTGTCCGGTTTGGGACGTGAGCACGTCTGTGGCCTGGTGCGGCGGTGATCGAATCCGAGCATCACCGCTGGGCCTCTACCGGAGGAGGCGGGGATGAGCGGTCGGGACGACAACGCTCCGGAGAACACGGGTGAGGCGGCCGAGCGGGAGGCTGCCAAGCAGCGCCTTCTGGCGCAGGCCGAGGCGGAACGCGTACCCGTCGACGACACGACCCGTGCGGTCCCGGACCGGCGGTGGCGGCGTGACCAACGATGACCTCCCGATCGGTCGCCGCGTCGCCCGTTGGCGGGTGCGGCGGTCGATGACGCAGCAGATGCTCGCCGATCGGCTACGCAGGTCGAAGAGCTGGGTGGACAAGGTGGAGCGGGGTGTGCGCGCCCTGGACCGGTACTCGGTGACCCAGGAGTTGGCCCACGTGCTGCGGGTCGACCCGGAGGTGCTGCTCGGTCAGCAGCGGCCAACGCCTGCCGGCACGCCGGACGGGGTGGACGACATCCGGGCCGCGCTCGCCCGCTACGACACCCTGCAAGCCCAAGAGCAGACGACAGAAGAAGTAAGGAGGCAGGTCGGGTACGCCTGGCTGAGCTACCAGCACGCGCACTACGCCCAGTTGGTGCGAGTCCTGCCGGGTCTGCTCGACACCACCCAGGGCGCGCAGACACCGGAGTTGCTGGTGGAGGCGTACCGGATCACCTCGTCGCTGCTGGTGAAGCTCGGCGAGGCCAACCTCGGCTGGTTGGCCGCCGACCGGGCGATGTCCGCTGCCGGCGACGACCCGATCCTGGCGGCGACGGCGGCCATCTCGGTAGCCCAGGCGCTGCGTGCGTCGGGCCGCGACCGCCTGGCCCTGGCCGCGACGCTCGCCGCCGCGAACCGCATCACCTCCGGTCCGCAGCGGTCGGCGGGGGAGTGGGCTGTGGGTGGGACGCTGCTGCTCCAGGCCGCCCTGGCCGCAGTCGGCTGCGGCGACACACACCGCGCCGACGAGCTGATCGACCGGGCCGCGGGGATCGCCGCTGGGCTGAGGGGGTACGACGATGTGCACCGCACCAGCTTCGGGCCGATCGCCGTCGAGCTGGCGCGGGTGCTGGTGACGGCGCAACGGGGTCAAGCCGTCGAGGCGCTCCAAAGGCATTCGACAGTGGTGCGGCGGGAGGCGTGGCGGCGGTTGCCGGCCGAGTATCGGGGCGCGTATTTGGTTGATGTCACGCGGGCGTACCTCCAGGTGGGTGACGTGCGCGGCGCTGCTCGCGCGCTCGTCGACGCGGACAGCGTCGCGCCGGCTGAGGTCCGGTGCCGGCCGCTGGCGCGTACCGTGATCGCCGATGTTGCCCGGGGTCACCCGGCGCCGGCCGGTGTGGCGCGACTGGCCAACCTGGTCGGCCTGACCCGCTGACCGCCCTACCCGCCGGTCGCGGCTGGCCTCACCTCGTCGCCAGCACGCGTCGGCCGTTGGCGAGCCGGGCGCTCTTGGCCTGCTCGTAGCGTTCGATGTCGGCGGAGCGGGTCGCGATCGTGCGCTGTTGGTGCTCCACCATTGCGGCTTGCCAGATCGTCACGAGATCCGTGCTGTCCTTGCACGCTACGTCGGCTACCGCGGTCCGGCGCTCCACGTCGCTGGGATGGTCGGTGCTCCACCTCGGGTCGTCGTTGGCCTGCCACGGGTCGGCGTAGGTGAACCCCTTGCCGGCCATGCACGTCGACCAGGCCCGGAACCCGGCCTGAACGCGCGCGTCCTGCTCTGCCTGTTGGCCGGCCCGCAGGGCCATGTCGTACAGGAGCGTCTCGCTGACCGGTGGTGCGCCCTCGGTCAGTCGCCGGTTCGCCTCGCCGAGGCAGCCGCCCTGAGGGATCCGGCCGCCGGCCGGCTCGGGTCCGTCGGTGCCGAACCGGGTGCCGCTGAGGGCCACCGCTGTCCTTTCCGGAGGCGGTGGAGGCTTGTCCTCAGCCGCCTCACCGCCGGGTGCGGCGTGGTAGCCGAGGCGCTGCGCCTGGTCGTGCTCCACCAGCCCGTACAACCCGTCCCGTGTGGCGGCCGGGTCGGTGTGATGCGGTTCCGGCGGCCGGTAGGAGATGCCGAGCCGGCGCATGCAGGCCACGACAAGTTTCGCCTCGGCCCGCTGGAGAAGCAGATCCTCGTCCCCGGACGGAAACAGTCGGTCCAACGGAAGGCTCATGGTCGCCACCGGCGACGGCCCGGCGGGCCGTTGCGCGGGCCCGCTCGGTTCACACGCGGTCCCGGCAGCGACGGTCAGACAGGCCAGCACCAGGGCCGCGAATTGGCTACGGATCATGGGCATGAAGACCTCGCTCAGGCTGGAGGGGCCCGCGTTGCCCGCTGTTTCGCGGCCGACGCGAGCCCCTCGATGCGGTCCTAGGGGCGGCAGCGGGTCTGCGGCTGGCCGGTCCAGACAAAGCAGAACGAGTCGAATCGGTTGTCCCAGTGGTTCCCGTTCTGGTCGCGGTCCAGCGTGAGGTTCAGGGCCTCGTCGGACTGGCCGCTGTTGGCCTTCTGCCGCCAGAAGTAGAGGCCCCGGTAGTTCTCGTGCTCGAAGAGGCGGACCGGATTCACCGGGTCGTAGTTGCGCAGCGAGCTGACGTTGTCATGCAGCACGCAGCCCGAGGTGCAGGCAGCCACGAACGACCATTGATTGAAGTTCGCAGTGGTCGAGAGGGTGTCGTAGCGACCGCCGCGCAGGTCGCTGTGCTGCCACATGCACAGTTCGCCGCTCTCGCACACGCCGTTGCGCGACGTCGCCGCCTGGGCCGGGCTGGCCACGGCCAGGAGCCCGCCGGCAGCCAGCGCCAACGCACCGAAGAACGCCAGGATTTGTCGCTTCATGAGTCTCCTTAGCTGGGGGATCCTTCTGCCGGAGCTGAGTGATCGTGCTGGTGGCACCGGTGTGGACGGCGTCAGTCAACCCCGGGGATAGCGGCGCAGCCGAGACATTCGAGCCAGCTCGAATCTCGATCCTGTCCGGCGTTTCCCGGGTTGTCGCTGAGGGTCCGCCCGGGTTTGGTGAGGGGCGCCCAGATGAGCCCGCGCCGGGGTGGTCGGTGGGCGGGCGTTGGCGCGTACCGTGATCGCCGATATTGCCCGCGCGCAGCCGGCGCCGGCCGGCGTGGCGCGACTCGCCACGCTGGTCGGGCTCACGAGCTGAAAGGTCGCCGTCCTGCTATGCGCGGCCGACCCAGGTGGCGACGCACGCCTCGTTGCCCTCGGCGTCGGCCAGGACCCACCACCTGGGTGCGTGCGCGTCGGAGACCAGGTTGCCGCCGGCGGCCAGGGCGGCGGCGATGCGAGCCTCTGCCTGATCGTGCGGGACAGCTATGTCGAGGTGCATGCGGTTGCGCTGTGGGCGCGCCTCGTCCGACGGTTGCAAGCCGAAGCCCGGGCCGCGGCGCGACGGGTCGAACAGGTAGTCGTCGCCAATCTGCCCATAGCCGAGCAGCGCCTGCCAGAACGGCAGCACGTCCGCGCCGACGAGTGCGTCAAGGGTGACGTTGATGAGTTGTACGGCGGTCGGGTCGGCGGTGAGGCCCAGCTTCTTGGCCGCGGCCGAGATGCGCCGGGCCAACGAGATGTCGCGCCGATTCAGGCTCACCGTGACGCCAGTGCCGCGCAGGTCGACGATGAGGGTTTGCTGCTGGGACTCGTCGGCGAGCTGGCCAATCTCATCGACGAGCGCGATGCCCTTGGACAGCGAGCCGGTCGGGAAGTAGGCCGAGACCAGATGGTAGAGGCAGCGCCAGTCCTCGACACCGTCGGCCGCGTGGAACTGCGCGGCCGTGATCTGCCCGGTCATGCCAGCGAACCTAACATCGGCGGCGCGACGGCCTCCCACGCGGCGGTTGCCGGCTGAGTATCGGGGCGTGTACCTGGTGGATGTCGCTAACGCTGGTCGGCCTCACCCGCTGACGGCCGCTGGCCTCGGCACCGGCCTCCCTCTGGGACTACCGGGCGTCGCGCCGACGACGCGCGCGCTCGAACTCGGCGACGTCCGACATCCAGGGACCGTGTTGTTCGAGTGCGACGCAGCCGCCGCGGACGAAGACGCTCACCAGCTTCCGGTACCCGCCGATCCCGTCAACCAGGCTGTACTCGACCTGGTACTCCGGGTCCGACCCGTCTTCCCCGTGTCGCACAGTTGTGATCCGGGCGATGGAGTCGGCGTAGAAGTGGAGTTGGATCCCCTCGCCCATCTCCTCGTCCTCGATGGTGAACACTTCGTTGTTCCCGGCAGAGCGATCGGCGACGAACTCCCAGAACTCGGCGGAGGCGGTGCGCGGCCCGTCCCGTACCCATTTCTTCTCGCCGCCCTTGTCATCGGTGAACGACAGGGCCGTCTTACCGTGGTCGCCGGCGGCCTCGTCGTCGTCTTCCACGGGCGTGCTCTTGGAGCGCTCCGCGGCCTCCGAGCACATCAGAAAGCTCACCGTCCGCACCGCGTCGTCGACGAGTTCGGCGTACGCGCGGCGCACTGCCTCGTCGACAGTCGCCGCCATCCGATCCCAGTCGCGCTTGTCAGTGGCCCGCTTTCCCCGCCGCGGATCGAGGCCGATTTGCATCCCGGCGCACGCCTGCTCCGCAGTCGCGATCACCCGCATGACCTGGGGCAGCAGTGCGGGGTCGACGGCATCGGGGTTCCGCCTCGGAACCGTCGCGCCATGCAGATACTGGCCCGTATACCGCAGAATCTCAGTGTCGAGTGGCCCGAGGACTACTCCGCGCTCGGCGCGACGGCGGTTTGCGTGATACTCCTGGGCACGTTTCGCGTTCGACCTCTCCGTCGCCGTGCGCATCGCCTCGCAGATCTGACCGCGCTCCAGTAGCTCGATGTCGGCGCCATGGGCGACGAGACGATGCCTGTCCCACCGGATGCGCCGAAAGAGCGCGTCAACATCCGAGGGCGGGGAAAGCAGGATCGGGTCCAAGAGCGCGACGGCAGCGTTCTCGTCGAGCTGGCCCCGGGTTCCGGCGGCGTCGCACAGCGGAAGGACCGCACTCCACAGCAGCAGGTGCCTGGCCAGGTCCTCCCGGATCACCGAGAGGTGGGCGTCCCCGATCGGGAACGTGAACGTGCGAGGCTCGTGGTTGGCGTCGGCCCCGGCGGCGAGCATCAGCTTCAGCTCGCCGTCCTCGCGGATCACCTTCGGGATCCAGCCGCTACGCGTGAAAACGATGTCTGTCATCTGTTCACGCCCACCGTGCACATTCGACTGCGAGGCGTGGGTCGGTGCGCACCCAGACTTCGCCCCCGGCGGCCTCGGCCGGGGCGTCGACCCGTTCGAGACCGAGGAATTCGATCAACTGGAGCAGTTCGGCTCGTTCGGCCCGATCATCGTCGACATCATGTGAGTCGAAGAAGACGTAGTACGTATCGCTCGGGTCGACGATTCCCGAATCCGCCCAGATCCGGCCGACTTCTTCGATTGCCGCTGCTTCCGTCGTGAACGTGGCGGCGCGGGCGGCACCGCGGGTCTCCGGTGACGCGTCGAGGTCGGAGAGTTCAGGGAACCACTGGCCGAAGTAGTCGAGGCCGGCGTATCCGTTCTCGAAGAACAGCATCGCGCTCGGAAGGTAGCGGTTGCCCCTGTCGACCTGGAGGTGTTCCGACCGAGGTTGATCAGCATCCTCGATTCGGGAGATCACACCCCGACGGGGCCTGAGCACCAAACTCTGCTTCGCCGCTTCGTCAGTGATGGTGTAAGTGTCAGACTCTCGACCCCGGAAGAACGCAGAGAACGCTACGTACGCCTCCTGGGGGTCGCTCACCGAGACGTGTTGGTCGTTGCCATCACCGGCAGCGAAGACGAACAGCTTCGGTCCGGGACTGTAGGGGCGGGCCATGTGCGTCCTTCGTTCACGTGTGAAAGTTCCGCCAGCGTAGTGGACCGATCTGACACGCCCGCGGCCTGATCATGGGCGTGCTGCGCGCGGTGGCCCTGGCTCCGGCTACGCCGGGGCGTCACTGTGGGCCGGGCGGCGGGGGTGCGTCGCCGAGGGGTACGCCGAGCAGCCGGGCGGCCAGGCCGAGCCGCTCGTGACGGACGTCGTTCAGCGGCGGCAGCAGCAGCGTCGTCATGCCGACGTCCAGGGCGGCGCCGTCGTACTCGTACCGGTCGCCGACCATCAGCGTCTCCGTCGGCAGCGCACCGAGTCGGTCGAGGGCGTGCTGGAAGATCTCCGGATCGGGTTTCTGCACACCGTGCTCGTAGGACAGCACGAAAACCGAGATGAGGTCGGCGATACCCGCAGCAACGAACGCCGGGCGCACGTCGAAGTGGATGTCGCTGACCACTGCGATGCGCAGGCCGTGTGTGGAGATCGCGCGCAGTACCGGAGCCACGTCGACGGCGAACTCGTTGTACGCGGCATCGGACTCCACGGCGTACAGGGCATCTGCCAGGTCGACGTCGAGGCCGGCCGCGGTGAAGACGCCGTGGTACGTCGCCCGGTGCACCGCGGCATCCCGGTCCACCCCCGGGGCCGCCAGGCGATCCGGTTGTCCGGCCGCCTCGGTGATGGCTGCCAACACGCCGGCGACCGCTTCCGGCCGATCGTCGCGCCCGAGGAGCCGTAACGCTGCGTGCACCCAGTCCTGCGACGACAGCGTGGTGACGAGCGTGCCTCGCCAGTCGAATATCACCGCCCGGAACTGATGCACTGGTCAGGCCTTCCGTTGCTGAGCGCCGATCGAGGCCGCGCCGCCGTGGTGCATGGCTGCCTGCGGCGTGTTCACGATCGGCACGTCGAGGTCCGCCAGGTGGCAGCCGGCGGGCGGTGCCTCCTCGCCGGCTCGCTGTGCCGCCGTCCGCAGCGCTGCCAGCACGGCGTGCCCTGGGTAGTCGTTGAGCGTGGGGTAGCGCCGACGGTGGTAGCAGTCCCAGTAGCTGACAACCCGCTGGCCGGTGAGCGCCATGAACGCGGGGTTCTCGGCGGCACATCGCCCGTAGACGGCGGCCACCGGGCTGTGTGGCACAACCAGCTCCGGCGTGAGTACTCGCTCGATGACCAGCAGAATCTCGTCCACGTACTCGCCCACCAACTGCACCACGAACGGCACCACCCACTGTTGGATCACGCCGACCACCCGCTCCAACCGCCGCTGCCGGACCCGGCCATCGTGGTGGCGGGTGTACAGGCAGTCCAGCACCGCACGCTGGGTGGCGGACAGCGTCGCCTCCGCGGCGACGGGCGGCTCGTCGGAGTAGATCCGGGATGGAATCAGGACCGGCTCGCCCTCGACCAGCACACGGATCGACGACGTCCGCGCGGGCGGCACCGACGGTAGGACTGCCAACGCCCTCCGCACGTCATCACCGAGACGACGCGGGAAGGCAGCCTCCCAGGCTGCGGCCTCACCCAACTCCGAGCCCACGAATCGCACGGTCGATCGTAGCCCTCGCAGCCATGACGAGACGCCGCTCAGCCCTTGTGGTGAGACACCGCCGTCGGCTCGCGCTCGGCAACTCGCGTGGTGCGTTGACGACGAGGGCCGCTCCGTCGTACCGCGGTCGTACCGCCGGTTCGCTTCGGCCTGAGCCGACAACTACTCGGCTTCGACCTCCGTGGCGTTGTTCATCTCCAGGTACGTGACGACCTTTGCCATGCCGGCAGGCTACCCATCCTGCCGAGTGGGCCCAACACGAGCGCTGCGGACGACGCGGATCCCCCCGAGCGACCCCCATCGACGTGCCCGATGGCGTCGCTTCGACACCATTCCGCGACCGGTCGAGGCCGGGGTGGGGTTTCCGGGAACGTGAGATTCGGGCATGTACCTCGGCACTGCTGGAGGGGAGAGACAGCAATGCTGGTAACTGGTTATCTCGGCGCGGTGCTCATCGGTGCCCTCGTCGGCCTGCTCGGCCGGCTCATCCTGCCGGGGCGGCAACGGATCGGCTTCTTCGCCACGTTCGTCATCGGCGTCGGCTCGGCCGTGCTGGGCACGGTGGTCGCCAGAGCGCTCGACATCGACGACGGAGCCGGCGTGGAGGTGTGGGTGCTGCGCTGGGACTGGGTAGTGCTCGCGATCCAGGTCGGCGTCGCGATCGTCGCCGTGGCGTTGGCGAACATGCTCACCTTCACCCGGCTCGCCGGCGGCGACGACAAGCCCCGTGGGCGGGCTCGTCGCAGCAAGGCCAAGAGCTGACGAGCCGCTCGGCGGGTGAGCCGTCTTCGGTAGCCGCAGTGACTTCGCGAGCGCAGGTCAGGAGCGGTCGGCGACCTGTGGCAGGTGACGGGCGAGTGCGGTACGCAGGACGCCCGTCGCCGGCCGAAGCAGTCCGACGTTGATCGTGTAGACAGGCTGACCGGCGCGAATCCCAGGACGAAGCGTCGTGGCGGATGGCGCGACCGCTTCTGGGCGCAGGATGACCTCAAGAACGGCGAACGGGCCAGGACGGCGGACCGTCGCCGACTGGATCGCCTGCCACGGGAGGACGGCCGTTCGCCCCTTCTCGGCGAGCGCCAGTGCCGGCCCGGTGACGTCGACCGATGACCAGTTCCTGCGATGCAGCACAAGCGAGAGAGCGCTGAAGACGACGGCGTAGAGGACGCCCGAAACGGCGATGCTCGTGTAGTCGGCCGCCGACCGCCCCGCGATGAGTGCCAGCACGGCTTGGACGACAACCCAGGCCAGCAAGCCCATCAGCAGCATGAACACGAAGGTGAGGCGGGCGGACGTACGAAACATCGTCTGGTCGTTCTCGTTCATGAGGTTCCTTCCGTCGACAGTGCCGACGACTGTAGGGCAGCGATCGAAGGGCGTCCTCCGTCCGCCGCGATGCTGTGGTGAACCTTTGAATACACGGCCCAGCACGAAGAGCGGACCGAGACTGCCGCGAGGGCAGAGTTCAGAGCGATTCTGACTGTCGGGTCAGCAGCATGAACATGTGCTTGACTCGATGTTCCCGCCCGGTGATGCTGGTGTCCGTCCTATACATCGGCTTATGCGGGCTGCGCCGTCATAAGCCGAGCTTTGCCGATTCCTTACGTTCGGAGTAGCGGTGCGACTTTTTAGAGCGTCTATCGCGGCGCTGACAATCATCTGTGTGGGGGTGCTGCTGGGAGCGGCGCCGGTGCAGGCGGCCGGTTATCTCTATCGGCCTGGTGATCCGATGTACCCCAATGCCCCGGGCACCACGCCGGGGTCTTGCACAGGCGGCTACGCGGTCCGTGGGTCGAGTGGGATGTTTCTGGTCTCCGCAGGGCACTGCTGGGGTTACGGCCGGACCGGGGACATCGTGTACGGCAGCGATCGCCGATACGGCACGGTGATCCGCAACGACCGAGTCGGTGACATATACACAACGAACTCCTTCGATGGAGCACTGATTCGCATGGACGCCGGGGACGACGCCACACAAATCGTTGTGGATCCGGTGAGCGGACGCAGCCCAGGCAGGGTCGTGGGCTACTTCAACAACAGTGCCCTCAGTCCCGGCATGTTGGTCGGCAAGATGGGTCGGAGGACGGGCTGGACGGAAGGGAGAATCACCGAGTGGAGAACCGTCACCTACCCTGACGGTGTGCGTGACTACCTGCTGTGCACCACTGCGACGGTGGATGGCGGGGACAGCGGAGGGCCGGTGTGGCAGTCCGACGGGGCTGGCCACGTGTGGGCGGTGGGAATTGCCATCGCGAAGTCCAATGGGAAGATGTGCTTCAACCCCATCCAGAACGTACTCGCGCGGTTCGGCGCGACGCTGCCCGTCCATCCGTACACCAGAGCTGCGGGGCAGCAGCCAGCTCAGGTGACCGAGCGCTCCGGCGCGCCAATCCCGGTCAACCCTGATCCTGTTCCCGGGGTGCTGGTCTAGGTGTTCTGTCCAGAGAGGTTGGGGACGCGGCTGGCGGGTGGGCCGCCGAGTGCGGTGTGGTGGCGGTGATTGTTGTAGGTGTGGAGCCAGGCGGGCAAGGCCGCGCGTCGGGCGGTCTCTAGCCGAAGTCGCGCCGGAGGATCGCGACGACCAGCGGCGGGACGGCGCGGAGGGACCACCCGTCCGAGTGGTCCCTCCGCTGCTGCTGGTGAGTGGCTAAACTTCAGGTTGGCAGTTCACCTGTGCTCTGCTGCGGCGGGCGCAGCCTCGGGAGGGTGTTCCAGCACCCTCTCGAGGGCCCGTCCCATCAGACGGCGCCTACTCGCAGAAGACCCGCACTGTGGCATCGGGTGAATCCACCTCCACTGTGACCTCGTCGAGGTGCTCCACGAGCGCCTCCAACTGCTCGGGCTTGAGCTGCGTCAGGTCGATCGGCACGCCAGAGTCGCTTAGTGAGGCGTTGGCCTTGACCAGGGCCTGCGGCGGGATCAGCGCCGCCAGCCGTACCCCGGCGCGCAGCAGTTGCAGTGGCACCCGCACGTTGACCCGCGACGGCTCGCCGTTGTCGGTGGCGTCCACCATCACCCGCAGGTACTTCACCTTGCCCTTCGGCCGGGCGTCGTGACTCACCGTCGCCGGTGCCTGGTCCCGTTCGAGTGCGGCGATGAGCTGCTCCGCCTCCTCTGCGGTGATCTTGCCGGCGACCAGCATGTCGAGGATGTCCTTGCGTTGTTCGGTCATTCGAATCTCTCCTTATCGGATGGCCACGAACACGGCCATGCGGCCCTGCTCGATGTCGAAGCGGGCGCCGGGTAGCGCGGAGATGACACGCCAAGCGGCGCCGAGGGCCCGCACCACACCGATGCGGAACACGACGCAGGCCACGATCGCCGCCAACACGACCAGGACCACGACCGGGAAGAGCACGAGCGCCACGGGGAGCACCGGAACCCAGACGCGGACGGGCCGGCGGTCCGGACGGTTGACCTTGACGGTCACCAACTGCGGCATCACGTGCGGCCGTCCAGCTCGGCCAGCGCCTGCTGTGCGGTGATCTCACCGCGGCGCAACCGGTCGATGATGTCGGCTCGCGGGGGCGCCGGGTCGGTCTCGACGAAGTCGAGCATCTGTGTGATCCGGTTGAGTCGTGACTTGATCGTCGGGTAGCTCACCCCGAAGATGCGTTCCATCTCCTTGATCGAACCGTGGCAGCGCACGAACGCCGTGACGAAGACCTGGTCATCGACGTTGAGCTGAGCCAGTTGCGGTGGCTCGAACTCGCCCTCGATCGCGACGCCGTTGCTCGCCAGGCGCACCCGCTCGACGACGAACGGCTGCCCCCGCGTCAGGCTGGTCAGGTCCTGCCAGTCCATGGCCTGTTCTGTCATACCTGAAGTTGTATCTCAAGAATCCTCAAGTTCCAATAAGTTGACCTTAATTTTCTTAAGGTCGTACTCGTGGGGGCAAGAAGTATGAGTCGACCTCGCCGCCTGCCGGGAATGCGCAACCGCGGCGGGACCCGAAGAGGTCCCGCCGCGGTCGAAGGGTGTGACCTGTCGGGCGCTCAGCGGGCGGGAGTGCCCGCCGCCGCCCAGCTGAGAGGCGTGCCGTTCAGGTCGTTGCTGTCCGGCCGAGGAGGAAGCGCGCCGTGGCGTCGACGACGTCGTCGAAGTGCCCGCCGGTGCCGGGGTAGTGGAATCCGTGCTCGGCGTGCGCGTACTCCCGGAGCGTGCACTCGTTGCCGGCGCGGACCATCGCGTCCCGGAACTGCCGCACCGAGCCGATCGGCTCGATCTCGTCGCGAGTGCCGTGGTGGATCTGCGTCGGCGGGTTGCCCGGCCGCACGAACTCGATCAGCGAGTACTCGATCAGTCTGCGCCCGGCGATGCCGACCTCCTGTTCGAGGCGGCGCTGCGCGTTCGGCTCGACGGAGCCCAGATCCAGTCCGGCAGGGTTCAGGGCCACCAGGGCCGCGACGCCGAGGTCCGGTGCCGTGCTGGACGGGGTCATCGCCGCGAGCATCGCGAGATGAGCGCCGGCTGAGCTGCCACCGGAGGCCAGGTGCGGCGCGTCGAGCCCGCGCGACGCTGCCAGTCGGCCGAACTGCTCGACAGCGCGCCGCACATCAGCGAGGCAGTCGTCGATGCTCGCGGCGCCACGACCGAGCAGCCGGTAGCCGGCCGACACCGCGAGGATTCCCCGTGATGCCAGTGCTCGGCAGTGCGGGGCGAGCCCGTCCGGCGATCCCCCGCGAAGGGCGCCGCCATGGAACAGGACGATGCCGGCGCGTGGCGGCGTGCCCTCGGCCGGCTCGAAGACCAGCAGGGGCAGCTCGCTGCCGTCGGCGGCTCGGTAGGACGTCGAGAATTCCCGACCGGCCCTCGTCATGGCGGCATCCGATCATTGACGGTGTACGTCTGCAAGTTGCGGTGTCGTCCTGCTGCGAGTGCGGGGCGGTATGGCCACAGCGGACACCGTTGGTCAGCAGGGGCAGCCCTGGCCGGGGACGGCTAGGCTGCCGGGCATGACGGGGGTCGACGGCGAGGGGCGCCGACTCGGCGGCGACCGCGACTCGGCTCAGGTTCTGCCGAGCCGCCGCTGGGCGCGGCTGGTGACAGGCTTGGCCGTCGCAGTGGTTGCGGCGGTCGTGTTCACCGCACTCTTCTGGGGACTGCACGACTGGCTCGTCGATCGGGGCCGGTTGGGCCTGCCGATCCTGCTGACGGTTCGGTTCGCCTGCTTCGCCGCGTTCGGCTGGGGCTGTTGGCAGGCATACCAGGGCTCTCGTCGACCCTGACCGTCTGGGCCGCCGTCGGGCCGCCGATCGGGTTCGAGCTGCGCAGGTCGGCGGCGGGCAGGATCCACTCGCTTTCACGGAGGTCGGTGTGTCCCGGCTGCTGGGCACCTCGACTTCAGGAGATCCGAGGGCCGTCAGCCGTCAGCCGTCAGCCGTCAGCCGTCAGAGCGACGCCGTCGTTCCCTCGCCGCGAAGCCCACCGCCACGACAAGCAGCCCAACCGCGATCAGCCCACCGCTCAGGTACCGAAGCGCTGGTGACACCTCCGGCCAGGCGAACTGCACCGCGATGAGCAACACGAAGAACGCGAGCAGCACCAGCGCGCCCGTTGCCTGCCGACGCCGCATCGTGAACCCCCTTGATCCCCTGCGCATGTCTGCGGTTTCCTCAGTCCCTCTGCTGCCGCTGGCGGCGCAGCACGTGCACGAGCACGGCAGTCAGGCCCAGGATGATGATCACGGCGGATGCGCCCACGAACGCGTCTGGATAACGCTCACCGACGGTGCTGGCGAGCAGGACCCCGATGATGGTGCCCATCCCTATGAGGAGTACGCCGAGAGTCGATGGTCTCACTGGGCTCGCTCCTAAGTGGCAACCGGACCTGACCCTGCTGGTTGTGCTCGAAGTTGTCGTCGGCCAAACCTGTGGGATGACGGGCGCGTCGAACAGGCTCGTCAGGTGGTCAAAGAGTTGTCGTTCAAGCCTTACGCCGCGCGAGTGCGTCGCGGATGGCGAGAACGACGAGCGAGAGCGGCACGAACACCCAGAGCTGCAGCACCGTGTACCGGCGCAGCTCCCGGTCGATCTCGGCGCCTGCCAGTTCGGCTTCGAGGGCACCGGGTCGCATCAGCGCGAGCGCGTACAGGGACAGCGGTGCGTAGTTGAGACCTGCGCCGGTCAACCACAGGCCGATCGCTCGGGTGCCGAGGCCGCTCGACGACGCCAGCAGCCAGATGCCCCACGTCACCATGAGAACCACACCGACGAGGAACTCGGCCAGGATGATCCACCGCCGGCGGGTCGTTCCTCGGCTGCCGTACATGTCGATGGCCGCCAAGCGACGCACGTTCATCGGAACGATGGTGCCACCGGGGCGCAACCCCGGGTGGTGGCGGCACCGGCAGCACGACCTGTCGATCCACTCGCGTTCACGGAAGTCGGGGTGTCCCGGCTCCACGGACAGCCCGACTTCACAAAAGCCGAGTAGATCTTCGCTATCGCCGGCAAGGCGGGACGAGGGCCACCGCTGCCCCGGGGCCGGATGCGAAAGGCTTGTTGCGGAAAGATGCCAGGACGACGTATAACCGAAAGGAGTCTTTCGCTAAGGGGTGCCCATGGAGCAGAACGAGCCAGAACGCCGGGTGCGCGTCCAGGACGCCACCAAGCTGCGCGCACTCGCGCACCCGTTGCGCCTACGGCTGCTGCGCTACCTGCTGGCCGCCGGCCCGAGAACCGCCGCGCAGTGCGCCGAGGCGCTGGACGACACCGGATCAAACTGCAGCTACCACCTGCATCAACTGGCCCGGCACGGCCTCATCGAGCGGGACCACGCCGAGGGGACCAACCGGCGTGACCGACCGTGGCGCGCTGTTGCCACCGGGCTCGAATTCGTCCCGGACCCCGATGATGCCGAGGGGCAGCAGATCAACGACGCGCTGACCGCCCTGGAGCTCGACGAGGTGTTCCGATCGTTGCAGCGTTACCAGGGTCAGCAGCACAAACTGACCGACGAGTGGCGGGAGAGCGCCACCTTCCACAGCTACACGCTCTCGCTCACCCCGGAGGAGTTGCGGCACCTCGCCCTGACCCTGGACGCCGTCATCCGGCCGTACCTGCGCCCGTTGCGCAGCGCACCCCCGAGCGACGCCCGGCCCGTCACCCTCAACCTCCAGGCGTACCCCACGCCGGAGTTCCTCTGACATGCTGACGCTGCTGCGACACCGCGGATTCGTCCTGATCTGGGCTGCCGGGCTCTTCTCCAGCGTGGCGAGTTGGCTGCTGCTCACCGGGCTGCCGATCTACGTGTTCGGGGTGACCGGTTCGGCGCTCACCACCTCCGCCGTCTTCCTCGTCGAGCTGCTGTGCGGCATCACGCTGGGATCGTTCGCCGGTGCGCTCGCCGATCGTCTCGACCGGTTCCGGCTCATGAGCTGCGTCGCCGTGCTCCAGGCCGCGGTGGTGATCCCCCTGCTCGGTCAACCCGACCACCACCTGTGGGTCATCTCGCTGGTCGCCGGGGCCCAGGCGGTGCTGACGCAGACGTCCGACTCCGCCCGCAACGCCGCGCTGCCACGCCTCGTCGAGCCCGCGCACCTGGTGCGCGCCAACAGCGCGATAGCGCTCAACATGAGCGTGGGACGCCTCATCGGAGGTTCGCTGGGCGGGTTCGCCATCACCCGCGACGGCACCCGCTACCTCGCTGTCGGCGCCGCCGCGGCCTTCGTGATCACTGCAGTCCTGATCGCCGCCGGCCGCCGCGCCGCCCACCACGCAAACGCGCAGCCGACGGCCCCGGACCGTGAGCCGTCGTTCTTCATTGCTTGGCGACACGGCCTTACGGCGATGCTGCGCAACCGCGCCGTTCGGATGACGATCGTGAGTGTGGCGTTGGGCGGCATCGCGCAGGGCCTGTTCGTGGTGCTCTTCGTGGTCTTCGTCAGTCGCGCGCTGCATGCCGACGGCACCCTCACCGGTGTGCTGCGCGGGGTTCAGGCGATCGGTGGTGTGGCGGGCGGGCTCATCGTCGGCCTGCTGGGCGCCCGGCTCAGCCCCCGGCTGCTGATGAGCCTCGGCGCGACCACCTTCGCACTGATCAGCCTGGTCATCTGGAACGGACCGACGGTCACCCGTCAACCCGAGTGGTACATCGGGTTGTTCATCCTGGTCGGTGCGCCTGGCATCGCGTACGCCAGCGGAGCGTTCGCGCAGATCCAGCAGAGCGTGCCCGACACCGAGTTGGGCCGGGCCTTCGGCGTCTACTACGCGATCTTCAGCGCCTCGCAGGGGCTGGGCATGGCGGCTGCCGGCCTGCTCGGCGACGTGCTCAGCGTCGTGCTCGTGCTCAATGTGCAGGCCCTGCTGTACCTGGCCTCCGGCGCGGTCGCCTACGTGGGCCTGCGTTCGGTACGGCGGCGGGTTCCCGCCGTACGGCAGCGGGCTACCGTCGACGTCGGGTAGACCAGCATGAGCGCGGCTGAGGCTCAGCTCCACGGCAGTCGGGGCTATCGGGTCCGCGACGCGTCCAGCTCGACAGACGTCGGCGACCTCGAAGCGACGGTCCCCACCTCGCAGCTCATTCCGATGGTGCGGAGCCGGCCCTATCCGAGGAATCCGCCGAACACGAGGTGAGGGCAGCGAACGCGACAGCGCGGGTCGCATGGGAATGGGCGGAACCGGCCTTCTTCGCTGCCGAAGCGTGTCACATCCTCGCCCGGGTCTGTCGGATGTCGTACCCGGACCGATCGATCGAGGTGACAGCGGTGCCGTTGGCAGGCGACCTACAATAGACGCATTCGTCAACATAATCACGTTGCGACGATTTGGACCAGCGTGATGGCGTTGGCCACTGCCCTTTCGCAGGTGAAGCCGCTCGTCGCAACGCGATCAAGCAACCGGCGGCCGACGAAACGGCCGTCCGAGAATCTGGGGATCGATTCTCCGGAGCTGCGTTGAGGGGTGAACATGGCGGCGACTACTCGCCAAGCCAGTGGTTGCACTCCGGCAAATAATGCGCTGCAATTTGGGTGTGGTGGCGGAGGAGCAGGGACGACGGGGCTCTCGTGCGGGCGTTAGCGCCCAGAGCGAGGAGGCTGCAACTGTGGTCGCCGCGCCGTCCAGCGTCACGCGCAAGATGGCCGTCACCACCGCGACGGGTGCTGCCACCTTCCTGATCACCAATGCGTTGAAGCAGCCGATGGCGACGAGCATCACTCTGTCCATTCTCATCGGCGGAATCACGCTACTTGTGCGTTTTCTCGTGGACTTCGAGCGGCGGCTGGCCGTCGTGGAGGCCTCCTCACGCAGTGGCCAGGTGCGTATGGAGAGGCTGGTCGGGGACGCTTTTGCGAAGATCAATGACGCGACCCGGTTGTTCGGGTCTATCGAGGCGTCGGCCGTGCAGACCGACCTGGTGACTCAGTTCGTGCAGCACTCGACCAGGATCAGCCCCGATTCACCTCCGCTGATCTACAATTTCGTGCGTACTCAGATCCGCGACATGTCCGACTTCATCAAGGAGATGGCGGAGGGCGGCGACGTCACCTATTACGGCGAGGACCGGGACTGGCTACTGGGGCTGACCCGGCACGTGTGCGAGTCGATCGACGTGGTCAGCCTCGCCTCGGTGGACGGGGGGCTGTGGCGTAGCGAGTTCGGCCAGCGCTATCTGGATGCGCAACGGCAGGCGGTCGAGGAGAACGAGGCACGCATCCGGAGGATCTTCATCGTGGACGACCGCAAGGACCTCATGCATCCCGACATGCAGCGCGCCTGCCGGCAGCAGGAGGAGTTCGGCATTCAGGTGCGGGTGCTCGACCGGGAACGGACACCGCCGGTGCTGCGGCCGCAGGTCGTCGACTTCATCGTCTTCGACGAGGTGTTGTCCTACGAGACCACCCCGGCGTCCTCGCTGGTCAACGACGACACGCCGGTCATCGCGGAGACGCGCCTCGTGCTGCGCACGCCCCGGGTGATGGAACGGGTGCAGGTCTTCCGCGCGCTGTGGGCCGCGGCCTACCCCATCGACGAGGAAGAACGGCCGCAATAGGTGCAGGCGGCCGGCGGGGAACCTCTCGACCGGCCGCGGCATCCGGCGGCACGGTGATGGCGTTCGCGCCGCGTGCTCTCCCGGGACTCCGGAAGGGGCTCTAGCTCTTCGTCGAGGCGCCCCGCGAATGTCCGAGCGCGAGGACCATGCCGACGTTCGGGCACAACGGTTGCTCGGAATCGATCGGGACCACCTTGACGTCGGTGGCCAGCGGCTGCAGCGTCTGCTCGACGATCACCGCGTCGACCGGAACGGCCGGGAAGCGCACGCCATCGACGTCGTAACCGTCGGAGCCGGTCATGAAGGCCGCCGCGAACGGCGCGTCGGGCCGCAGCGCGCGAGTGAAGCAGCGTACGGCCCGGTCGAACTCGTCACGGTCGGCCGACAGGGAACAAGCCACGAAGAACATGGTTCCGATGTCCCATCGCTGCTGTGGCAGGTCGAAGATGCTGCCCTGCGTGACAGTGGCCTTTGCCCGAAACTCCGCGAGCGGGCGACGGCCGCGCATCGCCGCAGTGTAGCGGTCCCGCTCCGCGTAGAGCTGCCAGAACTCGTCCCACCCGTGGTCGAAGCGCCGCCACCAACTCTGCCGGGACCGCAGCCACCGGACGTTGGCCGGCGAGTGTTCGACGAGGTCGACGTGCTCGCAGAGAGGCATCATGGCGAAGGCGGGATAGAGATTGGCGCCGGCACCCACGTCGAGGCCGCGGGCGGGATGCGAGGGTAGGTTAGCCGTGGCGAAGAAGTCTCTGGTGGCACGGACGATCTGAAGGTCGTCGGGACGCACCGAACGGTAGTTGTGCGCGTGATAGGCGCGTGGCTGGAACATGTTCCAGTCGACGTCGTTGTTGCGGGTCGGCATTGGCTGCACCTCGTACACCTCGGCCTCCAAGGCACCGGTCCGCTCCAGACAACCACGACCCGACGCAGTCGTAGCCCGAAGGCCGCGGACTTCTTGCAATTCGCAGGAGTAGACATTTACCGCTGCCGTTTGGGCTGTGTGGCCGGGTTAGCCTGTGCCGGGGAAGGGGTGGCTGTGTTCATCTTCGCAACCTCCGGCAAGGGCGGGGCCGGCCGCTCGGTGGTCGGCGCCAACGTGGCCTATCGCAGCGCCCTGACCGGGCGGGACACGTGCTACCTCGATTTCAGCTTCGCGTCGCCGACAGCCGGCACCGTCTTCGACGTGCCCGCCGTCGCGGGCGGCACGGCGCGTGGGGGTACGCAGTCGTACCTGCTCGCCGAGAGCAGTGAACCCGACCGCGTCGACGTGTGGGCCGGGTCGGGTCACCCGGCCCTGCGCCGTCGACCGCCGGGCGCCGGTCAACTCGTCCTGTTCCCCGGTGACCGCGGCGGCTCGGAGTTCGTCACCACGCCCACGATCGACAAGCGGTGCGCCGAACTGCTCCTGCATCTGGCGGAGGAGTTCCAGGTGGTGATCGTCGATCTGAGTGCGGGCCGGTCCTTCGCCGTCGACATGGCCCTGGCCGCCACGGCGATGCCGGTAGTCCGCAAGGTCCCGGCGCGGTGGCTCGTGTTCCACAGGTGGACCCGCGACCATGTGACGGCCGCCACCGGCCTTGTCCACGACGATCGCGGTCTGCTCAAGGTGGCCCGCCAGCGCGGCCACGACACCGAGGCCTTCGAGGAGGGTCTGCACTTCGTACGGACCGCAGTGATCGATCCGTACGCCGAGGGGGCGACGCTCACCCAGGCGCAGACGGAGTTCCTGCGGGCCTGTGACCGCGATCTGACAAGGCTCGCCGGCGGCATGGCAGCCGACCGGACGACCGTGCCGTTCGATGCGCTGCTGCACGGGCGTGAGCAGTTGGTCTGCGACGACGACCAGCACGAGCGGAAGATCGCCGGAGCCGGCACTGTCGCCTCCTTCGAGCGGCTCCTGACGATCATGGTCGACGGCGAGGAGGCCTGTTGATGGGTGTGGACGTCACGTTCGCCGAGGCGACGGTCGGGCGGCGTACGGAATCCGTTCCGCTCTCGCACCTGTCCGTTGAGGTGGGTCATCTCTACTCGGAAGGTTACGTTCCCGGCGACGGCGAGATGCTGCGGCATCTCGCTCGGAGCGAGCCGTGGCTCCGGGCGGCAGGAGAGTCCTGCCGCCGCCGGTTGCCACCCCGGGTCCGACCCCGCCTGAGCACCTGCATCCTCATCGACGACTACGCGAACGAGATCCCGCCGCCGGACGAGGTGATCAAGCAGCTGAACGTCGCCTGCGAGCAGACGGGAGTCGTCATCGACTACCTCGCCCGCGAATCTGCGTGCGCCGAGGCGGACGGGCTCAGGCTCGCCCGGCTCGTCGCCGACCGCCTGGTGCCCGACCCGGCTTCTCGGGTCACCGGCGCCGGCTCGTTCGCCGCCGAATCAGGCTGGCTCTGCAACGGACGGCGCTCTCCGGGCGAGATCCGGCCGGCAATGCGCCCGCCCGTGCACTGGTCGCCGCCCGTGGAGAGCAGCACCCCCCGGCACAGCATCTTCGTCGACGTCGAGCTGTGGTCGCAGGACGCCGGGGTGCCGACGTGGTCGTGCGCCCTGTTGGCCTCGGTCTGGCAGTTGGTGCGGCTTGGGCTGCTCCGCCGTCACGGCGCGGTGGTGGCCCGTCCGCAGCGGTTCGATCCGGCCGCGACGCTGCCGACCGACTGGACCACGATGCCACCGGTTCTGCAGCTCAATCCCGACGCCGAGCCGTTCGCCGCCTATCAGACGTGCTCGGTGCTCCGGTCGCAGTTGCTGCCGGTGGAGCACGCGGTGCGGACCATCCTGAGCCAGATCGCCGTGGACGCTGACCTCCTGGACGAACTGCAGCGCCGAAGCACGGCCGAGCGCATCGAGCTGCCGCAGCGGATCGTGGATCGGATCGCCTACATCTTCGTCAACGACTGAACGGCGGCCGCCGCGGCGAGCTGATCGCGGATCCACTGCACGCAGGCCGTCCACTGGCGGGTGAGGCCCGCCTGCCGGTCCAGCTCTTGCGTCAGGGCACTCATCGAACCGGGCACTCGGGCTCCGGGCATCCACAGGCGCGTGAGGTGTTCGACGAGAAGGCTGAGCCGCCGGACCCGGACCGGCGGCGGCCACGACGTGGCGGCGAGGTCGTCCACCACCGAGGACACAGTGGTCACCAGCCAGTCGTGCAGCGCCAGGTCCTCGCAGAGGAGTCGGGCGGCGGCCGGGTCGTGGCGGCCCAGCGTCACCTCGAGGGTGCGCGCCTGCCCGGCCCCGACCGTGAAGGTCGCCCGGGCGTCCACCGATGACCGGTCGTCCACCGTAATCGACCAGCGCAGGGTCGTACGCGGAGCCCGCAGCGGCGGCCGCCGGTCCAGCAGATCGCCACGCTGCACCCGGTCGAGCAGCTGCATGGCCACGGCGTCCAGGTCGAGGCTCGTGTGCGGGACTTCGAAGCGGCCGGCATCGCCGCGCAGGTATCCGTCGACCACGGCGGGTGCGCTCACCTTGCCGATCGCATCCAGCTGCCCAGGCCGGCCGAGGTAATTGTGCCAAGGCAGGCGAGTGCTGGTCGCAGCCCGTTGCAGCCGAGAGTCCACCGAGGACTGCGCGACGCGGCCACCGGTGAGGCTCGCCCGGCCGATGACAGTGCCGACGAGCCGTACGCGACGTCCGGTGCCGCTGGGCGCGTCACAGTCGACGCCGGTGAGCACCTCGGGTGAGGTCGTGCAGGCCATCGGGCGGCGCACCGACACCACGGTGGCGCCTTCGACGAGGTCGAGCAGTTCGGCCGCACGGCCGACCGGCAGCGCACCGGAGTGCTGCACAAGACCTGTGTGCACCGCGCCGAGGGTCAGCATGTGTCCATTGTGCCGTCTGCTCACTCCCGTCCGTGGGGGAGCATCCGGACCTCGGGGATTCCGACATGGTTTCAGAGCCCATAGGCTGTCGACTGCGCGGTGGATGGCACATCGAGGCCACGCGGGAATCGAACCCGGGCGCAATTGTGCAGATCGATTCTCACCAATAGGGTAAAGGGCCAGGTCCGACGACGAGGGCCCGGCCGTGTATCTGGAGGGTGTACGCCACGTCCTCGCCCCCGGAGGACGTCATCGCGGCGACCTTCTCAGCCGCCGTTCACGAAACGGTGGTGCCACCGGCGGGCAACCCGTCGCGGATCAATCGAGCACCCCCGCGCACTGATCGGCTCGCGGAAGGCGTGCCCCCGTTCGGTGGTCGCGATCCGGGACGGAAGTCCGACGTTGTGTGTCTGATCGCTCACGGAGGACTCAATCTGAAACCTGGCTCGCCATGGGGCGGTCGGTACACAGAGGACTGTGGAGGCTCGGATGTTGGTCATCGCGGAGGAGCGGCACACCTACCCACCGGACGGTCGAATCCCCAACCTGGAGACCGATGAGAAGGCGTGCGGCGACATCCTGACCAGGATCGAGCCGCTGCTGCCCACCGAACTACGGGGGGAGGTGGTCGGCGCGTTGGTGAGCTGGTCGGAGAGCACCCTGCTGGACGGTCAGAGGTTCGGGACGTGGGCCGAGGCCATCACCGCCGCGACCAGCTACGCGCGGCGGGAGGCCACGCGGGCGACCGATACCGGTCAACGGCATCGTGACAAGGCCGTCGACGGTGACGATCTGGCGAAGCTCAACGCGGCGGTGGCGAGCACGGGGCGGACCGGCGACCCGCAGATCGTGTTGCGCGACGAGAGCCGACGGTGGGCCAACTGCGGCATAGCCGCGTTCCAGATCCGTGAGCAGTTGCGGGACAAGGGCGGCGAGCCCGTCCAACTGTCGGGCGAGACCTATCGGGCTGGGCAGGGCGTCGAGCTCCGGAAAGCACTGCTCGCGCGGCCCGCCAGCCCGGAGACCGTCCTGTTGCTCGACTGCCAGTTCCCGCAGGTGCACAACTTCGTCATCGAGGTGCACCGCGACAAATCGCGCTACCTCGCCCAGGGTTACCAGGGTGCCTACTTCGCCCACTGGTGGCTCGGGCTGAACGGCGGCAGGTACTCCGGAACGCCCACCCCCGAGATCCTCGCCCTGCGTGAGCGATACGGGATGGGCCGCCCGATCAGCAAGGAGGACTACGAGAGCATGCTCGACGGCCTGGTGGCGGCCGTCTCGTCCGACTGGCAGGAGACCGCGAACCAGTGGAAGGTCCTGCCGTTCAACCCGGACCGGCAGGAGGTCGACTCGATCCGCCAACGGTCCGCATCGCCGACACTCCTCGTGGAGGTGTTCGAGCTGCGCAAGCCAGCGGCGGCTCGCGCCAAGCTCGGCGGTGACAGCGCCGCCTCCCTCAGTGTGCTGGCGACCCGAGGGCTGACAACCGACTGACGGAGTGGTCGCGGTGGGCACAACGCCCTGCGCGGGGGGACCCGGAGGGGGTCCCGCCGCGCGGCTCAACGGCGTTGCTTAGTCCAGGCCCCAGGTGAAGGCCTGGTTGTTCGACGTCGTGTAGCAGGTGAACTGCATCATGTCGGCGCCGTTCTGCACCGAGTTGCCCTCCACCGCCATGCACTTGCCCGTGCCGCGGTTCTTCAGCTGGTAATAGTCAGCGAACCCGGAGGTGAAGAGCTTGATCGGCAGCCACTGGTCGTTGAGGCGGGCGTCGCCGCACCCCTGCGTGACGATCTTCTCCCGCTCGGTCTTCGACGCGTTGCGGACGGCCATACACTTTCCGCCGTTGCGGTAGGAAATGTGGTAGTAGCCCGAGCTGGTAGTGGTGAAGTTCCAGTTGCGGAGCAGTCCTCTGTCGCAGAGATGCTGATCGACAACGGTCCCGCTCGCCGACGCGTACGCCTCGGGGTGGATGCAGTAGTCGTTCGTGTACGGCTGGATCACCCACGGGCCGGTGGTGGCTGCCGCCGCTGGGCTGCCGGTACCGACCAGCGTCGCCGCGATCATGGCGAGCACCGCCACCAAACCGGTCATCGTTCTGCGCTGCATGAGGGGCCTTTCCTTCGTCCAAAGTGGAAGATCGGGGTAAGGCTAACGATCATGCTCGATGTGCGCCACCGTCGGCCACCTTTTGCCACCGGCCGGGAACGGGACCCCGGGAGGTCCCGCTTCCCGGCCGCAGGGCGTGCCTACGACGGGGAGAACCAGGTGAAGGCCTGGTTGTTGGACGTCGTGTAGCAGGTGAACTGCATCATGTCGGCGCCGCTCTGCACCGAGTTGCCCTCGACCGCCATGCACTTGCCGGTGTTGCGGTTCTTCAGCTGGTAGTAGTCGGAACCACCGGAGCCGAAGAGCTTGATCGGCAGCCACTGGTCGTTGAGGCGGGCGTCGCCGCACACCTGCGTGGCGATCTTCGCCCGCTCGGTGGTCACCGCGCCGCGGACGGCCATGCACCTTCCGCCGTTGCGGTACGAGATGTGGTAGTAGCCCGAACTGGTCGTGGTGAAGATCCAGTTGCGGTTCAGTCCACCCTCGCAGAGGCGCTGCTCGACGACGACGTTGAGCGCCGACGAGTAGCCCGCCGGGTGGAGGCAGTAGAGGTTCGTGAACGGCTGGACAATCCACGGGCCGGAGGAGGCCGCCGCCGCCGGACTGCCGGTGCCGATCAGCGTCGCCGCGATCATGGCGAACATCGCCACCAGGCTGGTCATCATTCTGCGCTTCATGAAGAGCCTTCCGTTGTCCAATGTGGAGGGACCGGTAAGGCTAGCGATCATGCTCGATGCACGCTACCCGAGCAGGCCCGCGAGCGGCGAGATGCGCGCACTGTGAGTGAGTGCGGCGTCGCCTCCTCAGCGACCTGACGGCTCAGGCAGGTTGTCGCGAGCCCACTCGGCGAACGTCGTGACGGGGATGCCGAGGGCCCTCGCGTACTCCGGGCGAGCGGGTTGGCCCACAACGTTCATCTGCTCGTGGGATATGCCGGCCCACTCCGGCATCCCTGCGGCGACCGCCTCCTCCTCGGTCATGTCGGGCGCGGTCAGTTCGACGCCCAGAGCGTCGGAGAGCGTCTTGGCGATCTCGGTCATCGTCAGGTGGTCGCTCGCCAGCTCCAGTTCGACACCGTGGAACCTATCGGGTTCGGCGATGGCCGCGGCGGTCGCGCGGCCGATGTCGTCGACCGCGACGAGGGAGAGCGAGGTCTGTGGCTTGAGGACCGTCGCCAGCCCGCCGGCGACGCCCCGGGGGAGCAGGTACGCCACCGAGGGGAGGAGGTTGTCCATGAAGAAGCCCGGCTTGATGAGCGTCCAGTGCGTGAAGCCCGCCTCGCGTACCCGATCCTGGATTGCTGCCTTTGTCGTGTAATAGGGCTCCATCGTCACCCAGCGGCCCTCGGCCCAGCCGGGCGCCTCGGTGTGCTGGCCGGCGCCACTGACGGAGGTGTGGACGAACTGCGGCACCTTCGCGGCCAGCGCGCTTTCGATCAGGTTGACGCCCTGGGCCAGCTCGCCGTCGAAGTTGATGGCGTTGCCGTCCATCGCGGGCATCTGCACCGAGAAGACGGCCCGTGCTCCGTGCGCGGCCCGGACCAGCGAGTCGCGATCGTCGAGGTCTCCGGTGACCAGTTCGGCCCCGAGGGCTTCGACCGACCGCGCGCGGTTGGTCGCGGGATCACGGACCAGTGCCCGGACGGGTACGCCGGCCGCGAGCAGGGCCCGAGCGGTGGCACCACCCTGCCTTCCCGTGGCGCCGGTGACCAGGACGGGTGCGGATTTGGCGCCGACGCGTCCCTGGAGCAGATCGCCCGCATCGCCGGAGTCGGTTCGGCCACCGTGCGCCGACACTTCCCGAGCCGCCACGCGTTGTTGGACGCCGTCTTCCGCGGCGTGATCGAGAACCTCGGCGCCCGCGCCCGCGAGCTGTTCGACGCCGCCGACGCGCGGGCCGCGCTGCTGGACTGGCTCGCCGCCGTCAACGGGAACGTCGCCACCATCAGAGGGCTGGCCATCGCACTGACCCGCGACTGCATGGCCAGCCCCACCGACGCGCACGAGCACTGCGCCACCGCGCAGCTCACCGAGGCGGGCGAGCCGCTCGTACGCCGGGCCGCGACGGCGGGCGCGGTGCCACCAGAGGTGACCATCACCGATCTGCTCGCGCTGATCACCGGCATCGCCCTGGCCACCGAGCATCACGCCGATCCCGCCGCCGCCGCGACCCGACTGCTCGACCTGGCGGTAGCGGGAATCAGCCCACGCCGAGGGTGACGGGGCGCGAGCTCAGGTGGTGCGGTCGGGCACCGCACACCCGTCCGGGGCGCACATGCCCTCGGCCGCACCGACCACCGGCAGCGGCTGTGGTGTCGGGTGGCTCTCGGTCCACGCCTTGTCGATGACCGCGAGCAGGTCGTCGAGGCCGATCGCTCCGGGGACGGCGAAGCGGCCGTCGAAGACGAGGAACGGCGCGCCGCGTGCCCCGAGGCGCTGTGCCTCGCGCTGGTCGGCCGCCACGCGGGCCCGGTAGCGGCGGCTTCGCAGGGCGTCGGCGGCCCCGGCGCTGTCCAGACCCACCTCGGCGGCGAAGTCGAGGACCTCCTCGACGGTCCACAGCTTGCGGGCCTGCCCGAAGTGCACGCGGAACATCGCCGTCCAGATCTCGGCGCCGCGCCCCTGGTCGGTCGCGTACGCGAGCAGTTCGTGGGCGAAATCTGTCGGCCCGAGCGTGCGGTCCACCGCGTGGTAGGGCGTCAAACCCTCCGCCTCGGCCGCACGCTCGATGGGCCGCAGGACCCGGTCGATTGTCGTCGCGGGAGCCCCCGCCATCGTGATCAACTCTCGTTGACTGAGGCCCGCTCGGGGCAGGTCGGGATGTAGCTGGAACGACCGGTGGATCACCTGGACCTGACCGCCGTACGGCAGCCGGTCCAGGGCCTGGTGGAGCCGGTGGTCCATCAGCCCGCAGTACGGGCAGACGATGTCCGACCAGAACTCGATCTTCACGGTTCTCCTCCTCGATTCTCACTTCTTGTTCGTAGGGCCATGATGCGTCAGAATCGGAGAGCCACAAAAGGTACATTCATGTGCGTAGCGCGGGCTGCGCGGAGGGGTGGCGAGGATGAGCGCAGGAGATCTCCGGCGCAGGCGCACCAACGTCCGGGGGAACGTCCGGGCCGCCCCGGGGCCCTGCGCACACTGGAACGACGAGGACGCCGACTTCATCCGGGAGGTCCTGGACCTCGTCGGCGACAAGTGGAGCGTGCTGATCATCGGCACGCTGGCCGACGGCCCTGTCCGCTACTCGGACCTGGGCGACGCGATCCCCGGCATCTCCCAACGCATGCTCACGCTGACCCTGAAACACCTCCAACGCACCGGGCTCGTCAGCCGGACGTCGTACCCCGAGGTGCCACCCCGCGTCGAGTACGCCCTCACCGACCTGGGCAGGTCACTGCTCTCCACCGTCCTGGCCCTGGCGGCCTGGTCCGCCGACCACCACGCCGAGATCCGCCGCCACCAGACGGCGTACGACAGCGGCAGCGCGACCTGACCGACTCATGCTCGCAGTTGGGCGACGACCACCCGGGTGGTCTGGGCGATGAGGACGTCGTCGGGGGTGGCGTCCCTCGTGTCGCGGCTGGAGAGCACGGCGAGCACGATCGGGGCCCGGTCGGGCGGCCAGATCACCGCGATGTCGTTGCGGGTGCCGTACCCACCGGTCCCGGTCTTGTCCCCGACCACCCAGCCGGCCGGCACCCCGGCGCGGACCAACGCCGCGCCGGTGGTGTTGCCCCGCAGCCAGCCGCGCAGCACGTCGCGGTCCGCCGGTTCCAGGGCAACCCCCACTGTGTACGCCCGGAGGTCGCCAGCCAGGGCCCGCGGGGTGCTGGTGTCCCGCCTGTCGCCAGGTGTTGCCTCGTTCAGCGCGGTCTCGTAGCGGGCGACGTCGGTGACGGTGTCGCCCAGCGCGCGCAGCTTCGCCTCGAACCCCGCCGGTCCGCCGAGGTGGCGCAGCAGCAGGTTGCCGGCCGTGTTGTCGCTGTAGCGCACGGCGGCGTCGGCGAGGGCGCGCAGGCTCATGCCCTCGCCGACGTGCTTCTCGGTGATGGGGGAGTGCGCCACCAGGTCCCGCGCCGAGTACCGCACCACGCGATCCAGTTGGGCGTCGGTGGTGCCGTCGAGCACCTCGGCGGCAGCGAGGGCCTTCCACGTCGAGGCGTACGCGAACCGCTCGTCGGCGCGGTATTCCACAGTGCGACCGGTGCCCGTGTCGACGGCGGAGATGCCCAGCCGCGCCCCGAACTGCTCCTCCAGTTGCCGGAACTCGTGATCGGCGGCCGGCGGCGAGGCGAGCGTCGCCTCCGGGCTCGGCGTCGTCCGCGCCTCGGTGGCGTCGTCGCCGCTGCCGCACCCCACCAACGACACCAGCGTCGCCGCCGCCGCCACCGCGATCGCCAGTCGTCGGACCGAAACCGCCATCGTCGTTCCTCCTGAGGGTGCCGTCGGTCAGGGCAGGATCTCGACGTACCCGTCGCTGCCGTGCACGCGGATCCGCTGCCCGTCGCGGATCAGCCGGGTGGCGTCGAGCACGCTGACGACAGAAGGTAGGCCATACTCTCGCGCGATCACCGCGCCGTGCGTCATCAACCCGCCGACCTCCGTCACCAGGCCAGCGATACCGACGAACAGGGGAGTCCAGCTCGGGTCCGTGTGGGCAGTGACGAGGATGTCACCCGCTTCGAGGTCGGCCTGTGCCATGTCCAGGATGACGCGGGCGCGTCCTTCCACAGTCCCGGCGGACACCGGCACACCGGCCAGGGCGCCGGCCGGCACGTCGTCGCGTCGGTACGCCCCGGTGATCGCCTCGCCGTCGGAGGTCAGCACCCGGGGCGGGGTGAGCCCCTGGTGTGACCGATACTCGTCGCGGCGCCGCCGGATCAGCTCGTCGTCCACCCGGTGCGAGCGCACGACCTCGTGGAACTCCTGGAACGTGAGGTAGAAGACCTCTTCGGCCTCGGTGAGCACGCCGGCGTGCACCAGCCGTTCGGCCTCAGCCAGCAGCGCCTGCTTGTAGACGAAGTAGCGGCTGATGATGTCGTACTTCGGGTACTCCCGGTAGCCGATGAAGGCCCGCACCCGGTCGATCATGCGCGCGGTCTCGTCGGCCTTCTGCTCCCCGTCCGGCAGCGCCCGCAGGCGCGCCAACACCTCCTGCGCCTGCTGCCGCGCCTGCTGTTCACCCTGCTCGAAGCGCCGCCGGGCCGCGCCCGGCTCGAAGAGCTTGACGTTGTCCAGCAGCACGGGCACCAGCGTGCCGGGGCGTTCGCTCCACCGCGGCCTGGTGATGTCGATCTCGCCGACGCAGCGCATGCCGTACCGGTCGAGATACGCCTCGATGGCGGCGCGCGCCTCGGCCCCGCCCGCGACCTTTGGCAGCTCGTCGAGGAAGTCGTCGTGCGCGACGTCCTGGAGGAACGCCACCACCTCCGGATGCGGACGGATCACGTCGGCGACGTCGAGCAGCGCCAGCCCCATCTCCGACGTGACGTTGCCGGGTGCGGAGAGCGTGAGGGTGTCCGCGGCGTTCTTTTCGCCCAGCCACTCGTGCAACCTGTCGTTGAGCCACCAGGTGGCCTCCATGCCGGCCATGATCGCTCGCATGTTCAGCGGATCACCGAGGACCCGCTTGTGCTCCTGGAAGGCCTCCAGCAGAAAGTCGAACAGCGCCGTACCGGTCACCGTCGCGATATCGCGCCGCAGGGCGGCGATGGACGCCTCGCTGCGCTCGATCAGCTCGGCGACGACGGCCGGGTCGGTCTCGGTCGAGGTGGACGCGCCGCCGGTCGTCGGCCTACCCGGACCGCCCTGGTCCGGGAGCGTCGGAATGAAGTCTCCGCGGTCGATCAGGGTCTCCAGCGCGTCCCTCATCAGCGGATCGTCGCGCCCCGCCATCGTGAGGAAACCGGCGCGGCCGGCGGGGGAGGCCAGCAGTCGGGTGGCGTCGACGAACAACCTCCCGCCGGCCGCCAGCATCGGGGCCATGGCGGTCAGCTGCCACATGGAGAGCCCCAGCGGCCGCATGGCGTCGGTCATCATCTGCTGGTGACCGACCGAGAGGTAGACGTGGTTCTCCTGGTCATCGGCCGCCGGGATGGGGAACAACGTGGTGATCGGCCGGCTCTGCACGATCTGGAAGTCGTCGTCGACCAGGCACCACTCGATGTCCTGCGGACGGCCGAAATGCGCCTCGATCCGTCGCCCGAGCCGCACGAGTCGCACCACCTGAGCCCGCGTCAGCGCCGGCTGCTCCTGCCGGTGGGTGTCGATCGCCACCTCCCGCGTGCCGCCGCCGGGCAGCGCCGCGACGGCTCGCTGCTTCGCGGCGACAGTGCCGGCGACGACCTCGCCGTCGCGCACCGTGAAGACGTCCGGGTTCACCAGGCCGGACACCAGGGCCTCGCCGAGGCCGAAGCTGGCATCGACTGTCGCGACAGTCCGGTTGCCCGTCACCGGGTCCGCCGTGAACAGGATGCCGGAGGCATCCGGAAAAACCATCTGCTGTACGACGACAGCCATCTGGACGGTCCGGTGGTCGATGCCGTTGCGCAGGCGGTAGATGACGGCCCGCTCGGTGAACAGTGACGCCCAGCACCGGCTGACGTGCCGCAGGATCGCCTCCGGCCCCACCACGTTCAGGTAGGTGTCCTGCTGGCCGGCGAAGGACGCAGTGGGCGTGTCCTCCGCCGTCGCGCTGGACCGCACGGCGAAGGCGGCCTGCTCGCCGAACCGGGCGAGCGCGCCGGTGATCGCGGCGGCCAGGTCGCCCGGGATCGGGGTCTCCTCGACGCTGCGGCGAATCTCCGCGCTGAGCGTGTGAATCGCCTCCCGGTCGTCCGGGCTCAGGCGCGACAACTGATCGAGCCGATCGTTGATCGCCGGCGTCTGCGCCATGATCCGCCGGAAGGCGGCCGTCGTCACGCAGAACCCCCCCGGCACCCGGATGTCGTCGATTCGGGACAGCGCGCCCAGGTGCGCGGCCTTGCCGCCGACGACCGACACCTGCGTCTCGTCGACCTCTCGAAGATCCAACAGCGGTGCCCGGTCGCCGCGGTTCCCGTCCATCGACAACACACCCACGTCTGGCCCCCGTTACCTCGTTTGTGCTGGTCCGGCCGCCGATTCTGCGCCACCACCGGGGTCTTGCCGCAAGCCCCCAGGTGCGGTATACGTTAGAAGTGGCAGGGAGAGGGATCTCCTTGCCTTTTGTTGTTCTTCGGGGCTGTCGGGCCCCGCTCAGTCGTCGGGGAGCCGGCGCGGCTCGAATCTCAGCCCTCGGCCGAGCTGCCAGGAGGCGGTCGGCCAGGCCGCGACGAAGCCGGCTATCAGCCCGAGCTGACCGGCGAACCAGAACGTGGGGCTGTCGGGTCGCAGAGGCGGCTCCGGCAAGACCACGCGATGCGCGAGCGTCAGCCATACGAACAGCGCCACCTCGAACGCGGTGATGGTCAGCAGCTCGATCCTGCCGACATTCGACAGCGCGTGCCAGACCTTTCCGAGGCTGCGACCCGGCCCGGCGAAGTACCGGAAGAGCACGGCGATCGTCACCGCCATCAGGTAGTCCCCGGCGTAGTCGAGCCACAGCGGGTCCTCGGCCGGGTCGAATCTCACGGCGTACAGGGCGACCTCGGCGACGATGAACCCGAGAGCGCAGTGCGCGCCGCAGCGGGACACGTGGGTGACGACGATGGCCCGGCGGGGCCGTCGCGGTTGCCCCTCCTGTCGCCGCCGTGAGAACGCCTCGGGCCTGCCCCAGTTCCAGTAGAGGCGGACAGCGGCCGGGCCGATGTAGAGGACGGTCACCAGCCAGACGATCTCCATGACCCGGACCGGCTGACGGTTTCCGCGGAGATAGGTGTCGGCCAGCACGACCGCGAGGCTGACGACGCCGAGCGCGAGCGAAGCCCATGAGAGCGCTACGAGCCAGGTTGGTTGCATCCCCGCCCCTTCCGCCAGCTGGGCGAGTCTTTCACGGCGTACTCGAACGGATCGGCGGATCGGGCGTTCCCGCGTGCCGGCGCGGACGGATTCACCCTTCCCGGCCCCGCCTGGACGGTGGAGTGAGCCAGCCGGCCGCTGCACTACGGTGCAAGGGTGACGAGTGCCCCCCGCGAAGCGGAAGCGCGTGTCGGTCCGGTGGGCGCGCTGCTCTCCCGGCTCCTGTTCCTGGCGATCTGCCTACCCGGACCGGTCCTGCTCGTCACCGCCGTGACACTGGACCCGCCGCGATCGTCCAGCGACTTCTGGGGTCTGCTGGTCGGTGGCGTCCTGGCGACAGCCATCGGTGTCGGGTTCGGCGTCTTCGGCTGGCGGGTGGTGGGCCGCTCGCGCCGCGACGCGCGTCGACTGTCAGCCGCCGGTGTCGCCGCGACGGCGGAGATCCTCGCGGTGGCGAACCACCTGGCTGGAGAGAATCCCGAGCTGGAAGTCCACCTGCGCATCAGCGGGCCGGGATTCGCCACCTTCGAGGCGGACACGATCCGCGCGACCGACCCGGCCCTCGTGCCCGGCGCGGTGCTGGCCGCCGTCGTGGAGCCCGCCGACCGCCTCTTCGCGATCATCTGAGTCGGTTCGAGGCTCGGACGTCGGCGATGCTGCCCATTCGCGGGGTCGAAGCGCCGTCGCCACGCTGGCACACTCTCGGGAATGGTCGACTGGTATGCGCGGGCCGAAGTGGGCGGCGACGTCGTCCGGATCTCGGAACCGCACGTCAACGAACTGTTGTCGGCGAACATCTGGTGGTTGCGGGGCACCGACCGGGACATCGTGATCGACGCCGGGCTCGGCGTCGTCTCCCTAAGGGAGGCGATTCCGGGCCTGTTCGAGCGCGATCCGATGATCGTGCTCACCCACGCGCACCTGGATCACGTCGGTGGGGCGTCAGAGTTCGGAGAGCGGGCCGCCCACCCCGCCGAGGCCGGGGTCTTGGCGACGGGCGTACCGGCGAGCCTGTACGGCGCGGAACTCTTCGACAAACTCGGGATCGACGCCGCCGGAGAAGACATCCCGGAGCTCATGATCGACGTCCTGCCCGATCCCGACTACGACCCGGCTGCCTACCGCGTCGCACCGATGACCCTGCACCATCTGCTCGACGACGGCGACCGGGTCGACCTGGGCGGGCGGGTGCTGACCGTGCTGCACCTTCCCGGCCACACGCCGGGGAGCATCGCCCTGATGGAGGAGCACACCGGGACCCTGTACTCGGGCGACATCGTCTACGAGGGCGCCCTGATCGACGATCTGCCGAACTCCGACGTGGCCGCGTACCGGCGAAGCATGCAGGTCCTCGTCGACCTCGACGTGTCCGTCGTCCATCCCGGCCACGGGGACAGCTTCGACCGGACGCGCCTACGCCAGTTGGCCGAGACCTACCTGCGCAAGACTGCCGCCGGCGTTGCCGATGAGGAAAGCCGACATATAGCATAATTCGCGAGGTGCCTCCCCAAAGGGAAACTTCACGGCTTACCCGTAGCCCGGGACGGCTGCTGGCCTTCAGCGACGGTGTCTTCGCGATCGCCGTGACGCTCCTCGTGCTGGAGATCCAACCGCCCCACGACTTCGGTCGCCTCGTCCAGGGGCTCGGTGCGCTGTGGCCGTCGTACCTGGCGTACACGCTGAGCTTCCTGCTCATCGGGCAGGTGTGGGTGAATCACCACGTCATGTTCGACCGCGTCCGGCACGTCGACCGAGTGGTGCTGTTCCTCAACACGTTGCTCCTGATGGTCATCGCGTTCCTGCCGTTCTCCACGTCACTGCTCGCCGACGCGTTGCGCGCCGAACAGGGGCTGCGCGCGTCGGTCGTCGTCTACGGCGGCACACTGTGGACGGCGGCGGCCCTCTTCAACATCGTGTGGGCGCACCTCCGCCGGGCCAAACTGCTGGACCCCGGCCTCGGGCCGCTCGGTGCGCGGGCCATCGGCCGCCGCTTCGCGCTCGCCCTGGTCTGGATCGGCTCCGGCATCCTCGTCGGCGCGTTCGTGCCGATCGCCGGCGTCGCCATCATCGCCGCGTTCCTGCCCGCCTACTACCTGCCCATCCGTGGCGAGTACGGCGAGGATGACACCCCCGTCGGGCAGCCAGCCCGGTAACTAGAGTCGGTGCCATGCGGATCAGGATCGACGGCAGCGATCTCCCAGGTCAGCGTCCCGGTGCGGAGGCCGACGCGCTGCGGCGGGGCAACGTGCACGTCGGGGTGCAGCGCAAGGCCGAGGTGGTCGATCAGGTGCCGGCCGACGCGGCACGCGCCACCTGGTCCTTCGAGGTGTCCAGTCGCGAGATCGACGGTGCGCTCGACGTCGGTGGCCCCTGGGTGCACGGCCGCCCCGGGGCGCGGTTTCTCTATCTGAGCTGGGGCGCGGTAACCCAGGACGGCTTCGCGATGTTCCGACGAGCGAAGCTGATGTTCACCGACGTGCCGACCGCGCTGCTGCGCGCCGCCCACGAGGGCAACGGGACGCTGGTTGGCCGGGTCGGGTTGACCGATGCCGCCGGTGGGCCGATCTGCGCTCGGGTGCACCCGCCCGCCATCGCCTGGGCAGTGGAGTGAGTGTCGTCGGCGACTAGCTGCCGAAGTCGACGCCGCTGAGGGAGACGGAGCGGTACGCGGCGAGGCGTTCGGCCTGCGCGGTGATGGCCTTACGCGTGGTGTTCGACAGCCGTTGCCACGGCTGGACGGCGACAGTGAACGTCCTGCCGGACTTGCGGGGCCGCCAGGTGCCGACCAACTCGCCGTCGACCAGGACGGCGCCGGGGCGACCCAACACCGGCCACAGCTCCTTGGCGTGGGCGGCGTCCGGCACCAGCGTTGCCCGGTCCTTGGCCTGGAGGAAGAGGTCGAACGGGCCGAGCAGTCGGGTGACAGTGCCGTCGGCGGACTCCAGCGCCTCCTCGTCGGCGGCGAGCAGTGAGCGCACCTCGCGGTCGACAGTCACCTCGATCACATCGTCGGGCCAGCGCGCCTTGACGTCCTTCACCGGGGCGTCGAGATAGTCGGCGACCTGTTTCGGGGTGGCCGGACCGAGCAGGCGAAGATAGGCGCGGATGAGGTCGAAGCGGTTGCCCGTAGCGGCCGCTTTCCTGAACCCGGTGATGCGCCGCAGGACCGGAGGTGAGGTGTCGAGCTGCAACTCCAGTCCGGCCCGCAGGGCGGCGAGCCGGAACGGCATCTCGTAGAGGTGCGTGGCGTCGCACGGGCGGCAAAACCGCAGGTAGGGCTCGGGCAGCATGGTGGCCAGGCGGGCGGAGACGTCCCCCTTGACCGTCGGCGTGCTGACGATGGCCCGCATCCGGCCGGCGATGTCGTCCAGGGCCGCGAGGGTGTCGATGCCGGCGGCCTTCAACGGTTTCGCGGCGTCGTAGATGCGCTTGCCCGCGTCGGCCGAGGAGTTGGGTTCGACGGCGGCCGCCACCTTCGCAACGTCGGTCCGGCGGTAGAGGTGGGGAGCGCCCCGCACCGTCCACAGCAGGACCAGGTCGGTGTCGGACACCGCGGTCACGTCGACCCCGCGTACCGCCAGCGCCCACCGCCCGCCGTCCGGACCGGTGTTCTGCACCCCGAGGTCCAGGACGGCGGTGTCGGCGAGCGTGCCCTCGGCCCGGTCGAGCTGTTGGGCCCGGACCCGGAAGTTCATCACCTGGTGCCGATCGACCATGTCAGCACCCTAGTTGGGGCGGCGCGCCCCGTGGGTCCAGGCGCGCAGTGCCCATTCGACGGGGCCGTACCGGAACCGCCGCAACCACCACGAGCTGACCACCAGTTGCACCGCGAAGATCACCAGTGCGATCAGCAGTGTCTGTGCCGGCGAGGTGCGGCCGACCAGGCCCCACCCCACGCCGGTGAAGACGAGCACACACACGAGCGACTGGGCCAGGTAGTTGGTCAGGGCCATCCGCCCAGCGGGCGCGAACGCGTCCGCGAGGCGCGGCCGCCGCGTGAACAGGCGCAGCAGGGTCGCGGCGTAGGCGGCGGCCAGGAACGGCGCGGTGACGATGCTGACCATCAGTCCGGTCAGGTTTGCCGTAGAACCACCGACCGCGAACACGACGGCGCCGGCCAGACCGATCGGATACCCCACCCGTTCGCACCGGCGTAGCAGGTCCTGGTGGGCGGGCACGGTGGCGAGCAGCCGGTGCTTGCCGGCGGCGAGGCCGACGAGGAACGCCGCGAACGCCAGCGGCCCCTGCACGGCGAGGCCGCCGATCATCGCCGGCATCGACCGCAGGTGCTCCAGGACGACATCGCCGAGGCCGCCGCCCAGGGCCAGCGTCGAACGGGCACCGGCGCTGACCGCTGTGGCCTCGTCCGGGACCAGCGTGGCACCGAGGACCGCGGCGATCCCGACCACGACGGCGATGCCGCCGATGATGGACGCCGCCGCGATCAGCGCGGTGCGGGGCTCGATCCGCCGGACCGCGAGCAGCACGAGACCGAGCAACGCGTACGTGGTGAGGATGTCGCCGTGGAACAGCAGCACCGCGTGCAGCACACCGAGGACGAACAACCCGGAGAGCCGGCGCAGGAACGCCGGGCGGAACGCCGCGCCGCGCCGAGCTGCGGAGTCGAGTTGCAGTGTGAAGCTGTAGCCGAACAGGAAGGCGAACAACAGGTACGCCTTCATCGCGAAGAACAGCTCCACCGCGCCGGCGATCAGCAGGTCGACGGCGCCGCGCGCCGGATCGTCGACCAGGTGGAAATCGTAGCCGGAGCTGAAGAACACGATGTTCACCAGCAGGATCAACAGCAGCGCGCTTCCACGCAGCGCGTCCACGACGGTGATGCGGGCGAGGGTGTCCCCGGGCGAGGGCTGTGGGTGGCCGTCGCCTGATCGGTCGAGCCGTGTCACATTCATGGTGTCCAGCCTCGGCAGCGTGGCCCGCTGCCGTGAAGTGTTTCCGTCACACGGACTGTCGTGACGAAAAGACACCATCCCTGCGGTGGGGGAGGCGATTTCCCTCCGCGCGGCGATCCGCTCGCCGCGCCGTTCGGCGACGGTGATCTCAGAGGTGCCAACGCCCGCCGCTGATGGAGACGACGCCGTGACTCGAACACCACACACGAACGCCATGCCCGCCCCGCCGCCGCCCTGGGCCCGCCGAGCCGGGCACGTGGCCTGGATCGCCCCCGTACTGGGGTTCATCCCGCTGCACGTGCCCTGGATCCTCGGCATCCCGCTGTTCGCCAACCCCGGTCCGTTCCGCGAGTGGTACCACGGTCGGGGGCCCGGGGTGGGGGACCACCCCGTCGACGGTTTCCTGGGGCTGCCGGCCGGCGCGTTCTACCTGGGCCTCCTGTGCGTGCTCGCCGGGCTCGGCGGCGTACTGGCGCTGGGGCTCATTCAGGACTGGGGCGTGGTCTTCCCCCGGTGGGTGCCGTGGCTGCGCGGACGTCGGGTGCCGCAGTGGTTGCCGCTGACGCCAACGGTGCTGGGATCCGCCCTGATGATCGGCTACTCGGCGACCCTGCCCTGGCAGTTCGCCGCGGACCTGCCGGAATCCAGCGCAGAGGACATCTTCACCCCGACCGGCGTCCTCATTGGTCTCCCGCTCCTGCTGGCCTGGGCGGTCGCGTTGCCGCTGGCCGGATGGTCCTACTACCGCCGTACCCGTGCACCGCGACGTGACAGGTGACGCTTGTCGGGCCCCATCCGCTGACCGGCCAGCGCCGCCGTCGGTGCGGCCGGGAATGGGTTGCCAACGGCTGGGCGCGGTCGTCACCTCAGAGGAGTAGGGCCACCCCGGTCAGCGCCAGTCCGATTACGGCCATCACGACTCCGGTGAGCCGATATTCTGAAGTCCTGGCTGGATCGTATTTGACCAGGCCGAAGTGGCCTACCAGGCGGGCCATTCCAATGGGTCGCCATGCCAACAGCGCGCCGGCCACCACGGAGAACAGTCCGACAATGAGCACGATGGTCATCGTCAGATGCTAGCGCGACCTACGCGGAACTTCAGTGCACGAAATGGTGCTGGACTCAACGGGCGTCGGCCTCTCGCCACTGCGTAGGGGCGTCTCAGCGCCGTCGGCTCCGGTGCCGAGTCACAGCCCCGGCCAGGGCCATGGACACCGCCACCACGGCGGCCACTGCCAGCACGATTGACGCTCCAGCCAGTGCCACAGGGACATCGTACGTCGACTCGCGTCGCCTGTCTCGTCTGGCGCCAATGCGTCCGCAGGGCCGCCCTGAACGGTCAGAAGAATGTTGTTTGAACGGTGGCGTAAAAGGCTTCTTCAACGTTGCAGTTTGGTCCGAGCACGCACGAGCAATTTCATAAGGGGTCCATACTCGGTGTCGCTGGTCGGTGAGCGTCGCCGACGCGATTCCAACCTCCCGACAGCTCGTGAGCCTCTGTACCAACCCGGTCGCCCCCGGCCACCAGACGAAGGGGTGGCCGGGGGAGATCCCGGTCAGGCCACCAGGGAGACCCGCCCGTTGTCCAGGTCGTAGCGGGCGCCCACCACCCGCAGCGCGCCCTCGTGCACCTTCTCGGCGATGATGGTGCTGCGTGCGCTGAGCGCCCGCACCTGGGCGGCGATGTTGGCGCGCACCCCGTTCTCCACCGGGTCGCCGGGCTGGTCCAGCACCGGCTCGACGACCGGACGCAGGGCGTCCACGATGGTGCCGATGTGCCCGGGGGCCGTACCGCCGGTGTGGATGGCGTCGATGGTGGCGGTGATCGCGCCACAGCGTTCGTGGCCGAGGACGACGATCAGCAGGCTGCCGAACTCCTCCACGGCGAACTCGACGCTGCCGAGCAGCAGGTCGTCGACGATGTTGCCGGCCACCCGGTTGTCGAAAAGGTCACCCAACCCCTGGTCGAAGAGCACCTCGGGGGCCACCCGGGAGTCCGCGCAGCCGACGGTGATGGCGAACGGGTGCTGGCCGGCGGCGAGCCGGTGCAGGTCGGTCAGGCCCTGGTGCGGGTGCCGGCCGTGGCCGGAGGTGAACCGCCGGTTGCCGGCCTGTAGCCGACGCAGCGCCTCCGTCGGCGTCTCGACCGGGTTGTCGGCTGGCGCGGCGGAGGCGGCGGACGGGCTGGGTGTGGCCGCGCCGAGCGCCACGGCGGCGGCGCCACCGGCGGTCAGCAGCGAACGGCGGGACAGGTGGGGACGTGCCACGATCATCTCCCTGAGGTGAGGCAACTCGCCTCTTCCTACCAGCCCGCTGTCCATATAGGTGGGTGCTGCCGGATGGTCATTAGATGAAGCTCACAGAGACCCGGCGCCACCGACCGCGATGAGCGGGCGACGATCCTGAGCGACGTGCGGGTGACCGCGCCCCGAGTAGCAGCGAGAACGGGTTGACCTTGACACAGTGACAAGGTCTTCACTGGGGCGGAAAGGGGTGATTCCGATGACCACGCCGCAACAGGACACGAACGCGATGAGGGCTCTGCATGGGCTGGGAAACAGCGACCCGTCGGTACGGCTGCGCGCGGCGCTGGCGGTCGGCACGGCTCCTGACCCGCAGCTCATCGACACGCTCATCGAGCGCTGCGCGGTCGAGCCCGAGTTCTCCGTACGCGAGATGCTCACCTGGGCACTCCTGCGCCACCCACCGGCACTGACCGTTGCCAAGCTCACCGATGAGCTCCGCTCGGAGCGCGCGCAGGCCCGAAGTCAGGCATTGCACACGCTGTCCAAGATCGGGGATCGGCGAGCCTGGCCGGCGATCACCCGGACGCTGCTGACCGACACCGACGACGAGGTGGCGCGCAGTGCCTGGCGCGCGGCAGTCGCGCTCGTACCCTCTGGCGGGGAGCCCGAGTTGGCCACGGTGTTGTCGACGCAGCTCGGGCGGGGCGGGCGTGAGATGCAGTTGAGCCTCAGCCGGGCGCTGATCGCGCTCGGCGAGGTGGTCATGCCGATCCTGCGCGCCGCGATGGGGGATCTCGACCCGCGCGTACGCGCCCACGCGGTCGCCACACAACGTCTGATGCAGGACCCGGATGCCGGGTTCGAGTTCGCGATCGAGGCGGCGAAGCGTGTCGTCGCCCTCGGCCCGACGCACGAGAAGGGATGACGCCAGGTGTTGATCGGTGAGGTGGCGCGACGGTCCGGGGTCAGCGCGCGCATGCTCAGGCATTACGACGCGCTCGGGCTGATCCGGCCTACTGGTCGTACCGGTTCCGGCTATCGCGAGTACACCAGCGAGGACATCCGGCTGATCTTCCACGTCGAGAGCCTGCGGTCGTTGGGCCTGTCGCTACGAGACGTCCGCCGTGCGCTCGACGATCCCGGCTTCACCCCCGCCGAACTCGTCAACGACCTCATCCGGCGGACACGACTCCGCATCGCGGATGAGATGGAGCTGCTCACCCGACTCCGTCGGATCGGTGCCACGGACCCGTCCGACTGGGAGGACGTCCTGCAGGTCGTCACACTCCTGCGGGCACTGGGCTCGGAAAGCGCGGGCACCCGTCAACGCGCCGCCCTGTCCTCGGTCGGTGAGGGGCCGGTGCCGGTGGAGGCACTTGTCGAGGCGGTGCTGAGTGAGTCGGACCCGAACGTCGCCGGAGCCCTGCGCTGGGCGCTGGCGCAGTCCGGCGACGGCGGGTTGGCGTTGCTGGCCGACGGCCTCGGCTCCCCGGAGGCCGAGGTACGCAGGCGCGCCGTTCAGTCCGTCGCCGAGATCCCGCACGCCGCTGCGACCGACGTGCTGCGGGACGCCCTCACGCACCCCGACATCGTGGTCCGCGGGTACGCGGCTCTGGCGCTCGGGGCGCGCGGAGTGGCGGACGCGCTTCCCACGCTGATCGACATGGTCATCGAGGAGAGCAAGGATGTCGACGCTGCCGACGCGCTGAGCCTGCTGGCGGCCGATCCCGCGCTGGCAGACGAGATTGCGACCCGGCTCGTTGCCTGCCTCCGGCAGGGCGGCGTCGCACCGTCCGCACGGCGACGGCTGACCGAGGCGTTGGCGGACATTCCGGGGAGCACGGCCGTAAGCGCCCTCACGGACCTGTCGCACGACGAGGACCGCGCCGTCGCACTGACGGCGACCTCCATCCTCGCGCTTCGTGCCGCGACTGCGCCATGATCGAACACTGTGGAGCCGCCGAGGATGGACGGGACGCCGAGCCGATTGATCATCGCCTGGGCTTCGACTATCGTCCGCGTCCGTGAAATCTTCCCGTCTTGCTTCCGCCATGTTGATCCTTGCCGTCTCGACGGCCCTCGCCGCGTGTGGCGACACCGATAAGGCGACGACCGCCGGATCCACCACGCCCGCTCCCACCTCCGCGGCCCCGTCCGCTGTGGCCACGTCCGCTGCCGCCACGCCGACCTCGTCTCCCGCGGCGGGCGCGGCGACCGACAAGCAGCTCTGCGAGGCGGTGAAGAAGGCCAGCGACGAGATGAGGACCGAGATGGTGAAGGTCGCCACGACTGGCGACGCGTCGGCGGCCGACTTCAAGAAGATCCTGACTGGGCTGGAGCAGAAGGTGACAACTGTCGCCTCGACCGGCGACGGCAAGTTGGCCGACGCCCTGCGGACGTTCGCCGCCGAGGCGGCCAAGGCTGCGGCCGCGGCGGACCCGGCGACCGCCGCCGACAACCCGGCCTTCGAGAAGGCCGGCAAGGATGTCAGCGCCGCGTGCAAGGCCAACGGGGTCAGCATGGTTCTCTGACCTCGTGGCCCGATCGGAGCGGGTGTGATGACGGACGGCCCCCACGCTCAGGCGTGGGGGCCGTCCGTCGACAGCGGTGGCGGTGGTCAGCCGCCGGCGAAGGTCGTGTCGACGCCACACTTGGCGTTCTGGTTGAGGCAGGACTTCACCAGGTCGCCGAGACGCTCCGGCTCCCAGGCGTTCATGAAGTCGCCGTGCATGGATGACGGCTTGCCGGAGGAGAGGCTGAGACCGTCACCGCCCAGCGACTCGTAGTTGACCATGAAGGAGAGATCCGGCACGGCCACCGGGTACTTGCCGGTGCAGACGCCGTTCACCGGGTCGCCCATGTGCGACTTGTGATCGGGCGAGTCGATGTTCTTGCCGTCCCAGCAGTCCTTGAACACGAGCTGGAAGATCAGGTTGCCGCCAGGGGCGCACTTCGGCCAGTTGCCGTCGGCGCTGCGGCCGATCTCGGCGCTGCCCGCGCACCAGAACTGGTTGCTGCCGGCGTTCTTCGGAGTGTCGACCTGCCGCTTGGCGTCGCCTTCGACCACCACCAGGCCCGGCGGGAAGGGCTTGACCGTCGACGGGTCCTTGACCCGCGAGCCGTAGTAGATGCGCATGCTCTTGATCGGCACGGCCTTGCCGTCCTTGCGCAGTTCCGGGGTCCAGTAGGCGCTCTTGTCCCCGGGGGCGTTGCAGGTGTTCGCCGCGGCGAACAGCTTGTCAGTAGTGGTGAAGGCGTCGATCTTCGGGCCGAAGAACGTGTGCATGTGCGAGGCGCCCGAGAGGCCCGGCAGGACGATCGGGTCGTCCGGGGCGGAGTTCGCGACGCCGCAGTCGGTGTGGAACTCCGGCACCCGGGTGGTGCCCGGCGGCACCGCCTTCGGCTTGATGGCGTTGAAGGCGGCGAGTTCCCTGCTCCACTTCGCCTGGTCGACGGGCACCCAGCCGCCGGCCGGCGCGCTCGGCGGGACGGACGTCGACGGAGACGCGGACGCGGACGCTGTGGAACTCGGTGTGGCCGAAGGGGCGGCCGACGTGCTCGGTGTGGCCGACGCGCTCGGCGACGTGCCCGTCGCGGGGCCGAACGTGAACCAGTTCAGGTTCACGAAATCCGACGTCGAGGCGCTCGTCATGACCGCGAAGACGGTCTGCGCGCCGGCCGGCACGGCGGACGCCTTCGCGGTGACGGTCGTCCACTTCTGCCAGCCGCCGGTCTGGGCGATCGGGAAGTTGGCCAGCAGCGGACCGTTCTGCGCGCCGAGGCGCAACTCGACAGCGCCGCCGGCGGCGTTGTGTGAGGCGACCCGGGCCGTCAGGTCGACGCCCGTTACCGACACACCGTCGAAGCGTAGCCAGTCGCCGCTGGCCAGCCAGCCAACGTTACGGCCGCCGTCGGCGTCGCCGGTGCCCTCGGTCTGCGCCCCGGACTGTGCCGCGAAGGCCTCTGCCTGCACCCGGCCGGGCACGGCGACCTCTTCGGCCTGGGCGCCGGCGATGTAGATGCCGCTGCCGGCCAGCGCGGCGACGACAGCGGAGGCGAGCGTGATACGAGTGAGGCGACGACGCTTTCGTGCCCGATCCGGTGGTGCGACGTGCGCGGGGGGAGTCCGCATTACCAGTGGTTTCCTTCGAGTCGACGATAAAGCTCTGTCGGAAGGAGTATGTGCACGTCAGGGGCCTGCATCAACTCGCGGGGAAAGAATTAAGGAGGCCGGTCGACGAGTGCCCTGGCAGCCAGCGTGGCCCCTCCGGATGACAATTTTTCGCTCGTACAGTCTTAAGTTTCATTTAAGTCCCGTCGCCCCGTTCTGGCTCGAAGATTACGAATTTCTCGTAACGAATTGTGGTCGAATTCTCCACCTCAGTCGCTGACCGGTTCGACACTGATGGCCGGCGAGAGCGCGCGCAGGAAGTCAACCGCGTCGAACATCTCGCCGGCGGAGGCGACGCCGCTGGTCCTCGTCCGACCATCGAGGACGCGCCCGACCGCTTCCACGGCCAGGGGAGCACTGACGGCGTAGATGTCCTGACCACTGGCCACGACACGACGGCCCGCGCCGCCGCGACGCACGATGACGTCGACAGTGAACGTCTGCGCTGACCGGCCCCGCCCGTCGACCGCTACCGGCGCCGCCGCGGCGGTCAGGTCGGTGGCGGCGTCGACGGTCATGTAGGTGCGGACCTCGGGGATGGCCAGGTGGCGGGGGATGGTGACGACGTCGGCCATGGTGAACTCCCCGAGAACGGTGCGCCGGCCCAGCGGCGCGGGAAAGTCCCAGTCCAGCCTCGGCAGCTCCCCGCCGGACCGGTACTCCAACCGGCCGCCGGTGTAGCGGACCCGGTCGCCGGCGCGGCGCTCGCGGGAGACGACACCCGCGGCGACCGTCCCGGCCGTCGGGTGCCAGCTGCTCAGTCCGTACGCGACGTGCGCCTCGTCGGCCGACGTCCAGTCGCCCATCGCCATCGTCGCGAGCAGGTCACCGAGCCCACCGAAGAAGGCCATCGCCGGGACTACCGCGACATCGGCCGCCCGCGCGCGCTCCGTGAAGTGGGTGAACGTATCGAGGTTGGCCTCGATCTCGGCCGCCACGTCCACGTACGGGATCCCGGCGCGCAGCGCGGCCTCGATCACACCGGCGGCGGTCGACGCGAACGGGCCGGCGCAGTTGATGACCGCGTCCACGCCGGTCAGCGCCGCGTCGAGCGACGCCGGATCGTCGGCCGACGCCACCCGGTAGCCGGGCCCGAACGCCGCCAACCGGCGCGGGTCGCGGCCCACCGGCACGGCACCGAACCCGCGCTCGCGCAGCTCCGTCATCACGAATCGTCCAGTGTGCCCGTACGCCCCGAACACCGCCACGATGTGGCCCATCACTGCCCCCTTGAAAGATCGACTAAGTCCAGCCTTCCGCAGCGACCGGCGACCGACCAGTGTCGGGAACGCCATCCCCCGTACAGTTTCGGACATGGCCCTTGTCGCGATCGCCGCCACCGACGGCATGTTGCACTTCGAGCTGGCCCTGGCCTGCGAGGTCTTCGCCCACGACCCCTCCGGCCTGGCCGACCCCTGGTACGACGTGGCGATCTGCGGCCCCGGCCCGGTCCGGATCGGCCGCTTCCTGCTGGCGCCTGACGACGGGTTGGACCGCCTCGCCCGCGCCGACACCGTGATCATCCCGTCGATCGAGGACGTCGACGGGGACGTGGACCCCGACCTGCTCGACGCGGTCCGCGCGGCCCACCGGGCGGGCGCCCGGATGGTCTCGCTGTGCACCGGCGCGTTCGTGCTGGCCGCCGCCGGGGTGCTCGACGGGCTGCGGGCCACCACGCACTGGGCGCACACCGAGGCGCTGACCGCCCGCTATCCCCGGGTACGGGTCGACCCGGACGTGCTCTACGTCGACAACGGCAGCGTGCTCGCCTCCGCCGGGAAGGCCGCCGCGATCGACCTGTGCCTGCACCTGATCCGCCGCGACCACGGCTCGACCGTCGCCAACGCCGTCGCCCGCCGCCTGGTCGTGCCTCCGCACCGCGCCGGTGGTCAGGCCCAGTACGTCACCACCCCGGTGCCCGCTCGTGACGACCACCCGCTGGCCACCCTGTTTCCCTGGGCGCTGGCCCGCCTGGACCGGCCGCTGACCGTCGAGGACCTGGCCCGGCAGGCGAACATGAGCTCACGCAACCTGGCCCGCCACTTCCGTTCGGTCACCGGCACCACACCACTGCTGTGGCTGTCGACGCAACGGATCCGCCACGCCCAGGAGCTGCTGGAACGGACCGACGACAGCATCGACGCCGTCGCCGAGGCGGCCGGCATGGGCACCGCCGCGACGTTGCGTCGACACTTCCACCGCACCGTCGGCGTGCCCCCGGACACGTACCGGCGTACCTTCCGGGCCACCGGGCCTGCCACCGGTTGATCCCGGACCGGGTACGCGCGGAAGGCGTCGGGCAGAATGCCAAGCTCGTGCGATGCCGGCGGTCGGGGGTCCGATGGGCTACAGCTTCGAACACGTCGATCTACCCGAGCCCGCCGCGAGCGCGCGCGCCCACGCCGAAGCGTGCATGGATCTGAACGGGTCGTGCGGCAACTGGCCACAGTGCTACGAGGAGTACTCGTCGCTCGCCGCCGCCTACCAATTCGCTCTCAACGTCGCCGGCATGGAGTTCTGTCGGGAACGCATGCGGTCGGCCGGCATGACCTACCAGGCGACACCGCAGCCCTTTCCGGACTGGCCGTTCGACGGCGTCGACGACTGGCGCAACGATCAGCGCCGACGCGACGCCTACAAAGAGGCCGAGCGGGCGGCATCCGCGCAGACCAGCCCCGGCAAGGTGGGGATCCCCGAGTTCAAGCTGACGAGCAACGGTCCCTGGGTGGTGGGCCAGACCGAGATCGAGCAGGCGTTGATTCTCTATGAGGCGTCGCCGACGAGCCCGCGCGCCGAGTGGGAGACCGACGAGCTGTGGTTGGCCTGGCTCGACTGGCTGCGGGAGACGCGGACCCACGGCGGCTTCACCGTCAGTTGAGCGTCCCGCTAGCGCTGGTCGGGGCGTTGGCGGGCGAACGCGTCGCGCTTGCCCCAACGGCCGGGGATGTCCAGGAGCGCGATCCGTCCGAAGGTGGCGGGTAGCGCGGGGTCCACGGCCAGGTGGTCTTCGTGCGGGTTGATACCGAGCATGGTGCGGATCAGCAGCATGGTGGCACCGCTGGACCACGCCTGCGGACTGCCGGCGGTCGGGTACCGGATCGGGAACCGGGTGGTGTCGCGGTCGAACCCGCCGAACGCCTCGGGTAGCCGACCCTCGAAGTAGGTGGCGGCGGAGAGGATGCCCTCGGCGATGCGGGCCGCCTCGTTGCCGAACCCGTAACGGCGCAGACCCCAGGCGATGAATGAGTTGTCGAACGGCCAGACCGTCCCGTTGTGGTAGCCGAGCGGGTTGTAGCGACGCTGCCCCTCGGCGAACGTCCGCACCCCCCAACCGGAGAAGAGCGCCGGCCCCATCAGGTGCTCGACCACCCGTTCAGCCCGCTCCGGAGGCACGATGCCGCTCCACAACAGGTGCCCGATGTTGGACGACAGGCTGTCCACGGGAGTGCCGTCGTGGTCGAGGGCGAGGGCGTAGAAGCCGCGGTCCTCAAGCCAGAAGTCCCGGTTGAACCGGTCGTACAGGGCCGCCGCCTCGCTCTCCAACCGCTCGGCGTAGGCAGTGTCGCCCCAGAAGGTACGGGCCAGTCGTGCCCCCCGGATCTTCGCGTCGTAGGCGTACCCCTGGGTTTCGCAGGTGGCCCTCGGGAAGCCCGGCAGCCGGCCGTCGGCGTAGGAGATGCTGTCCCAGGAGTCCTTCCAACACTGGTTGTCCAGGCCGGTGGCGCGGTTGCGTCGCTGGTACCAGACGTAGCCGGTGGAGGTGAGGTCCGCGTACCTGTCGATCCAGGCCAGGGCCGCGCGGACCTCCTGCTCCAACTCCATCACCAGCGCGGTGTCGCCGCTCCACCGCTCGTACTCGTCGAGCAGCACCACGAACAACGGTGATGCGTCCACGGTGCCGTAGTAGGGGGAGTGCGGCTGCTCCTCGAACGCGGCCGACTCCCCGTAGCGCAACTCGTGCAGGATCCGGCCCGGGTCCTCCTCCAGCACGTCGTCGGTCCGCACGCCCTGCAACGACGCGAGGATCCGCAGTGTCGGTGGGGTCAGCGACGGGGTGACGGGCAGGGTCTGCAAGCAGGTCAGAATGCTGTCGCGGCCGAACAGGGTCATGAACCAGGGCAACCCGGCCGCGGGTACGCTCGCGCCGCTGAGCGAGAGCGGGGCGAAGCGCAGCGCCGCCAGGTCCACCAGGCTGCGGTGGTAGACCTGCTGGAGGCCGACGCTCTCGGTGTCCAGGGTCGGGGCCGCCGCGACCCAGGCACGCACGCTCGCCGGCAGAGTGGAGTCGTCCGGCCGTTGGGCGCGCAGGGCGGCGCGCAGGTCGACGCCGTCCGGACGCAACGCCAGCATGACGGCCTGCAACCGGGTCGACCACTGCTGCTCGGGGCGTAGCCGGACCGCGAACCGGAGGCCGCCCGAGTCGAACTCCGCGGGCTCGCTCGCCGACACGACGACCTCACGTCGGTAGGTGCCGCGCCGGTAGCCCAGGCGCAACTCGTTCGGGCCGACGCGCGTGTAGTGCTCGCCGGACTTGTCGCCGACGTCGAACTTGATCTCGAAGATGTCGGCGAAGTCGGCAGCCACCTCCAGACGTACGTCGAGCGTCATGTCCCGCTCGCCGTAATTGAAGATCGTCAGCGACTCGGTGAGGTCCGGGCCGATGCGCCTGCGCCGAATGGCCGACACGTCGGCCTCCACGTAGTCCACCGCCGCGCCCGGAACCGCGAAGAACGTGACCTCGAAGTACTGGCTGTCGTCCACCGACAGCGCGGTCATGCACTCGCCGTTGACGGTGAGCCGCCAGCGGGACAGGAAGCGCGTGTCAGCGGCGAAGAGGCCGACCGGGGTGCTCGGGGACGACTGCACGTCGCCGCTGGCGTCGGACACCATGAAGGTGTTCCCGTCGATGCACGCCACCGTGCCCGCGATGTCCCTCATCGGTCACGTCCCACCGTCGGGATCCTCGCGCTGAAGCCGCCCGGGCTCTCGCGGAAACAGTCGCCCGATACGCAACGCCAGAGCGAGATCACCGTCGACCATGATCTCGCCACGGGTGATCGCCGCCAGCCCGTTGACCTCGCCCCGCGCCATCGCCTCCGCGAGCTGCGCGGACACCTGGATCACAGTGGTGGCGGGGCCACCGCTTCGGGTCACCCGCATCCGGCCATGATCGATGTCGAGCAGCCACTGCTCCAGGTTGCCGTCGTCGCGGATGTCGAATCGCACGCTGCCGCAGACCTTGCTGAACCGTGGATCCTGGCCAGCGACCGTCAACCGCTCGAAGAAGGCGCTGGTCTCCGACATCCCCACCTCCTCCGGGCGCTGGTAAGAGCGGATGCCGGCTACCCGCTGCCGCGCACTCCTAACGCCGGGTGGTGCCCCCTTGTTCACTTTCGAGCGAGAAGCGGGTCCAGCTGGTCGCGTCCGTGGTGACGAGGAAGTGGTCCGGCTCGCCCGTCGACCCGTCGTCACGCCCGAAGAGCCAGGCGTAGCCGGGCGCGACACTGACCGCGCCGACGAGCCGGCCGTGCTCCCGGGCGAGGGTGAAGGTCCGCCCGTCGTCCCGGCTGACCAACAGTTGCGCGCGGCGGTCGGCTTCGGTGCCCCCACCGGCGGTGATCGCCAGCAGGGACCGGTCCGACCCCACAGTGAGGTCGTAGTGCAGCTGATCCGGCAGGTCGACGCCGGTGTCCGTCCAGGTCTTCGCGCCGTCGGTGGTCCGCAGCAGCCGCACCTCGCCACCCGCCGCCGACGACTGGGTCAGCGCGTACCCTTCCCGGTCGTCGAGCCCGACCGCCGTGATCACGTCCCCGTCGTCGCCCGCCTTCCAGGCGGTCCAGGTCGCGCCTCGGTCGGCGCTGCGCGCGACGGTCGAACCCTCGCCGCCTCCCGTCCGGTACGTGGCCCAGATGCTGCCGTCCGCTGCCGGGTAGAGGCTGAACAGCGGAAGCAGGCTGGGTGCCGTGGCGGTGAGGCGGTACACCGTTCCGCTCGACGGGTCCACCGCCAGCGGCTCTAGCACCGGCGCACAGCCGAACCCGCACAGGACCGGTCGGGCCGTCGCCGGGAACGTGGGTACGGCGACGATCGCGGAGTCCGCGTCCCGCCAGGTGCGGCCGTAGTCGGTGGAGAGGTGAGCCAGCCCGGAGTCGGTGACCAGGTAGGACCGCTCACTGAGCACGGAGGAGCCCATGCCGCTGCCCGGTGTCCCGGCGGCGGTGTCGGCCGCACATCGAGTGCCCTGGAAGCGCGCCGCGTCCCAGTCCGACCAACTGCGGCCGCCGTCGCCTGTGTACGAGAAGCGCACCACGCAGCCGTCCCGCCGCACGTCGACTCCGGAGTTCGGCCCCGTCAGCGTGAACTGGCTGAACTGCGCACCCGACGGTGCCGGCGGGCCGGCCGGCGCGACCCGGTCCGGCTTTGCCAGCAGCGGTACGACCGCCAGCCCGGCCAGTGCGACCAGTGCGGTCGTCACCGCCGCGACCGACCGGCGCCGACGGGATCGGGCGGTGGTGCGCAGCTCGTCGAGGGGCGGCTGCGACACGGCCTCGGTGACGGTGTCGACGTCGAACCCGGAGAACTCACGACCGGACATCGATCCTCCCGGTTTCCGTGGCGTCGCTTTCGGCGAGCAGCGCCGCCAGAGCGACCCTGCCCCGCGACAACCGGGACTTCACCGTCCCGGACGAGACGCCCAGCGTGGCGGCGACCTCGTCCACCGGCAGGTCGACGAGCTAGTGCAGGGCCAGCGCTTGTCGCTGCCCCTCGGGCAGCAGGCGCAGCGCGGCGAGCAGGGCGAGGTGCTCCGGGGAGTGGTCGGCGACGGCCGGCGGCGGCCCGATGCGGCGCAGCAGCCCGTCGAGCACTCGACGGCGGCGGAACCGGCTGCGGGCCCAGTTCACCGCGACCCGACGCAACCAGGCCTCCGGGTTCTCCAGCCCGGCGAACCGCCCTGGCGCCATCAGTGCTCGGGTGAACGCCTCCTGGACCGCCTCCTGCGCCTCGGTCAGGTCGCCGGTCACCGCGTACAGCTGGACGACCAGGCGTCGGAAACAGCTGGCGTAGAGCTCGGAGATCGGATCGCCGTCGGACACCGTCACCCCCCTTCTCCACCACTCCCACCAACGGGCCGGGGAGAAGGTTCCGGTGACCGGCCAGAATCCGGTCAGTCGAGGTTGAAGTCCACCACGACCGGCGCCCGGCGGACCCGCACGGCAGTCGCGGCGTCGAAGCCGGCGGCGTCGTGGTGCCAGACCGACGGGGCGTACGCGCAGTCGCAGCGCAGCTTCACCCGCTGCCCGGGGAGCAGGCGCAGGGCGTAACCGTCACCCACGTCCGCCACGCCGGCCAGGTCCCCGGTGGCCGCGTCGAACGCGATCACCTGGCCGTAGGTGAGCAGCTCGTCGACCCGTACCGCCCCGGTGAGCGGTGTCCCGGCGGGCAGCGCCTGATTCAGCGTCGCCGTCTGCTGGGCGCGGACCCGCACCGGCCGCGCCTGCTGCCGACCGCCCACCCCACCGGACCACACAGTGGCCAGCCCGGCGGCGGCGAACTGCACGGGCCAGTGGTACGGGCCGAGGCCGGTGATCGTGTAACGGCCGTCCTCGTCGGTGGTCGGGCCGTGGTCGCCGTACTTCGGGTGCGGCACGTAGGGCACCACCATGACCAGCGCACGGGGGACCGGGGCGCCCGTCGCCGCGTTGGTCACCACTCCGACGACGGTGCCCGGCGGGTCGAGCCGGATGACCGGCGCGTTGGTCACCACGCCGGGCCGCACCTGAATCACCTGTGCCCGCTCGCGCTCACCGGTGCCGCCGTGCCGGCCGACCCACTGCCAGCCGTGCGCCGTCGTGTCGTAGGGGCGCACCAGCAGCCGGTACCTCCCCGGAGCGACGTCCCCAGCCACCAGTACGCCCTGCTCGTCGGCGCAACCCCCGTACCGTCCGAGCTGGTCCTCGCCGATGTTGACCGCTGACAACGCCGCGGCGTCCACCGGGACGAGCGCGGCGCAGGCCCGGGGGACCGGTGCGCCGGTCGCCGCGTCGCGCACCACGGTGCGGACACCGCCGGGCGCGGGCGACGCGGGGGTACGCGCGGCGGCCGGGGCGGCGGCCTCCCCGACGAGCAGTGCGACGGCGATGGTGGCGGTCAGGTGGCGCAGCAGAGAACGGCTCACGGAGGTGTCCTTCCGGCGACGCGGCGGGTCGGGCCGACCGTAACGGCGTTCAGGTGATCCAAATCGGTCAATGTCGCGATGCCGACCGTTGCCGCAGGCGTACCGGCCCACACCGACCGCAACGGACGTTCTGCCCCGAACCCGGCGCATGTGGCACCGGTACGACATAGCGTCACGGGGGCGGGGCCACCGCCGCCCCCGTCGACGAACCGGGCGGCGACGCCCACCAGAAGGGACCGGACATGAGTCGTGTCGACACTGTGCTCCTACCGGAGCTGGACGGTCCCGTGCCGGCGACGTTGCCGAGCGCGCTCGGCCTGCTGAGCCTGGCCCTGGGAGTGGGCGCGCTGGTCGCGCCCGGACCCATCGCCCGGATGACCGGGGTAGACGACTCCCCGGCCGCGCGGTCCGTGCTTCCGGCCATCGGCCTACGGGAGTTGGGCAGCGCCGCCGGCCTGCTCAGCGGCCGCCGCCCGGCCGGCTGGGTCTGGAGCCGGGTGGCCGGCGACGCCATGGACCTCACACTGCTCGGGCGGGCCCTCGCCGACCGCGGCGGTGAACGCCGTCGCCGGGTCGCGCTGACCACCCTCGCCATCGCCGGCATCACCGCGGTCGACGTGCTCGCCGCCGTACGGGTCGGGCGGGCTCGACGGGCCCGCGCCCGGGTGATCAGGATGCAGATCGCGGTGACGGTGAACCGGTCGCCCGCCGAGGCGTACCGGTTCTGGCGGGACGTCGAGAACCTGCCCCGGTTCATGGCGCACCTGGAATCCGTCCGCGCCGACGACCTGCGCCGCTCGCACTGGATCGCCCGTGGCCCGGCCGGGCACCGCGTCGAGTGGGACGCCGAGATCATCGACGACCAGCCAAACAAGTCGATCACCTGGCGGTCACTGCCGGGCACCCGCGTGCCCAACGTCGGCCGGGTCCGGTTCGTGCCCGCGCCCGGCGACCGGGGGACCGAGGTGCGGGTGGAACTGCGCTACGCGCCGCCGGCCGGCGCGCTCGGCCGAGCGGTGGCGAAGCTCTTCGGCGAGGAACCCGAGCAGCAGGTCCGCGACGACCTGCGCCGGTTCAAGCAGGTGCTGGAGACCGGCGAGGTCGTCCGCTCCGAGGGCAGCCCCAACGGCATCTCCGTACGCCAACAGGCCATGCAGCGACCCGCCCAACCGCTGCCGTCGTCCCGTCGCTGACCGCCCAGCTCTCCGAAAGGGACCGAGAATGAAGGCCACCGCCTGGATGGGCGCCGACAGCGTCAAGGTCATCGACGTACCCGACCCGAAGATCATGAACGCCCGGGACGCGATCGTCCGGATCAGCACCACAGCGATCTGCGGCTCCGACCTGCACCTCTACCACGGCTACATACCCGCGATGCGCAAGGGCGACATCCTCGGCCACGAGTTCATGGGCGAGGTGGTGGAGGTGGGCCCACAGGTTCGCAACCTCGCCGTTGGCGACCGGGTGGTGGTGCCCTTCCCGATCGCCTGCGGGCACTGCTCGTCCTGCCAGCGCGGCCTCTACTCGGTCTGCGAGAACTCCAACCCGAACGCCGGCATCGCCGAGAAGATCATGGGGCATTCGCCGGCCGGCATCTTCGGCTACTCGCACCTGCTCGGCGGCTACGCCGGCGGCCAGGCCGAGTACGCCCGGGTGCCGTTCGCCGACGTCGGCCCGGTCAAGGTGCCCGACGAGATCAGCGACGACCAGGCGGTCATGCTGGCCGACGTGTTCCCGACCGGCTACATGGGCGCCGAGATGTGCGACATCAAACCCGGGCAGGTGATCGCCGTCTGGGGCGCCGGGCCGGTCGGGCTGCTCGCCGCGGCCAGCGCCCGGCTGCTCGGCGCGGAGCGGGTGATCGTCATCGACCGGTTCCCGTACCGGCTGCGGCTGGCCGAGGAGCACATCGACGCCGAGACGATCAACTACGAGGAAGCCGACGTGCTGGACACCCTCAACGAGATGACCGCCGGCCGGGGCCCCGACGCGTGCATCGACGCGGTGGGCCTGGAGGGTCACCACGGCAACGCCGCCATGTACGCGTACGACCGGGCCAAGCAGGTCGCACGAGTCGAGACGGAACGACCGTTCGCCCTCCGGCAGGCGATCCTCGCCTGCCGCTCCGGTGGGGTGGTCTCGGTCGTCGGCGCGTACGGCGGTTTCGTCGACAAGTTCCCGATGGGCGCGTTCATGAACCGCTCGCTGGTCATGCGGACCGGTCAGTGCCACGTCCAGCGCTACACCCGGCCGCTACTGGAGCGCATCCAGCGCGGTGAGATCGACCCGAGCTTCATCGTCAGCCACCGGATGCCGCTGCGTGACGCACCGAAGGGCTACAAGATCTTCCAGAAGAAGCAGGACGACTGTACGAAGGTGCTGTTGAAGGTTTGAGTGGCGGCCAGGTATGCCGGCCGGGGGATGCCTCACGCGCTGCCTTTGGAGCTGATGTCGTGAACGATTCAGCTCCAAAGGAGCCGACCACCACTGCGGGTCGCTCTGCGCGCCCGCTGCCGCGAGCTCCAAACGGTTCCCCGTTGTCCGGCAGCTAGTGCTGTGACCACGAACGTTGGCCGCGCCTGGTGACACGCGGGACCCCGCCACGAGGGCGGCCTTACCAACCCGACCACCGTTGCGGTCAAGGCTTAGTCGGGGCCGACCAGGAGGACGAAGGTGCGTGCCAGGCCGAAACGGTCGGTACGCGGCCAGTCCAGGGCGGCGAGCGCCGCGGCGGACGGTTCGTGCCGCTGGCCGTTGATCCGGACCTCGCACTCGGTGGAGTCACCGCCCTGGCCGACAAGCATGCGAACGCCGTTGAGGTACGGGCGGTCGAGCCCGGCCGCGATCACCGGCGCCAGGGTCGACCACGGCATCGCCTCGGCGAACCACTCCTGCTTAGCCTGCGATCCGTCAACGGACCACCCGGTCGCACTGCCGACTATCGCGTGCCAGCCGGCGAACCCGCCCTGGTCGCCGGATCTGAAGTGGTTCGCCAGCCGTCCTTTCTGCTCGATCATCTCCAGGACCGTCACCAGGCAGGTCTCAATCCACGCCTGGATCGCCTGACGGGCCGCCTCGACCGGATCAGCCGCGAGGCCAAGCGTGCAGTCGACGACCGTTGGCACGTCCGGCCGGTCGACGTTCAGCAGGATCTCCAGGTCCAGGTGGCGGTAATCGTCGCTGTCCGACGGAAGAACCCGGACACCCAACGATCCCGACCGCAGCATCGGCCCTTCGGTCAGCAGCCACTGGCCACCGACCTCGGCAAGCATCGGCGCGGCAAGTTCCAGCACACGCTCGGCAGGGAGGGGCTGTGGGGTAGCCCGCTGGTCGATCATGGTGGTTCACAGTACCGGCATCGCTCAGTGCCGTGGGCCGAGCACCACCGTGAACGTCTGAGCCCTAGCGCGGGCGGACTCCCGGCTCCACAGTCAGGGTCCCTGCTGCGGCGTCGATCGTGGCGCGCGAGCCCAGCGGAACGGTGAGCTGACCGTTGCCATGCCCCAGCCGGAGCCCGCCCAGGACCGGCACGCCAAGGTCGTACAGGCGGTCCTTGAGCACGGCCGCCGCGTCCCACTCGCCCGGTTCACCGACACTGTTGGTGATCTGGCCGATGACCACACCGGCGACCCTGGGCAGCACGCCCACCCGGCGCAGCTCGGTCAGCATGCTGTCGATGCTGTACGGAGCCTCGTCCACGTCCTCGAAGAAGAGGATCGCGCCGTCGAACTTCGGGGAGTCCTCCGCGCCGAGCGAGGTGGAGATCAGCGTCAGGCAGCCGCCGAGCAGGGGCCCCGATGCCCGCCCCGGCACCACCACGGAAGCCGCTGTCTCGGCCGGGTCTCGGGAGATCGTGACCGGTGCGGTGGTCATCACCGCCCTGCGGAGCGCCTCGGCCGAGTCGGGGCCGGTGCGGTCGTCACTCCAGTTGACCATGGGGCCGTAGAAGGTGACCAGGCCGGTATCGCGCCACAGCTTGCCGTGGATGCTGGTGATGTCGCTGAAACCGACGACCACCCTGGGGTCCCGGCGCAGAGCGGAGACGTCGATCTGGTCGACGATCCGCTGGGTGCCGTAACCGCCACGGGCGGCGAAGACGGCACGGATTCCCGGGTCGGTGAGGGCGGCGTTCAGGTCGGCCAGCCGCTGTGCGTCGGTGCCGGCCAGATAGCCGTACTTGGTGAAGACATGCTTGCCCAGCTCGACCTCCAGGCCCCAGCTCCGCAGGATCTCGATGCCGCGAGCCATGTTCGTGGGGTCGGGCGTGCTGCCGGGCGAGACGACCCGGACCCGGTCACCGGGTGCCAGCGCCGGTGCCCGCAGGACGCGCTTCGCACCAGCCGGCGCGGCCTGCGCGGACGTGGACTGCGTCGAGCCGACGAGCACCGCGCCGCCGGCCGCCGCCGCTCCCATCCGCAGCATGTGTCGACGGGACAGGGGCAACCGCGCGGGCCCCTGGATCGCGGCTGGGTCTGTTCCAGAAGTGGCCACCGGCGTCCCCTCATCGTGATCAGACGATGCGTGCGAGCTGCCACAGCCTACGACAGTCCTCGATCCGGGTGGGGATCCACAAAGGACGCCTGGCTCAGCTGGCAACCCGAGTGACGCGACTGGCATGTTTTGTGAGGCCCCGGCCGCCGATGGCGGGGAGTCCGGATCCGCGCGTGACCCCGTTTGTGGCGAGGGAGCCTGGGAACTCGCCCCGTTCGTCAGCAGGCAGGCCTGACGGCATGCCGACGAGACCAGAGGAGCGGGGCATGGAGTACGAGCAGATGATCGCCACGGTACGACAGCGCGCGGGCCTCGGTGAGAACGAGGCAGTGCGGTCCATACAGGCCGTCCTGTCGGTGCTCGGTGAACGGCTCGCCGGACAGGAGGCGGACAACCTGGCGGCACAGCTACCGGAGCGGCTGAACGGGTCGGTCACGCGCAACGCGCAGGGCCGTCGGTGGGACGTAGGCGAGTTCCTGAAGCACGTCGGGGACCGCGAACAGGTCGCGAACGCGGACCATGTGCGCCAACACGCCCAGGCGGTGTTGCGTACCGTCGCCGAGGCACTGAACGACGACGAGCGTCATGACCTGCTCGCTCAGCTTCCCGGCGGCATCACCGACCTCTTCGGTGTTCCCACCCCGCGAGGCTGAGCCCCGCGCCGACCGGGCCACCCGTCCGGTGTGCTCACGGGATCGGCCACTCGTGCACCGGCCGGTTGCTGTGCATCAGGTCGACGTAGTGTCGGACCACCTCGCGCAGCGCCTCCGGCCGGTCCAGGTGGTCGGCCGACTCCAACCGGTGCAGCGTCTCCACCTGCCAGGTCGCGCCGTTGCGCCCAGTCAGGCAGCGCTGCTCGATGATGCCGAGCAACCGGTCACGCTCGGCCGGGTCCAGCCCCCACCGGTCCAGGCCGTGATGCGCCATCGGCAGCAACCGGCGCAACACCAACTCGGTGACGGGCAGGTAACCAAGACCGGGCCAGAAGACCTGCGCGTCGATGCCGTGCCGGGCGCAGCTGGTGAAGTTCTCCTCGGCGGCGCTGAACGACATCTGCGACCACAGTGGCCGGTCCGACTCGGCGAGGGCGCGCACCAACCCGAAGTAGAAGGCGCCGTTGGCGATGGTGTCCAGCACGGTCGGGCCGGCGGGCAGCACCCGATTCTCCACCCGCAGGTGCGGCCGGCCACGCGACACGTCGTACACCGGGCGGTTCCACCGGTAGACGGTGCCGTTGTGTAGGCGCAACTCGGCCAGACTGGGCACCTCACCGGCCGCCAGGGCCTGCGCCGGGTCCTCCGGATCGCAGACCGGCAGCAACGCCGGGAAGTAGCGCACGTTCTCCTCGAACAGGTCGAACACGCTGGTGATCCAGCGTTCGCCGAACCAGACCCGGGGGCGTACCCCCTGGGCTTTGATCTCCTCCGACCGGGTGTCGGTGGCCTGCTGGAACAGCGGAATGCGGGTCTCGCGCCACAACTCCCGGCCGAAGAACAGCGGCGAGTTCGCGCCGACCGCGACCTGGACGCCGGCCACCGCCTGGGCGGCGTTCCAGTAGTCGGCGAACTGGGCCGGGCTGACCTGGAGATGGAACTGGGTGCTGGTGCAGGCCGCCTCCGGGGTGATCGTGTCGGCGGTGACCGCCAGACGTTCCACCCCGCTGATGGCGATCGGCAGATCCTCGCCGCGGGCCGCGAAGATCTGCTCGTTGAGCAGCTTGTAACGGGGGTTGGCCGACAGCGTCTCGGCGGTCAGGTGCTCGGGGCGCAGCGTCGGCAGGATGCCGATCATGACCATGTGCGCGCCGATCGCCCGGGCCTTCACCTCGGCGGCGTTGAGGCTGGCCCGCACGTACTCCTCGAAGTCGGCGGTGCCGGTGCCGGTCAGCCGGCGCGGCGGCACGTTGATCTCGACGTTGAACTGGCCCAGCTCGGTCTGAAAGCTCGGGTCGGCGATGGCCGCCAGCACGTCGGCGTTGCGCATCGCCGGATTCGACGCCTCGTCGACCAGGTTCAGCTCGATCTCCACGCCGGTCATCGGCCGGTCGAGGTCGAAGCGGGACTCGCGCAGCATCTCGGCGAAGACATCCAGGCAGCGGCGGACCTTGTCGCGGTAGCGGGCCCGATCCTCTCGACTGAAGGTTCGTACGCCGACGTCCTCGCCCATGGTCACCACCCCGTCACCGCTGGTCCCCCTAACCTCGCACGTGATCGGCGGGCGGGGGAAGACCCGAGGGCCCTTTCCTACCCAACTGCCCGCCCCGTTAGCCCAGCCGGAGCGGACCGATAGCATTGCGGCCCGAGAGGTGGTGGCGTGCGGATGCGCGAGAAGGTGACCCGGCTGTTCGTCGCGGCGGCGATCGCCGAGGCCTGCTCCTGGCTGGCCCTGCTGGTCGGCATGCTGGTCAAGTACGGTCCGCCGGACAACGAGCTCGGCGTCAAGATCTTCGGGCCGATCCATGGCGGCCTGTTCGTCGCGTACGTCCTGCTGGTGCTCGCCGTGGCCCGGCTGCACCGGTGGAGCCTGCTGGCCACGGGGGTGGCCCTGGCCAGCGCGGTACCGCCGTTCGCCACCCTGGCCTTCGAGCGCTGGGCCCGCCGCCGGGGCATGCTCGGCGTCGATCGGCAGCCGGCCCGCGAGCCCGCCCCGGTCGGCTGAGCCGCCGACCCGCCCGCGCACCGCGCCGAGTCGAACCGCCGGGGCCGGTCAGGTCAGCGCGGAGCAGGCCGCGATGCCGGCCAGCAGCAGCGTGCCCAGGAACGCCTGCAACAGCAGTGGCGGCCCGAGGTGCGACCAGAGCGTCGCCGTACGCGGCGTCAGCAACTGCCCGGTGGTGAGGTTGACGATCCGCTCGATCCGGGGCGGCAACTCCGGGTCGCGTTGCGGGCGCAGTGTGAGCTGCACCTGATCCGCCGGGTGCAGGGCGCTCTGCGGCAGGTGACCGTGCAGCTCCACCTCGCAGAGCTGACCGGCGGCGTTGCGGAGCCGCACCGGGGTGACCAGGTATTCCGGACCCTGCTTCAGCTCTTTCCAACGACGGCGGGTGCCGCCGCCGCCGAACGAGAAGAGCGAGCGCAGCAGCAGGGCGGGCAGCCGGGCGAAGGCCGCCGCCGCGAGCACCGCCACCAGCACCGGCTGACCGATGCGCACCTCACGGGTGTAGCCGTCGAGCAGACGGATCAGCCGCCCGGTGACGATTCGTTCCGTCGGGTGCACGATCCGTCGGGTATCGAGTCCGCTGTCCATTCCCACCACCGAGAGTCCGCTTGTGTTCACAGATCGTATCGACGTCCTCGGTTGAACGACGTGAATGAAACCTGGTCACGGGCTCACGGCCGCGAGGTGACATCCCGGGCGACCCGGGTAAGCGGGGGGCCGAGCTGGAAAGGGGTCGAGCATGCAGCTGTCCTTCCTGCGCCCGCTCTACGACCGTCCCGGGCCGTGGTGCTCGGTGTATCTGGACGCCTCCGCGGACACGGAGGACGCCCATCCCGCGTTGGATCTGCGCTGGCGTGCCCTGGAGCGCAGCCTGGCCGAACAGGGGGCGGACGAGGCGAGCATCGCCGCGCTGGACCGGGTGGTCCGAGGTCATGATCCGATGGTCGGGGACTACGGCCTGGCGCTCTTCGCAAGCCGTGGCCAGGTGGTGCTCTCCGAGTACCTGTCCGCGCCGCCACTGCGGGACCTGGCCCACGTCGGCCCGTTGCCGCACGTGATGCCATTGCTCGCCCAGCGCGGCGAACAGGTGGCCTGGGTACGTGTGGTCGCCGACCGGCTCGGCGCCGACGCGATGGCGGTCAGCGCCGGCGGGGTGCCCCGACGAGCGCACGTCGCCGGCCGGGACGAGTACCCGCTGCGACGGGCGAAGCCCGGCGGCTGGTCCCAGTCGCGCTACCAGCGGGCGGCCATGGAGGCGTGGCACCAGAACGCCGGCGACGTCACCGCGGCGACAGTGCAACTGGCCGACCGCGTTGGCGCGGACGTGGTGGTGGTCGCCGGTGACGTCCGGGCCACCGGGATGATCGCCGCCCAGATGCCCGAGCGCTGGCAGGACCTGGTGGTCCGTACCGATGCCGGGTCACGGGCCGGCGGCGCCGACCAGACGATGCTGGACGACCTCACGGTGCAGACCATCGCGGAGATCGCCGACCAGCGGATCAGCGACGCGCTGGACAAGTTCGGCGTGCAGGAGGACGTGGGCGGCGGGCTCGACGCGGTCGTCTCGGCCCTGCAACGCAACCAGGTCGACATGATGCTCATCGTGGACGACCCGTCGGCCAACGGCGAGTTGTGGATCGGCGCGGAACCCACCGAGATCGCCGTCGACCCGGGGCAGCTGGCCGCCATGTCGGTGGCCGACCCGCAGCGGGTACGCGCCGACGCGGCGCTGGTCCGGGCGCTCGTCGGCACGGACGCGGCACTGACAGTGCTCGGCGCCGACGAGGCGCCCGACCTCACCGACGGGGTCGGCGCGGTACTGCGCTACGTCGACCCCAGCACACCGGGACGCGGCAATGGTTGACCGAACGGTTGCGGATGTCGTGGTGGAGCGGTTGCTGGCGTGGCGGGTACCCCGCGCCTTCGGGTACCCGGGCGAGGCGATCGCTCCACTTGTCGACGCGCTGGACCGCACCGGCGGCGAGCCGGCGTTCATCCCGGCCCGGCACGAGGAGACCGCCTCGTTCATGGCCACCGGGCACGCCAAGTTCACCGGCGGCATCGGGGTCTGCCTCGCCACCCAGGGGCCCAGCGCGGTCCAACTGCTCAACGGCCTCTACGACGCGAAGCTGGACAGCAAGCCGGTGGTGGCCATCGTCGGGGAGGACATCTCCGGGCCGCTCGGCGGCGCGCACCAGGAGATCGGGCTGAGCCGGCTCTTCGGGGACGTCTGCAACCAGTTCGTCCGGTACGGCCGCAGCCCGGACGAGGTGGGGGCGCTGCTGGACCAGGCGTTCCGCACGGCGGCGGCGACCCGCAGCCCGACGTGCGTGGTGCTGCCCCGACAGTTGCAGGAGGCGCTGGTGCCCGACCTGCAGTCGTACGGCGCCGGGGTGATCACGGCGACCCCCGGCGAACCGCTGGCCCGGGTCCTGCCGCACGACGCGGACCTGGACGCCGCCGCGCAGTTGCTCGGCGGCGGCCAGCGGACCGCGATCCTGGTGGGCCAGGGTGGTCGGGACGCGGCCGCCGAGATCATCGAGATCGCCGACCGGCTGGGCGCCGGGGTGGCCACCTCACTGCTCGGCAAGCCGGTGCTCGACGAGCGGCTGCCATTCCACACCGGGGTGCTCGGCGAGGTCGGCACCCCGGCGGCGGCCGAGCTGATGGGTGGTTGCGACACGCTGCTGATGGTCGGCACCAACGACCCGTGGACCGACTACTTTCCGATGCCCGAGCAGGCGCGCACCGTGCAGATCGACATCGACGGCCGCCGGATCGGCACCCGCTACCCGGCCGACGTGCCGCTGGTCGGTGATGCCGCCGAGACGCTGCGGGCGCTGCTGCGCCGATTGGGCGGCCGGCCCGAACAGCAGTGGCGCGCCACAGTGGAGAGTTCGGTGGACCGCTGGCGGGAGGTCGCCGCCGAACGGGTCGCCGCCGCCGCGGACCCGGTCAACCCGCAGCTCGTCCTGCAGGAGTTGTCCGCCCGGATGCCGAGCACCGGCGCTGTCGCCGTCGACGTCGGCTCGGTCCTCTACTGGTACGCCCGGCACCTCACCCTGCCACCGGGGGTCGACGCGCAGCTGTGCGGAACTCTCGGCTCGATGGGCTGCGCGCTGCCGTACGCGGTGGCGGCCAAGCTCGCCGCGCCCGACCAGCCGGTGGTAGCGCTGGTCGGTGACGGGGCGATGCAGCTCAACGGGCTCGCCGAACTGATCACCGTCTCGCACCTCTGGCAGCAGTGGCGCGACCCGCGGCTGGTGGTGCTGGTGCTCAACAACCGGGACCAGAACGGCATGGGCGGCGGGCGACAACCGTCGTCCGACCCGACCCACCGCCGCCCCGACGTGCCGTACGCCGGGTGGGCCCGGCTGCTCGGGCTGCACGGGGTGCGGGTGGACCGTCCGGAGCTGGTCGGCGCGGCCTGGGACGAGGCCCTCGCCGCGGACCGTCCCTGCGTACTGGAGGCGGTCGTCGACCCGGCGGTGTCGCTGGCGCCGCCGGAGCCCGCCTTCGCCGACCTGCGGGGCCTGTACGCCGAGGGCGCTCCGGCCCGGAAGGTCCGCGAGCAGGTGGAGGTCACCGCTAACGCCGACGACCTCGTTTAGCCACCCCGGACCAGGGCATGAGTAGCGGCCCAACGACGCTGGAGGTCCCATGTCCGAGTCCGCCGACCGCCGCTACGGTCCCGCGACAGTGCCGACGGCGCGAGGTCCGCTCTCCGCGGAGGTCGTGGAGGCTCTGCGGCACCCGCCGCACGACCTGCCGGCCAATCTCGGCGTCGACCTCTACCCTGCGGACCCGTTCACCGACGAGGACCTGCAGCTGACGCTGTTCCTCTGCTACGAGCTGCACTACCGGGGCTGGCGCGGGGTGGACGAGTCGTGGGAGTGGCAGCCGACGCTACTGGCGCTGCGCGCCCGCTGCGAACGGGTCTTCGAGGCGGCGCTGCGTCGGTTGGTCGGCGCGCCGTCGGTGCCCGCCGCCGGGGTGGCGGCCGGCCTGGCCGAACTGGTCGCGGCCGACGACGGGCCGTCGCTGGCCGCGACGCTGCAACGCCGCGCCGACCTCAACCAGTTCCGCGAGTTCGTCACCCACCGCTCCGTCTACCACCTGCGGGAGGCGGACCCGCACAGCTGGGCGCTGCCCCGCCTCGGTGGTCCGGCCAAGGCCGCGCTCGTGGAGATCCAGACCGACGAGTACGGCAACGGTCGGCTGGACCGGATGCACGCAGAGCTGTTCCGGAGCACCCTCGACCGGCTGGGCCTGGACACCGATTACGGCGCATACGTCGACGTGGCGCCGGCGGTGACGTTGGCGACAAACAACCTGATGTCGCTGTTCGGGCTGCACCGACGGTTGCGCGGCGCGCTGCTCGGGCACCTGGCCGCGTTCGAGATGACCTCCTCGCTGCCGAACCGCCGCTACGGCAACGGGTTGCGCCGGCTCGGCTTCGACGAGGTTGCCACCCGCTTCTACGACGAGCACGTCGAGGCCGACGCGGTGCACGAGCAGATCGCCGCTCACGACATGTGCGGCGGCCTGGTCCGCGCCGAGCCGGCCCTCGCCTCCGACGTGCTCTTCGGCGCTGCGGCTGGGCTCGCCGTGGACCGACTGTTCGCCGCGCACCTGCTGGACAGCTGGGCCGCCGGCCGTAGTTCGCTGCGCGCACCCGCCCCGCCGGCAGTGCCGCCCAAGGTCTCGCTTGTCGCGTCGCCCGAGGTGGCCCCGCCCGCGCTCGTCTGATCCGAGGGGCTCGTCGCATCCGGGAAGCCGACGGATCACGCGTGGGCCTGCGAGCTCAGACGACCGGCTGTTGGGTGGGACGTGCCTCTGGTGCGGCCCCTCCGCGTCCTTTCGCTGTCTGACGCGGCCACGCGGGGTCAGCCCTCACGGGTGCTTCCCGCGCGGAAGTCGATCGCCTTGTGGGTGCCGTCGCAGAAGGGCTTGAGCGCCGACTTTCCGCACCGGCACAACGCCACAGTGCCCCGCCGCGCGTCGATGCGCTCGCCGTCCGGGGTGACCAACTCGAAGTCGCCGCGGACCAGCAGCGGTCCGTCCTCGTACGGGGTGATCGTGGCGGCGGCTGGCTCGCTGGTGTCGTCGGTGCGCATGGCCCCGGAAGTGCCCGTCCTGGCCCTGGCGAAACCCGCGCCGCCGAACGCCGGTGATGACCGGGGCACCCCGCTGACCAGCGGAATGTGCCGCCGGGTGGGTGATGCCCCGTTTGAACCCCATCGGGACGGGAAGCCGGGCCGCGTGGTGAGCGAACGAGGCAAGGTGGGGCCGGTGCACAAGGTGCACAAGGGGCTCACGGCCGATGGTGCCGGTCTCGCCGGCGACCGGGTCGTGGCCGCGGGCAGCTCCGCCCGGGTGCTGGTCGCCGCCACCGCCCGGGCGCTGCGCGGGGTCGACTGCGCCGACCTCGGGCACACCGGGCCGACGTCGCGGTTCCCCGGCGCCCCCGAGCCGGTACGCCGTGCCGCGGTCACCCGCGCCGCCGGCCGGGTCGCGCTCACAGTGGCCCAGATCGACGAGGTGGACGCCGCGAGGGTGGCCCGCTGGTTCGTCGACCAGTACCCCCGTCGGCGCTATCCCGGAGTGCTGATCGGCTCTCCGCACGGCGCGGCCGCGCACCTCGCGGTGGCCCTCGGCGTGCCGTGGCTGCCGGCGGGCTTCGAGATGACAGTGCACTGGTCCGACGGCGCTGTGGACCGCCCGGCGGAGGCAGCGGAGCACGGCGCGGCACTCGCCACCCGGTTGCTCGCCGGCAACGCCGACCTGCACCTGCGCCAGGTGCACTGCCCGGCCAGCCGTGGCGCGCTGACCGGGGCGACCGTGTCGCTGACCGCCGCGTGGAGGGCCCTACCGGCCGCGTACGCGCGGTTTCTGGCCGACCGGCTGGTGCCGGGTGCCCCCGTGCTGCTGGTCCGCGACGCGCGCACCTGGCCGGTGCTGGAGCGCGGACCGGGGCACAGCTTCCAGGTGGGCTGCCCGGGCAGCGGGCTGGACCCGGTGGACTTCCACCCGGACAGCCACGCGTTGCGGCAGGTGCTGCGCTCCGTCGGCGGCGACGCGTCTCGGTGGGAGCCGCCGGAGGTGTCGGTGCCGTCGGCGTACGCCGAGCACGGCGTCGACTCGGGCTTCGAGGTGGCCGCGCGGGACTGGTCCACCGGGCACCAGCACCCACTGCACCGGGTGTTGGTGCCCCGGCCGGCGGCGCTGAGCGCGGGCGTGGCCGACCTGTACCGACGGTGGCTGCGGCGCGCCGGCAAGACCGGTGACCGGTTGGTGGTGGAGTGCGGTCGACTGCTCGACCCGTGGCAGGTGGTGCGGGCGGGGCTGGTGCCGTACTGGTGTGAGAACGCCACCCGCCGCAGCGTCGACGAGGCCGAGTGGTGGCTCGCCGGCAGCGAGGCGTTCAGCTCGGTGGACGTGTTGCCCGAGCCGCCGGGGGTGCGCTCACCCGCGCTGGCCGGGCTGCCGCAGTGGCTGGCCGTGGCCGGCTTCGGCCGGCGGCGTCGGGCGCTGGACCGCACCACCGCCCGGGGCTACCCGGTCACCTCGGTGCCCACCCGCCGGGCCACCGAGGTGCTGCGCGCCCAGCCGTACGACCTGCCCACGCCGCCCCCGCTGGGGGTCGCCGAGGCACTGGCAGTGCTCCGCGACAGCGGCGGCCACCAGGGGTTGTTGGTCTCCTGAGACGGAGCACGCCGAAACATCCTCGCGAACCCGGGGTCCCGTGATTGAGTACCTACGGAGCGGGAACATCGCTGGCTGCGACGGCCTGATTGCGCTGCGTAGAGGCGGTGTCGCCCGCTGGCATCCCAGTCACTGACCCACTTTCCGGCCCGGTGCGTGGCTCGACCACGCGCACGACCGGTTTCCCGATCCGGGCGGGGGACCTTCCTGAGGGAGGCGCGGATGTTCGGACAGACGAGCACGACCACGACCACGACCCCACCACCACCCAACGATCGAGGTCTGGAGGATCTCGACGCGGCGGCGATGGCGTACGCGGCCCGGATCGCCGGGCTGCCGCCGGAGCGGCGGGGGGAGGCCCGGGACGACCTGGTGCGCTTCGCGCTGCCGTTCGCCGGCCGGCTGGCACGCCGCTACCGGGGGCGGGGGGAGCCGCTGGAGGACCTGGAGCAGGTGGCCCGGCTGGGGCTGGTCAACGCCGTCGACCGCTATGACCCGGAACGGGGCTCCTTCACCGCGTACGCCGCGATCACCATCGTGGGCGAGATCAAACGGCACTTCCGGGACCGTACCTGGGGTGTACACGTGCCCCGCCGGCTGCGGGATTTGATCCTCGAGGTGGGGCAGGCCACCGCCGCGCTCACCAGCGAGCTGTCCCGGGCCCCGTCGGTGGCCGAGCTGTCGGCCCGGCTGGAGACACCGGAGGAGGAGATCCTCGCCGCACTGGAGTCGGCGGCCGGCTACAGCCCGGCCTCGCTGAACGCGCCGGTGGGTGGGGAGAGCTCCGCCGAGTTCGGTGACCTGGTCGGCGAGTCCGACAACGCGTTGGAGTCGGTCGACGACCGGGTGACGGTGAGCGGCCTGCTGCACCGACTGCCCTGGCGTGAGCGACGGATCCTCGCGATGCGCTTCTACGGCAACCAGACCCAGGCGGAGATCGCCGCCCGGTTCGGCATCTCGCAGATGCATGTGTCCCGGCTGCTGTCGCGGGCGCTCACCTGGCTGCGTCAGGCGATGCTCGCCGACGCGCCGCCGCCATGGCAGAACGGCGCCGCCGAACCCGACCCGGGCAAGACCCGGATCTCGGTCAAGCAGAACGGCGACTCGGTGGTGGTCGAGGTCGGCGGCGAGATCGACCGCGACGGCGCGGACCAGCTGCGCCGGGCCATGCTGGAGGCGGTCACCGGCCAGCCCAGCGAGGTGGTCGTCGACCTGGTCGGCGCGGGTGGCTTCGACGCCGGTGGGATCGCCGCGCTGATGGCCGGTCGGGACGCGGCGGAGCGGACCGGGGTGCCGCTGCGGCTGACCCGGGTCCAGCCCGCGGTACGCCGCTCGCTCACCGCCGCCGGCCTGTCGCCGGCCCGGGACTGACGCACACGGACACGCGAAGGGCCGACACCCCGCTGGGTGTCGGCCCTTCCGCGCGTACCCCTGGTCAGTGCTCTTCGGGGTTGCCGTCGCTGTGCGGGTGGCGCCAACGCTCGTGCGGCTTCGGCGCGTCCTCGGCGTCCTTCGGTGGGTCGCTCTGCTCGAAGCTCGGCCGGCGGACGCCCTCGGGCTCCGGCACGTCCACCGGCCGGGCGCCGGAGCGCGGCGCCGGCTGGTAGTCGACAGCGTCGCGGGCGCCGTGCGCGCCCTCGGCGGACGGCGACTCCGGGGCGTGGTGCTCCAACCGGAACTCCTCGGCGAACTGCTGCGGCGGCTTGGTGGTGCGCTGCGGCAGGTCGCGGCCCAGATCGGCGACGAGCGGGCCGTACTTCAGGTCGAAGGCGGGGCGCTCGGAGCGGATCCGGGGCATCCGGTCGAAGTTACGCAGCGGCGGCGGGCAACTGGTGGCCCATTCGAGGGAGTTGCCGAAGCCCCACGGGTCGTCCACCGTCACCACAGCCCCGTACCGCCAGGACTTCCAGGCGTTGTAGATGAAGAAGAGGGTGGACAGGCCGAGGATGAACGCGAAGATGCTGGAGATCGTGTTGAGAGTGGTGAAGCCGTCGGTGGGCAGGTAGTCGGCGTACCGGCGCGGCATGCCCTCGCTGCCCAGCCAGTGGTGCACCAGGAAGGTGCCGTGGAAGCCGATGAACATGGTCCAGAAGTGCGCCTTGCCGAGCCGCTCGTCGAGCAGGCGCCCGGTCATCTTCGGCCACCAGAAGTAGTAGCCGCCGAAGAGGGCGAAGACCACTGTGCCGAACACCACGTAGTGGAAGTGCGCCACCACGAAGTAGCTGTCGTGGGTGTGCCAGTCGACCGGCGGGCTGGCCAGCAGGACGCCGGTGAGGCCGCCGAGCAGGAAGGTGACCAGGAAGCCGATGGCGAACAGCATCGGCGTCTCGAAGGTGAGCTGGCCCTTCCACATGGTGCCGATCCAGTTGAAGAACTTCACACCGGTGGGCACCGCGATCAGGTAGCTCAGGATGCTGAAGAACGGCAGCAGCACCTGGCCGGTGGCGAACATGTGGTGCGCCCAGACCGTCATCGACAGCACGGTGATGGCGATGGTGGCCAGCACGATCCCCGTGTAGCCGAAGAGTGGCTTGCGGGAGAAGACCGGGATGATCTCGGTGATGATGCCGAAGAACGGCAACGCGATGATGTAGACCTCGGGATGGCCGAAGAACCAGAACAGGTGCTGCCAGAGCATCGGGCCGCCGGTGGCCGCGTCGTACACGTGCGCGTTGAGCAACCGGTCGGCCGAGAGCGCCAGCAGCGCGGCGGCCAGCAGCGGGAAGACGAGGATCACCAGCACGCTGGTGAACAGCATGTTCCAGGTGAAGATCGGCATCCGAAACATGGTCATGCCGGGCGCGCGCAGGGTGAGGATCGTGGTGATCAGGTTGACCGCGCCGAGGATGGTGCCGAGCCCGGAGACGACCAGGCCGAGCACCCACATGTTCGCGCCCACGCCGGGGCTGTTCTCGACGCTGCTCAGCGGGACGTAGGCGGTCCAGCCGAAGTCCGCCGAGCCGCCCGGGGCGAGGAACCCGCCGACCACCATGAGGCCGCCGAAGAGGTAGAGCCAGTAGGCGAGCGCGTTGAGACGGGGGAACGACACGTCCGGTGCGCCGATCTGGATCGGCACGATGTAGTTGGCGAACCCGAACGCCGCCGGCGTGGCGAACAGCAGCAGCATCACCGCGCCGTGCGAGGTGAAGAGCTGGTTGTACTGCTCGGAGGAGAGGAACTGCATCCCCGGGCGGGCCAGTTCGGCCCGGATCAGCATCGCCTCCAGGCCGGCCAGCAGGAAGAACCCGAAGGAGGTCAGCAGATACAGCAGGCCGATCTGCTTGTGGTCGGTAGTGGCGAGGAACTTGATCAGAGAGTTGCCGGGGATCGGCGCCCGTACCGCTCCCGGGAAGCCCCCGAAACGTGCCGGTGCCAGGATCGCCGGGCCCCGATCGCGACCGGGTTCCGTGGTTACCCGCTTGGGCATGGCTGCTCACCCCGTCGTGACGGTAGAAAGGACGGGCGTGCCTACCCGACCCTCGCACCATGTAACCAGGCCAGAGCGGTAAATTCGGTCAGAACGCTGGTACCGGGCGCAAGCGCCTCGAACCCTCAGGTTGCCGGCAGCATCGCCCAGACGGCCTTGCCCTGACCGGCAGGCACGCTGCCCCACCGCTGGGTCAGCTCCCGGACCAGCATCAATCCTCGCCCACCCTCGGCGTGCAGGTCCGTCCCGCCCGCACGGGCCTCGGCGCTGCTGCCGTCCACCACCGCCAGGTGCAGATACGGCCGGCGCAGGGTCACCGTCACCTGCATCGGCGTGCCGGCGTGGCGCACCACGTTGCCCACCAGCTCGCTCAGCACCAACGCGGCCGGGCCGGACGCGTCGGGCAGGTTCCACCGCGCACACGCCTCGGTGACCAACTCGCGGGCCCGCCGGCAGGCCCCGGCGACCGGCTCCAGCCGGGCCCGCATCCGCAACGTGGACGTCGTGCCGGCCAACCGGGTCGCCTCCGCGCAGTCCGCGGAGACCGGGAGCACCCGGCACGTGGTCGACTCGGCCAGCCATCGCGCGGCGATCGGCGACGGGGAGCAGAGCAGCACCGGCACCGCCGGCCACTCCTCGGCCCGGCGGGCGGTCGCGGCGAACACTGACAGCGCCAACCGGTCCTCCACGCTCACCCCGGCCATGTCGACAACCAGCGCCTCCGGCTGGTCGACCAGCGCGTCGCTGAGCGCCTTGTGCACCGAGCGCATCGTGCCCAGGTGCAGGGGACCGGTGAGCCGGACGACCGCCACCGGTGCAGTGGTACGCACCTCGCAGGTGATCCCGCTCGACATCGGCGCCTCAATTCGCTGCTGGGTCGGGATCTGCCAACTACCCGAGGTCGTTCCCGATCAAACCGGACCGACGGCGGGGCGACGCACGTCACGCCCCGCAACCCCAGGTCAGGGGCGGGGCCGGCCGGTCAGGACGGGGATCGGCGGTCAGCGACGGGGCCGGCCGGTCAGGACGCCCAGTGCGATCATGCCGACGCCGAGCCCCAGGTGCAGCCAGTCGTCGGCGTCGTTGACCGGCAGCACGTTCGCCCCGGTGTCGTGATCCACTGCCAGCCCGTAGAGCCAGAGCACCAGGTAGACCGCGCCACCGCCGATCAGGAACGCCCGAGCGCCGGTGACCGTCCGGGCCAACAGCAGACCCACCACCCCGTACGCCAGGTGCACCAGGTTGTGCAGCACCGACACCTGGAAGACGCCGAACAGGTACGCGCCCGAGTCGTGGCCGGCGAAGCGCAGCGCGTCCATCCCGGTGGTGACCCCCGGCACGAAGCCGAGCACGCCGACCAGCAGGAACAGCACCCCCACCGTTGCCGCCGCGCGCCGGACCGGCGGTTTGCCGTCGGCCGGGTTCGGTCGGGCCCGGGAGTGCGCCATCGGTCCGACCATTCCCGGCTCCTCGTCGCGCGGCGGGCATGAGCGCTGCCGGCTACCCGCTGGCGCGACAGGCAAACCGGCCGGCCCCGCCGTCGGTCAGGCCGGCAGCAACCGCGGCGCGCTCGCCGACTGTCGGACCCGCTCGTACAGCTCGACGTAACGCTGCGCCATCACCGCGGGCGTGAAGCGCCGCGCTGCCACCCGCCGGCACTCGTCGGGGTCGAGCAACTCGGCGGCGAGGACGAGGTCGCCCAACTCCTCCTCGTCGGTGGTGAGCAGCCCGGTGCGGCCGTGCTCGATCAGCTCCGGCAGGCAGCCCCGGGCGGTGGCCACCACCGGCGTACCCAGAGCGAGCGACTCCACGACCGCAGTGCCGCCCGGCTCCTCCCACCGCAGCGGGAACAGCGACGCGCGGGCGCTGGCGAGCAGGTCGTCACGCTCCTGGCCGGCCACTGTGCCGACCCAGCGGACCAGGTCACCGTCGACGTGCGGTGCCACCTCGTCGAGGAAGAACCGTACGTCCGGGTTCTGCCGGGCCTCGTCGCCGGCCGCGGCCAGGTCGGCCGGCCGGTGGTACGGGCCGACGGGGCCGGCCAGCACCAGCGGAATACCGACCCGGTGCGCGAGCCGGGCGCCCACGTCCTGCCCCTTACCCGGGTTGATCCGGCCCAGGATGAGCAGGTGCTCGCCCTTGTCCGGTCGGGGCCGCCGGTCGGCGTCGACGGCGAGCGGCGTGGACAGGTGCACGTGCCCCACCGAGTGCTCCCGCAGCGCCAGCGGGGCGCGGGCCAGCTGCGACGCGGAGACGCCGTTGACCCGGACCCGGTCGCCGCCGTCCAGGCTGCCGTAGAGCGCCGGGTGCTTGGCCAGGTCCCAGTGCAGGGTGTGCAGGGTCGGCGGTCCGGCCGGCCCCATCGCGGCGAGGGTGGCCAGCCCGACCGCCTCGACGTGATCGTGCACCAGGTCGATGTCGTCGCGGGAGTGCAGCTCCCGGACGACCCCGGCGAGGTGGGCCTGGGCGATCCCGCAAACCTGGTTGTACGGCCGCTGCAACGCGGCGAACTGTCCGTCGGCGAAGACCGAGAGCTGCTCGTCCACCGGCAGGGTGCTGCTGCCCACCGAGGCGAGCACCACCCGGACGCCGAGTCGCCGCAGCTCCGGCACCAGCGTGGCGATGACGTTCTCGATGCCGCCGTAGCCGGGCGGTGGCACCGACAGCCACGGGCCGGCGTTCATCAGCACGGTGAGGCTCGTCGCGCTCACGCGGCGGCCACCCGGCGGCGGGGCACCCGGTGGCGCAGTTCGGCCAACGGCGGGCGTTCCTCGATGGAGACGTCGCTGACCACGATCTCGCGGTCCAGGTTGGGCAGGGTGTCCGAACCACCGCGACGGAACTGGGTCAGCATCGCCTCGGGCGCCAGACCGGGGGTGGCCCAGCCGCGCCGTTGCAACCGGGACCAGGCGGTCAACATGATCTGCGCGGACATCCGGCCGAGGGCCGCGGTGTCCTGGTGGCGGTGCTTGCGCTCACCGAGGTCGACCTGCGCCAGCGCGTCCAGGCCGACCAGGTCGAGCAGATCGATCATCATGGCCGTCTCCACCCCGTACCCGGAGACGAACGGCACCTGGGCCAGCACGTCCCGGCGGCCCGCGTACTCGCCGGCGAGCGGCTGCACGAAGCCGGCCAGCTCGGGCCAGAAGAGGTTGAGCAGCGGCCGGGCCATCAACTCGGTCACCCGGCCCCCGCCGTCCTGCTCCACGCTGGCGGTGCCCACCAGGGGCCGGTGGTAGAAGCCCTTCACGAAGTCGACCGACGGGTCGGTCAACAGCGGACCGAGCAGCCCGCTCACGAAGTGCGGCCGGAACTCCCGCAGGTCGGCGTCGATGAACGCCACCACGTCTCCCTCGGCGGCGGCCAGCCCGGCCCAGAGCGCGTCGCCCTTGCCGGTGAGCCGGGGCAACCCCCGGGTCATCGCGTCCTGACTCACCACCTCCGCGCCGGCGGCGCGGGCCACCTGGGCGGTCCGGTCCGTCGAGCGGGAATCCACCACGATCAGCTCGTCGACCAGGGCCACCCGATCCATCAGGTGCTCCCTGATGGTCGACACGATCGCGCCGACGGTGGCCTCCTCGTTGCGTGCCGGCAGCACCACGCTGACCCGGGTCTCACCCTTGGCGCGCATCAGCCGACGGGTCGGCCAGTCGGCCGCCGACGTCGTCCGGTACGTGGCCCATGCCTCCACCACCGGCGACACGCTCGATGTCATATCCCGCACGGGCACCCCTCCGTTCGTGCGTGGAAAAACCGAATTTGGTTGTTCCCATTCCTCATCACGCGCTAACCGCATTCTCGGCAACAGCTTGATCACAGAGGTGACGACAATTCGTTCCCGGGGGATGAACGTTTGATTGCGCACACCCCAGGGGACTGCTCCCATCGCACATGAAACGTCTTCGAAGGGGTGTCGGGATGCGGAACTGCCGGGTGGGTCTGGTCGGAGCCGGCGGCGTGGCACAGCGTCACGCGCGGGTACTGGCCGGGTTCGACGACGTCGAGCTGGTCGGCGTCACCGACGTCGCGCCGGAGGCCGCGTCCGCGCTGGTCGCACAGCACGGCGGGCGGGTCCACGCCGACGTCGCCGAGCTGCTGGCCGCCGATCTGGACGCCGTGTACGTCTGCGTGCCACCGTTCGCGCACGGCCCCGCCGAGGAGGCGGTGATCGAGGCCGGGGTGCCGATGTTCGTGGAGAAGCCCGTCGCTGTCGACCTGAGCACCGCCGAGCGGATCGCCGACCTGGTCGCGCGGCGTGGGCTGCGCACCGCCGTCGGTCACCACTGGCGCTATCTGAGCGTGCTCGACCAGGCCCGCGACCTGCTCGCCGACCGTCCGGTGCGGATGGTCAGCGGCGCCTGGCTGGACAAGGTGCCCCCGGTGGCGTGGTGGTCGCGGCGGGACCGCTCCGGCGGGCCGGTGGTCGAGCAGGCCGCCCACGTGCTCGACCTGATCCGGGTGCTGGCCGGCGATGTCACCGAGGTCACCGCGTACGGCAACGGCACCCCACCGCCGGTCGACGGCGCCGACATCGACTCGGTGACCACCGCCACGCTGCGCTTCGCCGACGGCGCGGTCGGCACGCTCAGCGCCGCCTGCGTCCTCGGCTGGAAGCACCGCGCCGGCCTGGAGATCCTCGCCGACGGGCTGGCCCTCGCGCTCACCGAGGACGGGCTGTCGATCCGCGACGCCGACGGCGAACGACACGTCCCCGCCGACCCGGAAGCCGCCCGGGTGGCGGTGGACCGCGCCTTCGTCGACGCCGTCCGCGGCATCGGCGACGACGTGCGCGTCCCGTACGCCGAGGCCCTCGCGACCCAGCGCCTGGCCCTCGCGGTGGCCGACTCGGCCCGTACCGGCGCCACAGTGCGGCTCGCCACCGCGACCGCGCCCGCGGTGCTCGCCACCGGGGTGACGGTCGATGCGTGACAAGGTCGTGGTGGTCACCGGTCCCGGCCGGGTCGACCTCGTCGAGCAGGACGCCGCCCCGCTGCGCCCCGGCACGTTCCGGGTCGAGACGCTGTTCAGCGGTGTCTCCGCCGGCACCGAGCTGAGCTACGTCAAGGGCACGAACCCCTACCTGAACGTCACCTGGAACGCCGACCTGGGCCTGTTCCAGCCGGGCGCGGCCAGCACGCCCTACCCGGTGACCCGACTCGGCTACATGCAGGTCGGCAGGGTGGTGGAGAGCGAGACCCCGGCCGTCGCGGTGGGCACGGTCGGCGCGATGACGTACGGGCACCGCACCGGCTGGCTGGCCGACCCGGTCGCCGAACGGTTCGTGGCGCTGCCCGACGACCTGGACCCGCTGCTCGGTGTGTACGTCGCGCACATGGGCCCGATCTGCGCCAACGGTCTGCTGCACGCCGCCGCCGACCTGCACGGCACCGACGTCCGCGCGCTCGGCGACGGGGTACGCGGCCGACGGGTCGCCGTCGTCGGCGCCGGTGTCGTGGCGCTGCTGACGGCGTTGTTCGCCCGCCGCAACGGCGCCGCGTCGGTGGTGGTGCTCGACCCCACCCCGCAGCGCCGCCAGGTGGCCGAGGCGCTCGGCCTGGAAACCCTCGACCCCGAGGCGGACGACCCGGCGGTGGTGCTCAAGACCCGCTGGGCGCACACCGCCGGCGACCGGGGCGCCGACGTGGTGTTCCAGTGCCGGGGGCAGGCGTGGGCGCTGCACCTCGCCCTGCGGCTGCTGCGGCCCCAGGGCACCGTCATCGACCTCGCCTTCTACCAGGGCGGCGCGGACGCGGTCCGCCTCGGTGAGGAGTTCCACCACAACGGGCTGTCGCTGCGCTGCGCCCAGATCGGCCGGGTGCCGCGCGGGCTCGCGCCCACCTGGGACCGGGAGCGGCTCTCCGCTGAGACCGTCGACCTGCTCAGGGCGTACGGCGACGCGATCCGCAAGCACCTCGTCTCGGCGGTGGTGCCGTTCGACGAGGCGCCCGCCCTCCTCACCGACCTGGCCGACCGTCGCCGCCAGGAGCTTCAGGTGGTGCTCGCCTCCTGACCCGCCGTCGCCGCGTGCCGGGGGCGGCTACCGTTCGCGACATGAGCACCGTGCAGGACCGGCCGGTTCCCGGCGACACCTCGACCGACCGGCCGGCCGGCGACAACCCCGCCGGCCGGTCGGTCGGCCTGTCAGCGTTGCTGCCGTACCTGCGGGAGCACCGCGGCACCCTGGTGGTGGTGGGCGCGCTGTCGCTTGTCGGCTCGGCGGCGTCGTTGGCGCAGCCGCTGCTCACCCGGTCGGTGCTCGAGCGGATCGGCGCCGAGCAGGGCGTGTCCCGGCTGGTGGCGGTGCTGGTGGCCCTCGTGGTGCTCGGCGCGGCGATCGGCGGGCTGCGTGACTACCTGCTGCAACGCACCGCCGAAGGAGTGGTTCTGGGCACCCGGCGCCGGCTCGCCGGCCACCTGCTGCGGCTGCCCATCGCCGAGTATGACCGTCGACGCACCGGCGACCTGCTCTCCCGGGTCGGCTCGGACACCACACTGCTGCGCGCGGTCGTCACCTCCGGGCTGTTCGAGACGGTCACCGGGGCGGTGACGGTGGTCGGCGCCGGCACGGCCATGGTGCTGCTCGACCCGCTGCTGTTCGGCGTCACCCTGCTCGGGGTGGCGCTGGGGCTGGTCTTCGCCGCCACCTTCGCCCGCCGGGTCCGGGCGCTGGCCCGGGCCGCCCAGGAACGGATCGGCGAGATGACCTCGGCGGTGGAGCGGGCCATCTCGGCGGCCCGGACCATCCGGGCCAGCCGCGCCGAAACCCGGGAGACGGAGGCCGTCACCGGCAGCGCGCGGGAGGCGTACGCGGCGGGGCTGCGGGTGGCCCGGGTACAGGCGTTGGTCGGCCCGATCGGCTCGGTCACCGTGCAGGGCGCTTTCCTGCTGGTGCTCGGCATCGGTGGGGCGCGGGTCGCCGCCGGGGCGATCTCCGTCGGCGACCTGGTCGCGTTCGTCATGTACCTGTTCCTACTGGCGCTGCCGTTGGGTCAGGTGCTGCGGGCGTACACCCAGTTGCAGTCCGGCCTGGGCGCCCTCCAGCGGATCGAGGAGATCCTGGCGGTGCCCGCCGAGGGCGCTGACGACCGGCCGGTGTCCGCCGTCGCGACGGCGACCCCGCGCCGCCCGACCCCGATGATCGAGTTCGACCGGGTCGGCTTCGGCTACCCGGGCGGCGAGCCGGTGTTGAACGAGGTCAGCTTCGCGGTCCCCGCCGGCACCCGGACCGCCCTGGTCGGTCCCTCCGGCGCCGGCAAGTCCACACTGCTGGCCCTGGTCGAGCGCTTCTACGAGGTGAGCGCCGGCGCGGTCCGACTCGACGGCACCGACGTACGGGACCTGCCCCGCGACGCGCTGCGGGCCCGCCTCGGCTACGTCGAGCAGGAGGCTCCCGTGCTGGCCGGCACGCTGCGGGAGAACCTACTGATCACCACCCCGGACGCCACCGACGACCGGTTACGTGACGTCCTCGACGAGGTCAACCTGGGCCACCTGGCGCACCGCACCCCGCTGGGCCTCGACGTGCAGGTGGGCGAGGGCGGCGTGCTGCTCTCCGGAGGTGAGCGGCAGCGCCTGGCCATCGCCCGCGCGCTGCTCGCCGGCCCGCCGGTGCTGCTGCTCGACGAGCCGACCAGCAACCTCGACTCCCGCAACGAGGTCGCGCTGCGCCGCGCCATCGACGCCGTGGCCGTCCGCCGGACCCTGTTGATCGTGGCGCACCGGCTCGCCACAGTCGTCGACGCCGACCAGATCGTCGTCCTCGACGGCGGCCGGGTGGTGGCAGTGGGCACCCACTCCGAACTGACCGCCACCGACCCGTTGTACCGGGAACTCGCCAGCCACCAGCTGCTGGTCGGCTGACCGCGCCCCAGGAAGGCCGACTTGCCGGGCGGCCGGGCCGCGCGCGCCGCCCGGAATCGCGTACCGTTGCCGCTCATGGGTGTGTCGCAACGGTTCAAGAGCAAGTTCCGGCGGTTCCTCCAGCGCCCCGGCTCGACCGTGGATCTTGCTCCGCTGGAAAAACTGCTCCCGGCGATCGAGGCGCGCGAGGCTGAGCTCACCGCGCTCGACGACGCCGAGCTGACCGCGGCCGCGGGTGCCGCCGCCGGTTACGAGGAGATCTGCGCCGTCGGCCGTGAGGCCGCCCGCCGTGGCCTCGACCAGCGGCCGTACGACGTGCAGCTGCTCGGCGCGATGTCGCTGCTCTCCGGCAAGGTCGCCGAGATGGCCACCGGTGAGGGCAAGACACTGACCGCCACTGTCGCCGCGTACGGGCACGTCCGGCTCGGCAACGGCCCGGTGCACGTGCTCACCATCAACGACTACCTGGCTCGCCGCGACGCCCAGTGGATGGAGCCGGTCTACACCCTGCTCGGCCTCACCGTCGGCTGGGTCAACGAGGCCTCCACCCCGCAGGAGCGGCGCGACGCGTACGCCTGCGACGTCACCTACGTCTCGGTCAGCGAGGCGGGCTTCGACTACCTGCGCGACCAGCTGGTCACCGACGTGGAAGATCGGGTGCAGCCCGCGCTGACCACCGCCATCGTCGACGAGGCCGACTCGATCATGATCGACGAGGCCCGGGTGCCGATGGTCCTGGCCGGCGCTGTGCCGGGCGAGCAGGACCCGGTGCACGCCGCCGCCGCGCTGGTGCGTGGCCTGCGCAAGGACAAGCACTACACGGTCGCCGAGGACGGGCGCAGCGTGGCGTTCACCTCCGCCGGCCTGGCCGCCATGGAGGCCAAGCTCGGCATCGACCTGTACGACGAGGAGCACGTCGCGCAGCTCTCCGCTGTCAACGTGGCGCTGCACGCGCACGCCCTGCTGCACCGTGACGTGGATTACATCGTCCGGGACGGCTCCGTCGAGCTGGTCGACGAGATGCGCGGCCGGGTGGCCCAGCGCCGCCGCTGGCCGGACGGTCTCCAGGCCGCGGTCGAGGCCAAGGAGGGGCTGGACGCCACCGCCGAGGGCGAGGTGCTCGGCACCATCGCCATGCAGGCGTACATCGCGCTCTACCCGAAGGTCTGCGGGATGACCGCCACCGCGGTGCTGGTCGGCGACCAGTTGCGGGAGTTCTTCGACCTCGAGGTCGCGGTCATCCCGCCGAACACCCCGTGCATCCGCGAGGACGAGCCGGACCGCATCTACGCCACCCGGGCGGAGAAGGACGAGGCGCTGATCGACGAGATCCAGCGCTGGCACGCCAAGGGGCGGCCGGTGCTGGTCGGCACCCTGGACGTCAAGGAGTCCGAGGGGCTGGCCGCCGGGCTGAACGCCGCCGGGGTGCCCTGCGTCGTGCTGAACGCCAAGAACGACGACGAAGAAGCCGCGATCATCGCCGAGGCCGGCGCGTACGGCGCGGTGACCGTCTCCACCCAGATGGCCGGCCGGGGCGTCGACATCCGCCTCGGCGGCAGCGACCAGACCGACCAGGAGCGCGTCGCCGAGTTGGGCGGGCTCTACGTGATCGGCAGCGGCCGGCACGACAGCCGCCGGGTGGACGACCAGCTGCGCGGTCGGGCCGGCCGGCAGGGCGACCCGGGCGGCTCGGTCTTCTTCGTCAGCCTGGAGGACGACCTCGTCGTCCGGCACGCCGCCGACTCGGTGCCGGCCTCGCCGCGGATGAACGCCGACGGTCTGGTGACCGACGAGCAGGTCGACTACGCGGTGGAGCACGCCCAGCGGGTCGCCGAGGGCGTCAACCACGAGATCCACCGCAACACCTGGCGCTACAGCGTGGTGATCGAGCAGCAGCGCAAGGCCCTCGCGGCGCGCCGGGAGCGGCTGCTGACCAGCGACGTGGCCGCGGTGATGCTGCTGGAGAAGGAGCCCGAGAAGGCCGGCGAGATGGACGAGGACCTGCTCGCCCGAGCCGCCCGGTCGATCGCGCTCTACCACCTGGACCGGCTCTGGGCCGAGCACCTGGCCGAGCTGTCGGAGGTCCGCGAGGGCGTGCACCTGCGCGCGCTGGGCCGGCTCGACCCGTTGGACGAGTTCCACCGGGCTGCGGTGCCGGCGTTCAACGACCTGATCCCGGAGATCGAGGCCCGCACCATCGCCACCTTCACCGAGACCGAATTCGATGAGGACTGGCAGCCCGACGACGGCACCCTGGTCCGGCCCACCGCCACCTGGACGTACCTGGTGCACGACAACCCGTTCGGCTCCGAGCTCGACCGTCTGATCGCGTCGATCGGGCGGCGGCTCAGCGGCGCCTCGCGCTGACGTATCGACAGTCGGGGCCCCGATCGCGCCTCCGCGCACGACCGGGGCTCCGATTTACGCCGTTTCGACCCAGGTTTCCCAGGGTAGTAGGGCTGGTCGGTCGAGTCGGGAGAGAGCAGACGATGACACAGGTGACGATGCGTGCCGGGCAGGCGCGAGACGGCACGGAGGCTGCGAACCGGTGAATCTCGACACGCGGGAACCGGTGGTGCACACCCTCGGCGTCCTGGAAGCAGCCGCACTCTTACGGGAGCTGACCGCCGGGCTGATCGCCCTGACCGACTTTGACGAGGCGCTGCTGGCCCTGGTCCGGGTCACCCGGGACGCCGTCGCCGGGGTGCGCTGGTGCGGGTTCACCGCCCTGCGGGCCGGCGAGCCGGCCGGGGTGGCCGCCTCCGACGAGGGGCTGGCCGGGCTGGACGACCTGCGACACGGGCCGGACACGCCGGCGATGAGCGCGATCCACCGCCGCGAGATGATCCTCGCCGCCGACCTGACCGGTGAACCCCGCTGGCCGGCCTGGACGGCACACGCCCGCGACCTCGGCGTACGCGGGGTGATCTCCGCACCGGTCGACATCGACGACCAGGTGATCGGGGCCATCAACCTGTACGCCGCCGCGCCGGACCTGCTGACCCCGCAACACCAGTTGACCGCGATGCTGCTCGCCGAACACGCCGGTCTGCTGCTCGCCGCCGTCCGCGACCGCGGCCGACAGCTCACCCTCGCCGGTGAGCGGGACGCCTCACTCCTGCACGACGGGGTGGTGGGCCAGGCCATCGGCGTGATCATGACGCAGCGTGGATGCCCGCCGGCCGAGGCCCTCGACGTCCTGCGGACCGCCGCCTCGTCGCTGGACATCCCGCTGCGCGAGGTCGCCGAGCGCCTGGTCCGGACGGTCTCCCGCCCACGCGACAACTGACCCCTGCGGGTGGGCGGCTGTGCCGCGTGGGCGGCTGTGCCGCGCGGCGGCTGCGGTGCCCGTTCTCCCTGCCGGCGGCGAGTCGGGCGGCATCGTTTCGCCTGAACCGGCCCCGGGTAGCACTCTGGTCAGGTGAGCTGCGCCGACCCGGGGGAGGACCGATGCAGAGCCGGCTGCGAGTGCAGGGGCACCCGATCCAACCGATGCTGGTGACGTTCCCGCTCGGGCTCTTCGTCAGCGCCACCGTCTTCGACCTCACCGACGTGATCGGAGGGCCCGCGTTCCTCGGCGAGGTCGGCTACTGGACCGGTGTCGCCGCTCTCGTCGCCGCCGCGCTGACCGCCGTGGCCGGCATGGTCGACCTGTGGGACGTGCCGGGCGACCGTACCCGCCGCACCGCGGTCGCCTTCAACCTCGTGAACGCGGTGATGGCCGCGATGTTCCTGCTCACCTGCCTGGTCCGGTCACACTCCCCACAGCGCGGCGCGTCGGTGGCGATCCTGGTCACCGAACTGGTCGCGCTGGCCGTCGGCGGGGTCGGCGTGCACCTGGGCGCCCGACTGATGCGTCAGTTCGACAGCAGCCGTGCCGAGGCCGGCGGCCTGGAAGCGCTGGCCGGCTCCACCGGCGAGATCGCCCGCCCCTGACCCTCCGCGCCCTACCCTGACCCGACCCGCCGGACGCGCCCGACCCACGGGGCCGGGTGCTCGGCCGGCCGGCGGGCCTGGTGCGCGGGGCCGGTATCCGTGCGACTGGTCGGTCTACCATCCCCGGATGACCTCCTCTCTGGACACGCTTCCGAAGATCGGCGCGCCCGCCGCCCGGGCCCTGCACGGCGCCGGCTACACCGCGCTGCGGCAGCTCGCGGGCGTCCCCCGGGCGGACCTGGCCAAGCTGCACGGCATGGGCCCGAAGGCGCTCGGGATCCTCCAGGCAGCTCTCGAGGAACACGGGCTCGGCCTCGGCTAGATACACCCGGGACACCCCGACCGGGCGGCGGCAAATGGGTTGCCGGCCGGATGACCGGCCGCGAGGCTGGCCACCATGACCGCTGAGCGTGACGCCGAGGACTTGATCGCGGAGGCCGCCGCCGCGCCCGTCGATGGTTGGGGCTTCGGCTGGCTGGCCGGCCGGGCCACCGAGGAGCGTCCACCCTGGGGGTACGTCCGGCTGGTTGCCGACCGGATGGCGCGGGCCGACGCGGCGCTGGACGTGGACACCGGCGGCGGGGAGGTGCTCGCCGAGGTGCCGCGTCCGCCGAAGCTGTTGACGGCGACCGAGGCGTGGCCGCCGAACGTGGAGGTCGCCCGCCGGACCCTGCGTCGGGTCGGCGCGTCGGTGGTCGCTGTCGCGCCGGACGGGCCGCTGCCGTTTCGCGACGCCTCGTTCGACCTGGTGGTCAGTCGGCATCCGGTGCGTACCGACTGGGTTCAGACGGCGCGGGTGCTGCGGCCGGGCGGGACGTTCCTGTCGCAGCAGATCGGGGCCGGCACGATGCGGGAGCTGAGTGAGGCGATCCTCGGGCCGTTGCCGCCGCCGACCCACCGGCACCCCGAGCACGCGGTCGCCGCCGCCGAAGCTGCCGGCCTGCGGGTGGTCGACCTGCGTCGGGCCACGCTGCGGGCGACCTTCGCCGACATCGGCGCGGTCGTCTGGTTCCTGCGCAAGGTGATCTGGACGGTGCCAGGGTTCACTGTCGACCGTTACCGCGCACCACTGCGCGACCTCCACCACCGCATCGCCAACGAGGGCCCCTTCGTCGCCCACGCCCAACGCTTCCTCATCGAGGCCACCCGCCCCTGACGGCCACTCGCCCCCGTCGATCTTGCACTTTCGGTACTCGCGAAAGCCGCCTACCTAGGCAATTCGACCACCGAAACTGCAAGATCGGCGGGGCGAGGGCGCGGGGCGCGAGGGCGCGGGGCGCGAGGGCGCGGGGCGCGAGGGCGCGGGGCGCGAGGGCGCGGGGCGGGGGATTAGTGGGGGTGGGTTTGGTGGTGGGTTGCTAGGACGTCGGCGCCGAAGTCGCTGGCGGGGCGGCGCAGCACTGTGTGGGCGTGGTTGCCGTCGGCGGTGGTGTTGTCGTACTCGATCAGCAGGTCGTCGCCCTGCACCCGGTAGTAGTGCCGTCGCCCGGGGTGGGTCGGGCCGGCCCAGGCGAAGTGCAGTGGGCCGGCGTCCAGTCGGGTCGCCTCCCGGATGGCCAGCTCGGGCGGCAGCCGGTCGAGGTAGAGGGCCACCACCTGGTCGAGTAGCGCGCGGCCGGTCGGTCCCAGGCGCTCCGCCGGTACGCCGAGGGGCTCCAGCGGCGCGTCGACCCGCCCACGGGTGGCGCTGATGATGTCGGCGGGGGCCTCGTCGGCGATGATCGCGGCGGCCCGCTCGGCGGGGCCCAGCGCGTCGAGCAGGGCGCGGGCCAGGTCCTCCTCGACTCCGAGTGGGCGGGAGACCGGACGGCCGGCGTAGCGGACCGCGGCCGGGTTGGCGCCGAAGAAGATCGGCGCGGGGGAGACCTGACCGTCCACCACTGTCATGTTCACCGACAGGTGGTGCCCTTCGAGTCGCCACGCCCAACGGTCGTCGCGCGCCGGGTCACCGAACACGGCCACCCAGTAGTCGCCGCTGTGTCGCCCGCGCTGCCAGCCCTCGGCCCGGTCCAGCACCTCCTCCAGCGAGATGATCGCCATCGCCTGTGCGTACGCCGAGGGGCTGAGCGCGGTGGCCAGCAACCGGTGCGCGGCCTTGCGAGCGGTGACGTCGAGTTCGGCGAGGCACACGCCCGGTCGGGGTCGGGGCCGGTACTCCAGCCAGCGTCGTGCCGCCTCGTCGTCGAACGAGTGCACGGCGCTCTCGCGGGCGGCGGGGTCGAGCGCGGTCAGCAGCGCGGTCGCGGCGGCCCGCATCTGCTCCGGCAGAGGATCTTCCACCGACCCTGTATACCGGCCGACCGTGCCGGTGTCAGCCGACGCGCAGCAGCTCTGTCATCTCCGGCAGGTCGAAGAAGCGTGCGGTCTCGACGGCCGACGGGTCGCCGTGTGCCGGATCCGCGCCGGCGGCGAGGAGCGCGCGGACCGCTTCGGTGCTGCTGCGGAAGACCGCCGCTGCCAACGCCGTCTGACCTCGGTCGTTGGCTCGGGTGTGGTCGGCGCCGCGGCTGAGCAGGGCGGCCACCGTGTCCGGGTGGGAGTGGTACGCGGCCAGGATGAGCAGCGTGTCGCCCTTGTCGTTGGTGAGGTTGACCGGCAGGCCCGCGTCGATCTGTGCCGCCAGCTCGTCGGTGGCGCCGGCTCGGGCCAGGTCGAACATCCGGTGCGCGAACGCCAGCGTCTCGGCGTCGAGGTTCTCGGTCACCGGTCCAGGATAGGGCGTGTCCGCCGGATCTTCGCCGGCCTACGCCGGGCCCGGACGTCCAGCCGCCTTGCCAGATCGCCGCCGGGGCCCCGTCTCGGCTCGACGAGATCCGGGAGACGCGCCCTGGCCACACCGGTCCTGATAGGTTGCTCGGCCGGCGCGCTGGGGGAGGGGTCCGATGGGTGAGACGGTGTACGTGGGCAACGCGGGCGTCGACGGCGCTACCAACGCTGGTTGGCTGCTCGGGCACTTCGCGCCGCCGGGGGAGATCCGGCACAGCACCGACGTCGAGGTGAAGTGGGGCGTGCATCCCCCCGGGCAGGCTCGGTCGCGGTGGGCGACCGGCGAGGTGCGCACCACTCTGCTCGTACTCGTCGAGGGGTGTTTCCGGGTGGAGTTGCCGGACCGGACGGTACGCCTGTCCGCGCCGGGCGACTACGTGGTGTGGGCCCGTGGGGTGGACCACTCCTGGTTCGCCGAGCGCGCGTCGGTGGTGTTGACAGTGCGCTGGCCCTCGTTGCCGGGCTACCGCGCGGACCCGCCGGTGCTGCGCTGATTCACCCGAGCGGATGAGCTGCGTCCCACTAGACGAAATTACCTACTAAACCTATAGGCTTTGCCGTCTAGAGTACGGGAGCACCCCGCCGAACGACCCGCGAGGAACCGCCATGACGCACCACCGTCCGGAGCCCGACCTGCTCACCGTTGCCGCCGGATGGGCCGACCCGGCCGGCTGGCCGGTCGCCCTGCGGTTCGATCCCGCCGAGCGCTGGTACGCGCGCCTCGCCGTCAGCGACGAACACGAGGTGTGGGCGCTGAGCTGGCTGCCCGGGCAGGGCACCGACCTGCACGACCACGGCGGCTCCTCCGGAGCGTTCCGGGTGGTCAGCGGCGCGCTCACGGAGGAGACGGTCAGCGCCGGTCGACTGCGCCCCCGACTGCTGCCGGCCGACGCGGGCCGCCGCTTCGGCCCCCGGCACGTGCACCGGGTGACCAACCGAGGCGTCGATCCGGCGGTCAGCGTGCACGTCTACCGCCCGGCGCTGCTGCGGATGACCCGCTATCACCTCCTCGACGGGCGGCTGCGGGTCGCCGAGGTCGCCGAGGCCGGTCGGTCCTGGTAGCCGCGCACACCGAGAACCCCTGTCACCGGAAGGAACCGATAATGCAGATAACCGCCGAGCACTGTCCCGCCCCAGTGCCGCCGCCGGGCTCCCGGGGCATCGACGAGATCCTGGCCGCCGCGCGGGCCCGGCTGCGCCGGCTGGACCCGGAGCGGGCGCACCTGGCGTACCGGAGCGGAGCGCTGCTGGTCGACATCCGCCCGGCCGCGCAACGGGCGGCGCACGGCGTGGTCCCGGGCTCGCTCATCGTCGAACGCAACGTGCTGGAGTGGCGCTTCGACCCACGCTGCGCGGCCCGGCTGCCGCAGGCCGTCGGCTATGACGTTCCGGTGGTGATCCTCTGCCAGGAGGGCTACACCTCGTCGTTGGCCGCCGCCGCGTTGCAGGACGTCGGCCTGCACCGGGCCACCGATGTGGTCGGTGGGTTCGCGGCCTGGCGGATCGCCGGCCTGCCGGCCCTCGGCCCGACCCCCCTGCACCACCCCTCTCCCCTCGCGTCCCCGGTCAACGCCGGCCGGACGCGCCGCTGACCGTCACGCCACACCCGGCGTGGCGCGCGTACCGCCACTCAGGAGGCACCATGTCCGTCGTCGCCATCCCCACGCGCCGCCACCCCGGCGTGCGCCCGCCGGCCCGTCCGCGCACCAGCCCGACCCTGACCATCACCCTCGATCTTGTCCCCGGGCCGCTGAGCCCCCGGCTGGCCCGGCTGGTGCAGCTGCTCGGCGAGCTGGCCGAGTCGGGGGAGGGCCAACTGCGTGCCGTGGAGGAGCCCGCGTCGGGGCCGCGACCGACCCCTCGCCCCGCCGCGCCGTCCGCCGCACCGGACCACGTCCGCATCCTGGCCGGCTCGCGGATGGTCCGCCAGGGCGACCGGGTCATTGCGCTGACCCGCATCGAGTACGAGCTGCTGCTCTTCCTGGCCGAGCGGCCCCGCCGGGTCTTCACCCGCCTGCAACTGCTCTCCAGCGTCTGGGGCTACGAGCACGCGGTGGCCCGGACGGTGGACGTGCACGTCCGTCGGCTGCGTGCCAAGCTGGCCGGCTCGGAGGTGGTCACCACCGTCTACGGCGTCGGCTACCGGCTGGCCGACGAGGCCCCGATCAGCGTGGATCACAGCAGCTGAGCCCTGGTCCGGCGGCGATGTGACCGCCTGGTGAACCGGTCGGGGACCCCCGTAACGGGGCATCTCGACGACTCTGCTGTAATCATCAGGCCTCGTACGCAGAGCGAGCATTCGGCTCCGATGTGTTCGTCAATTGTCACATTCATGCAACGCAGCCGCCTCTTGACCCTCGCCCAGGCGCCGGGAAGCATCGATGAAGCGGCGTCCCGGGCCGTGGGGAGATACCCGGACCAGCCCAAGGAGGACCATGTCGGTCAGCCCCGCCTCGTCGCGTGCCGGATGGCATACGTCCCAACCCGCGGTGCCCGGTCGACCTCCCGGCGGCCAGCGTCGCCCGGCGAACACCGCCGCGCCCGTGCTCACAGTGACGCTGTCCATCCCACTGGCCTGTGAGGAGTCGCTGACCCCGGCGGCGCGCCGGTTGTTGGAGGCCGCTCGCGAGATGCTGGAGCGGGGCGAAGGCGTGATCATCGGCTCGGTCCCGGCCGAACGCCGCCCCGACCAGGCACCCGCCAACCGGTCGCCGTCCCGCCCGATCAGCCCGACCATTCCCGCCCTGCACATCCTCGCCTCGTCGCGCTCGGTGCTGCGTGACGAGGAGCCGCTGCCGCTGACCCGGCTGGAGTTCGACCTGCTGCTGCACCTGGTCGCCCACCCGCGCCGGGTGTTCACCCGGCTGCAACTGCTCAACGCCGTCTGGGGCTACGAGCACGCCGGCGTGCGTACCGTCGACGTGCACGTGCGTCGGCTGCGCGGCAAGGTCGGCGTGGACGTCCCGCTGGTCACCACCGTCTACGGCGTGGGCTACCGGCTGGCCGACGACGCCCGGGTCACCATCGACCGCAGCGGCTGACCGGCGGCACCGCCGTACCCGGGTCGGGGCAGGATGGTCCGGTGCGCATCCGTCCCATCTCGCCCGACCTGCTCGTCACCGAGCTGACCGGCCGGCTGGCCGACGCGGCGACAGGCGCCGCGAGCGCCGCCGCCGGGCCCGCCCGGCTGCGGGTGGCAGTGGACGGCGCCCCCGCCGCCGGCGTCGACGACCTGGCCGCGGCGCTGGTCGACCCGCTGCGCGCCCAGGGTCACCCGGTGCTGCACGTCCGCGCCACCGACTTCCTGCGCCCCGCGTCGCTGCGCTTCGAGTTGGGGCGCACCAACCCGGACTCCTTCTACGAGGCATGGGTCGACGAGGCCGGGCTGCGCCGGGAAGTGCTCGACCCGGCCGGTCCGGGCGGCAGCGGCCGGCTGCTTCCGTCGCTCTGGGACGCTGACGCCGACCGGGCCAGCCGCGCCCGCTACGTCGACCTGGCACCCGGCGGTGTCGTCCTGGTCAGCGGTTCGCTGCTGCTCGGCGGCGGCCTGCCCTTCGACGTGACAGTCCACCTGGAGGCGTCTCCGGCGGCGCTGCGCCGGCGCACCGAAGCGGGCCAGCAGTGGGCGTTGCCGGCCTTCGACCGGTACGCCGAGGAGGTCGTCCCGGCGAGCTTCGCCGACGTGGTCGTACGCGTCGACGACCCCCGCCGACCGGCGCTCGTGGAGCCCGGCGGCAACGACTGACAACAACCGAGAATTTGTCGGTTTGCACTGCTGATTCGGCGGGTACTCGCCCGGCTCACAGAGCGCGGGTGATCGCTCGCGCACCGAATGCGACAGTGACCGGGGCCCCGCGCCGCCGGCACCCGGTTCACCTTGAGCCACAGGCCCAGGAAAGGCAGGCAGCGATGCTCGTCCACGACACGGTCGGTACGGCCCGGTCCCAGACGGAGATCGATCAGATCCGACAGTCGCTCCAGGCGCGCTACGACGAGCTGACCGCGGAGTACGACCAGGCGGTGCTCCAGAGCCAGGTGCTGCGGCTGGTGGAGGTCGGCGACACCGCCGGCGACGACCAGGCCGACAGCGGCACCAAGACTGCCGAGCGGGACACCGCCCAGTCCCTGTTGCGCACCATCCTCGACCGCCGCGCCCAGTACGAGCACGCCCTCGGCCGGCTGGAGGAGGGCACCTACGGCTGGTGCGAGGGCTGCTCGGCGGCGATCCCGGTGGAGCGGCTGGAGATCTTCCCGTCCGCCACCACCTGTGTGACGTGCAAGCAGACTCGCGAGCGGCGGGCGGCCTGAGCCACCCCAGCGGTTGCCGGTCGGTCCGCGACGCGATGGACTTCCACAATGGGTGACATCCTCGTGGGCACCGCGTCCTGGACCGACCGCACACTGCTCGACTCGGGGTGGTATCCGCAGACCGCCGACACCCCCGAGAAGCGGCTGGCCTACTACGCCAAGCAGTTCCCGCTGGTCGAAGTGGACGCCACCTACTACTCGCCGCCCGCCGAGGCGACCGCGCGGCTGTGGGCCGAACGCACCCCGGCCGGCTTCACCTTCAACATCAAGGCGTTCAGCCTGCTGACCGGGCACCCCACCCGGGTCAGCGCGCTCTACAAGGACCTGCGCCCGGAGACCGACAAGAAGAACGTCTACCCCGACGACCTGCCCGCGCAGTCGTACGAGGAGGTGTGGACGCGCTTCCTGTCGGCGCTGGACCCGCTGGTCGAGGCCGGCAAGCTGGGCGCGTTGCTGTTCCAGTTCCCACCGTGGTTCACCATCAAGCGGGCCAACAAACAGTACCTGCTGGAGGTGGCGAAGCGCTGCGCGCCGCTGCGCCCGGTGTACGAGTTCCGGCACGCCTCCTGGTTCGACGGCGACAACGCCGCCGAGACACTGGCCTTTCTGCGCGAGCACAAACTGCCGTACGTCTGCGTGGACATGCCGCAGGGCCACCGCTCGTCGCTGCCTCCGGTGCTGGCCGCCACAGCGGACCTCGCGGTCATGCGCTTCCACGGGCACAGCGACAAGTGGACCAGCAAGGACATCCACGAGAAGTTCGGCTACCACTACTCCAAGCGGGAGTTGGCCGACTGGGCGCCGAAGCTGCGGGAGCTGGCCGACCAGGCCGGGCAGACCCACGTGCTCATGAACAACTGCTACCGGGACTACGCGCAGACCAACGCGAAAACCCTCGCGAATCTCCTCGACGCCGGCTGACCGGCGGCGGTGTGTCGACGCCTACTCGATCTCCAGACGCTCCGCGTCGTCGGGGACCCAGGGGAAGGGGACGTCCGGCCAGCGGGCGGCCGCCCAGGCGTCGAGGTCCACGGCCAGGACAGCGTCGACGAAGATCGGAGGCGGCCGGTAGTGATGCGCCGCGACGTAGTGACTGATCAGGAACGGTGCGGCGTACGCAACGCCGGGTGCCCCCGGGATGCGGATCTCCCCGGTCCCCTCGTGCATCTCGTCGGACGGGCACAGGTCGCACTCGTGCATCCCCAGACAGACGTTCATCCACTGCACGGCCTGAACATCGCGCAGCTTCTTGACGAAGGCAGCCGCGACCGGCCCTGTCCGGTACGGCCTGCCGGCCTCCAGCCACCCCACGTTCAGCCGCGCGTACCAGGGACGGAAGCTGAGGCTGCGAAGGTCGGACGCCCGGTCGGTGAATTCGTCGTCGTCCAGGTACTCGTACGTGGTGAGGTCCCGGTAGAACATCCGCGCATTATGGCCGGGCTGCGCGGCGCGCCCGCTCACCCGATCAGGGTGGGGCCGCCTCACCCGCTCGGAGGGCACGGTGGACGCGGTGAATACGGCCGTCCGGTGGACGGCCGACGCCGGAGACGACACGGAGGTGACGGGGATGACGGCTCGAGTGGTGACGGATCGACGGCGTGGTGCCGTCCTGCACGTGGTCGGCACTGCCGACAACGCCCGGCGCGCCCCGCAGGGCAGCCCGGTGCGGGCCCGCCGTGGCCCGGTGGGGCCGCCGCGCCGCGCCGACGACCGACGGTGGGACACCACGGAACGGGGGTCGACCGATGGCTGACGCGATGATCTCAGCGTTCGAGTCCTCGCTGGACAAGACGAACCTCATTCTCAAGGACATCGAGAACGCGTACGGCTGGCCGAAGGACCGGCGCAACCAGTCGTACGCGGCCCTGCGCACGGTGCTGCACCTGCTGCGTGACCGGTTGCCGGTGGACGAGAGCGTGGAGTTCGCCCAGCAGTTGCCGGTGCTGGTGCGGGGCATCTACTTCGACGGCTGGATGCCGTCCGACGTGCCGATCAAGCTCAACCGTGACGACTTCCTGTACGAGGTGCGGCAGGGCTTTCCGTACGACGCGGAGGGTGGCCCGGAGCGGGTGACGCAGGTGGTGCTCGACACCCTGCGCCGCCACGTCACCCAGGGCGAGTGGCAGGACGTGAAGGACACCATGCCCAAGGACCTCGCCACGATGATGCCGTGACGGCCTGATATCGCGAGCCCGCCCGACCGTCGTCGGGCGGGTTCAGTCGTCGTCGGCGGCGGCGGGCACCCGCGGCACCGGGTGCCCGGCCTGCCGGGCCAGCGCGGCGAACGCCACGGCGTCCACGATCGCGGCCCCGCCCGGGTCGTTGTTGAAATAGACGTACGCTGGCTCGTCCGCGCCGAAGGCGTCGGTCAGCCGACCCACCCAGGACCGCAGCGCGGCCCGACGCCGCTCCAGCACCGCCCGAGTGGCGTCGGTCCACCAGGAGGGGTGCCGGGGCTCGACCGCCACCCGCACCTGCGCCGGGAACAGTCGCAGCGTCGCGTCCAGCGCCTCGACGTCCGCCCGTAGGTTCGGTGGCAGTTGCAGCAGCACCGGGCCGAGCCGGTCACCGAGCGCGGTGGCGCGGCCGAGGAACCGGGCCACCGGCTCCTCCGGGTCACGCAGACGCTTGATGTGGGTGAGGGTGCTCCAGCCAGAGCCGCTGCGGCAGCCCCTGCGGATAGAAGCGGCCGCGCCAGTCCCGGTACTGCCAGCCGGACGTGCCCACCAGTATCACCACCCCATCCTGGCACTCTCCGCCGCCGCTCGCGAACTGCCCGTGTCGCCCCGGTTCGGCGTCTACGGTGAGGGTTAGAGAAGATCGCGCGTGGGGTACCACCCGCAGCACGACGGACCCCGGCGTACGGCGGGGCGGCACACCCGAGGGAGTACCGATGGCACTCAACGATGACGACATGCAGACCTCCGGCGGCGGCGGCGCGGAGGGCCCGGCCGACGGCGGCGCGACCCCCGGTCAGCACGACGGTGGCGCCGATGGTGGCGCGGAGGGTCCCGCCGACGGTGGTGCCACTCCGGGCCAGCACGACGGTGGCGCCGACGGCAGCGCGGAGGGTCCCGCCGACGGCGGTGCCACTCCCGGTCAGCACGATGGTGGCGCCGATGGTGGCGCGGAGGGTCCCGCCGACGGTGGTGCCACCCCGGGCCAGCAGGACGGCGGCGCTGACGGCAGCGCCCGGTAGCGGCTCGCCATGACCTACCTCGACCCGCCGGGCGGCCACCACGGCCGCCCGGCGGTTCCGTCTCCCGAGGCCACCGCGGCGCTGGCCCGCTGCGTCTCGGTCGAACCGGCCAAGTTCGCCGCCGCGCACTGGGGGCACACCCCGCTGCTGTCCCGGGCCGCCGAACTGCCCGACCCGGCCGGCTTCACCGACCTGCTCAGCCCCGTCGACGCCGACGAGTTGCTGAGCCGGCGCGGCCTGCGTACCCCGTTCCTGCGCGTCGCCAAGGACGGCCAGTTGGTTGCGGCGTCGCGCTGGACCGGCGGCGGCGGCGCGGGAGCCGAGATCGGCGACCAGGTGCTCGACGAGCGGGTTCTGGAGCAGTACGCGTCCGGGGCGACCCTGGTGTTGCAGGGACTGCACCGGATCTGGCCGCCGCTCGTCGACTTCGCCCGCGACCTGGGCCTCGCGCTCAACCAGCCGTTGCAGATCAACGCCTATCTGACCCCTGCCGGCAGCCAGGGCTTCGCCACCCACTACGACACCCACGACGTGTTCGTGCTCCAGGTCGACGGCCGCAAGCACTGGCGGATCCACCCGCCGGTGCTGCCCGACCCGCTGGAGAAGCAGCAGTGGGGTGGGCGCGCCGACGAGGTCGGTGCCACAGCGCAGGGCCCGGCCGCGCTGGACGTGGTGCTCGCCCCCGGTGACGCGCTCTACCTGCCCCGGGGGTGGCTGCACAGCGCGCAGGCGCAGGACGCCAGCTCGCTGCACCTGACAGTGGGTATCCGCGCGCTCACCCGCTACGCCCTGGTCGAGGAGTTGTTGGCGCTGGCCGCCGAGGACCAGCGGCTGCGGGCCAGCCTGCCGTTCGGCACCGACGTCGCCGACCCGGACGCCATCGAGCCGGAGCTGACCGAGACAGTGGAGGCGTTGCGGGACTGGCTGCTGCGCGCCGACCCGGGCACTGTCGCCGCGCGTCTGCGGCAGCGGGCCTGGCCGGCGGCCCGCCCGGCGCCGATCCGACCGCTCGCCCAGGCCGACGCGCTGGCCACCCTGGACGCCGACTCCCGGGTCGCCCTGCGGCCCGGCCTGCGCTGGCAGTTGGTGCCGCACGACCCGGACACGGTGGCGCTGCGGCTCTTCGACCGCACCATCACCCTCCCGGCGAGCTGCGAGCCGGCAGCCCGCGCCCTGCTGACCGGCACTGTCACCCGGGTCGGTGACCTGCCCGGCCTGCCCGACGACGCCGACCGGGTCACCCTGGCCCGCCGACTGCTCCGCGAGGCCGTGCTGATCCCGGCCTGACCGGCCGCATCGAGGGCGGGCGCCGGCCGTATCGAGGGTGGGCGCCTGCCCTGGGCACACCCTGCCCTGGGCGCTTCACAACCCGAGGACCTGGTGAACGGTCAGTGACACCAGACGCGACGTCCTGTTGGATGTGGGGGACGGTGCCGCGAAGGGATTCGTCCATGGGTTCTGATGGTCGCCGCTCGGCCGGATGGGTCGTGGCCGGTGTTCCGATATTTGCTGCGCTGAGCGGCCTTGCAGCTAACGCAGCTTCCGACCAGCAGCGTTGGCCCAGGGTCCTTGACCTGGTACGACAGAATCCGTGGTTGACCTTAGGCGTCATAACTCTCATGTGTGTGGGGTCCGAGGCGGTGTTGCTGTGGCCGCGCCGGAGATCCAAGACGGTTGTAACCGCTGAAACCGAGCAACCGGGCCCGCGTCGTATGCCCAGTCGGAATCCGTTGTTCACCGGCCGAGAACAAATGTTGGATGAACTTCAACTGCGACTCGAATCATCTGTCGTGTGTCTGTACGGCATAGGTGGGTCCGGTAAGACAAGTGTGGCAGTCGAATATTCGCACAGATTCAAAAGGCGCTTTTCTGTGATTTGGTGGATAGCTGCCGAACAGCCTCCGCTCGTAACAGAACAATTGGCGGCGTTGGCTATCGAAGTGGGTGAAGCAACCGAAGGCACACCGGTCAAGAATGCTGCCGAGAAGGCTCGAGGCTGGCTGCGTGACCACCGGGGCTGGTTGGTGGTGCTCGACAACATGCCGGGATCTGAGCTCTCTTCACCGGCAATTCCCGATGGTCCTGGCCAAGTGCTGATCACCTCGCGAGCCAACTTCTGGAATCAGCTAGGGGTGTTGATTCAAGTGGATGTATTTTCCCGGACGGAGTCAGTGTCCTTGTTGACGGCGCAGCTGAGCGGGATCAGCCCGTCGGACGCGGACAGGGTCGCGAATGCGGTAGGCGATCTGCCCCTGGCGGTAGCGCAAGCGGCGGGGTTCATGGTGGCAACGGGCATGCGTGCCAGTGAGTACGTCGATGCGGTCGAAGCACATGCGATCGAGATTCTGGACCGCGGCAGGCCCGTCGGATATCCACTGTCGTTGGCTGCGGTGGTCGCGCTCTCCGTCGAACGGCTCAGCGTTGAGGACCCCGTCGGGGTCAGCATCCTGAATCTGTGTTCGTTCCTGGGACCAGAGCCGATTCCCTTCACCTGGCTCACGCATACGCCGCAGGAGGGAAGTCGAAGCGCCCTCGCCAAGGCCTCACCCGTCAAACTGAGGTCATCGGTGGGACGGCTGGTGGAATTCGGCCTTGCGCGGCTCGACTCGGACGGGGGGTCGCTCGTGGTGCACCGCACGACGGCGGCAGTCGTGCGCGATCTGCTCACCGTACGGGCGCGGAGCAGGCAGTGGCAGTTGGCCGGTGAATTGCTCGCCGCGAACCGATCCGGCGACCCCGCTGAGTTGACCCTCTGGCCGCTCTGGTCCATCTTGACGGCTCACGTTGGCTTGCATTTACGGCTGGCGCCCGAATCCGCCAAGGCGGGCAGCCAGGATTATCGGAGTGTCGTTCTCGATGCCGCCCGGTACCTTGAGCTGTCCGGACAGGCCGCATCAGCGAATGAGCTCGCCCGGACCGCTCGCGAGAGATGGTCTCAATCGCTGGGCAGCGACGATCTGGATGTCTTGCGGGCAGCTCGGCGTCAGTCGGCGACGCTTCCCCCTGCGCATCCCGACGCGTTGGGCATCGAGACGGACACACTTGACCGCTTGCAGCGTCTGCTCGGCCCGGACGATCCGGAGACCTTGTCGTCGGCTGGCAACTGCGCCAGGGCCATGGCCGACCTCGGGAGATACCAGGACGCACGGCAGCTGAACCACGACACTCTCACTCGCCTGCGGCGGGTCTTCGGTGACGATGATCCCAAGACTCTGCTTTCCGCCAACAACCTGGCTAATCGAATGTCCGAGCTTGGTGAACACGAAGCTGCGGCGTCTCTGCACCGCCAGATTCTGGACCGCCGGGAAGTCGTGCTTGGTCACGATCATCCGGACACTCTGATTACCAAGGTCCAACTCGCTCTCGACCTCGCGAATCTCGGAGAAATGGACGAGGCGCGGACGTCTGGTCGCCTATCCCTTGCCGAACTCAGACGCAGGCTTGGTCCCGACCATCGCAGCACTCTGCAGGCGGCGGCCATCCTCGCTGAAATCCTTCGCCGGGAGGGGAGTCTCCAGGAGGCGCGCGCTCTTGACGAGGACACCCTTCAACGTCGCAAGCGGGTGTTGGGCACAGACCATCCCGAAACCCTGGCCTTGGCTCAGAGCCTTTCGCCGGACTCGTCCAAACAGGGATGAGCCGGCAATGCCGGTGCCTAGCTAGTGCTGTCTAGCGCAACGAGCGCCACGTCCGGTCGTCGACTTCGGCCACTCGGGGCCGTTCGTCGGGTCAGCGGCCGAGGATCAGCAGCAGCACGGTGGTCAGCAGACCGGCGCCGAGGACCACAGTGATCGGTCGGGGGCCGAGCACCGCGTGTCGGCGGTCGGCCAGCACCCGGGCCGGCACCAGGCCGACCAACGGCCCGAGCAGCGTCACCACCAGCGCCAGCACCGGTAGTCCGACCGCCAGGTCCCCGCCGTACCCGACGCCGAGCGCGCGGGCGCCGGCGCCCAGCGCGTACGCCAGCACACCGCCGGCCACCCCGCAGAGCGCCAGCAGCGGGTTGACCGAGCCCGGCAGCTCGCCCGGCTGGCCGGCCCGGTCGAGCAGGTCCCGGGCCTTGGCGAGCAGCAGCACCGGGTCGCTGGCCCCGACGCCGTTCGCCGGGGCGGGCGGGCCACCGAGACGGCGGGCACCGAGGCGCGAGCGGACCTGCTGCCACAGGTGGGCCACCTCGGCGTCGACCCGTTCCTGCTGCTCACGGGCGGCGACCAGCTCCTCCTCGGCGCTCTGGAGCTGCTCGGCCGCGTCGGTGACGGCCCGCTCGGCCGCAACGCACTGCCGCTCGTGCCAGGTGTGCGCCTCGGCGCGCTGCTCGCGCACCCGCGCGCTGAGGTCGGCCAGCCGCCGCAACTGTGCCGCGTACGTCTCACTGGTCACCGGTTCGTTCATCGTGTCGGTCCGTACGGGATGATCACCTGTCCGGTGCGGTGCACCGCCCGGTCGAAGAAGAGCCCCCGCCAGGGGCGGGGATACCAGTCCGGGCCGCCGGTGCCCGGATAGAGCGACGAGCCCAGCTCGCCGCCGTGTGCGTCCAGGGCCACCCAGGCGCCGATCTGGTCGGTACGGGCGGCCGGCCCACCGAGATCGGCGCGCATCCGGGCCACACCCCGCCACCAGGCCAGCACGTGCGTGCGTCGTTCCGGCCCGTCGTGCATGATCCGGCGCAGCTGCTCCAGGCCGGTACGTCGGCCCGCGCGGGCGGCAAGCGCACCCGCTGCCGCGTCGACAGCGAACAGCAGCAGGTAGTGCGGGCTTCCCGGGCCGCTGAGCCCGTCGGCCGTCTCGGCCATCAGCTCGCCGACGGTTTCCTCGTCGTACCAGGCGGCGTCGTCGGCCAGGTCGTCGTAGAGGGCGCGGGCGATCGGGTCGGCGTCCGGGTCGAGGCAGGCGATGGAGAACCGGGCGGTGCCCGGCGGGTGCTGACGGGCCAGTGACCGGGCCGCCGCGTCGAGCACCGCGCACGCCTCGTCGACGCGGGTGCCGAGCACCGCGAGGTTGCGGCCCGGGGCGCGCGGCAGTCGCAGTGACGCCGAGCGGGACTGCACGTCGATGATCTCGCCGAGCAGGGCCACCGGGTTGCGGGGCACGGTCCCATCCGGCGGTACGGCGAGCGCCCGGAAGTCCGGGGCGTCCGCCAGCCGGGGGATCGCGTCGCCGTCGAAGAGCCGGGCGGGTGCCGCGTCGGGGGCGCGCATCCGCCACAGCCGGTGCTGCAACCCGCTCCAGGTCTCCCAGTCGCTGGCCGATGGGATGCGGGCCACCTCGTTGCCCTCCACCATGCCCGACTCGGCGTTGACCACCGCGTGCCAGCGCGGCAGCGACTGCGCCGCGTCGTTGCGCTCGGCGAGGATGCGCAGCGCCTTGGGCAACGCGATGCGCAGGGTGAACTGGGCGACCAGCGCGGGGCGGCCCCACAGCGCCTCGATGCCCCGCACGTCCTGCGAGGCGAGGACCAGGTGGATGCCCTGGGAGCGGCCGCGTCGGGCCAGGTCCTCCAGCAGGTCGGCCGCCTCCCGGGCGACCACGTCCCGGCCGGCCAGCAACATCTGGAACTCGTCCACCACGGCGACGATGCGTGGCCAGTGCCCGGTCGGGTCGACCGCCCGCAGCTCGGCCAGCTTTGTCACCTCGTGTTTCTTGGCCGCGTCGGCGCGTCGCCGTAACTCCTCGGTGAGGAAGCGCAACAGCGCCAGCCCGAACTCCCGGTCGGTGTTGACGTTGATGCCGACCAGCCGCATGTGCGGCAGCCAACTCGGGTCGCGTCGGCCCTGCGCGAACCGCGCGAAGGAGACCCCCTCCTTGAAGTCCAGCAGGTAGAACTCCAGCTCGGCGGGGGAATAGCGGGACGCGAGGGCGCCGATCCACGCGAAGATCAGGTTGGTCTTGCCGGTGCCGGACGGCCCGCCGATCAGCGCGTGCGGTGGGTAGTCGCCGAGCGTCAACCGCACCGGCCGGCCCTGCGGGCCCTCACCGATCGGCGCGGTCAGCCCGTCGGCGGAGTCCTCGCGCCACATCAGCTCGGGCGGGGGCAGCAGGTCGGTGAAGGGGGTCGGCGGCGGGCCCGCGTTCACCCGGGCGGCGACGTCCCGGCAGGTCTCGGTGACCAGCGCCGCCGGTGGCGGGGGGTCCAGCCGGACCGGCAGCCCGGCCGAGCCGCCGATCCGCGCGCCGGACACGCCGGCCACCACCCGGGTCACCGTCGGATCCTCCGGCAACGGCACACCGTGCACCACCAGGTGTACGCCGCAGGCGGCGCCGGCCCGCACCACCCGGTCCAGTTGCCCGCGCTCGTGCCGGTTCAGCTCCTCCCCGCCGAGAAGGACCGCCACCCGCCACGGCTCGGGTCGTCGGCCGGTCGCCGCCGCCAGTTCGCGCAGCGACGCGTACTCGCCGGCGAGGACCGTCTCGTTGATCCGGCGGATCTGCTCCACCAGGTCATCCAGCAGTGGGCCCAGCCCACCCGGGCCGACGAAGGTGAGCAGCCCGGCCGTGCCCAACGGAGCGAACCCGGCCAGTCCGCCGCCGAGTTGGTCCGGGTCGTACCCGATGAGTCGTACCGCCCCGGGGTCGGCGCGGCCGACGGCTCGCAGCAGCAACGCGGACACGACCGCGTCGCAGCCGGCGCGGTCGTCCCCGGAGAGGTGGACGTGCCCGGCGTCGAGCAGCGGCACCAGCGCGGGCACCGGATCGACGTCGTCGATCCGGACCGTGCCGACCCGCAGCGCGCCGGGCGGCTCGGCCCGGCGGGCGGGCGTCGGCGCCCACCCGGCCCAGTCGGCGCCCGCGCAGCCGGGCGCCTCCTGCCGGGCCGCGTCGGCGGCCCGTCGGGCCAGTTCGGCGATCCGGGTGGAGTAGCGGGCGTCGATCTCGGCGATGCGGCGGTCCCGTTGGGCGCCCACCCGCGCCGGTACGGCGGCCGCCGCCCGCCGGACCCGGGCCAGTCGTTCCCGCCCAGCGGTCAGGTCGGCCTGGGCGGCGGACAGCCGGGTACGGCTGGCGCCCAACGCCTCGGCGAGGGTGTCCCGGACACGGCTGGCCAGCTGACCACGCCGGTCAGCCATCGGAGCCCCGACGCGTCGGCGCGTCCCGCCAGGGGCTGCCCGAGCGCGGCGGCAGGCCACCGGAGCGCTGCGCGGCGGCGCTGCCCGGCCGCTGGGCCGCACCGCCGACGCGGGGAACCGCGCTCGGTCGCCCGATCCCGCCCGATTGCTGCGCACCCGCCGGTTGCCCGGCCCGCGCCGGTTGCCCCGCGCCGGCCGGTTCTCTGGCGCCCGCCGGTTCTCTCGCGCCGCCGGTCGGCAGGTCCCGGCCGAGGCGGGCGAGCAGCAGCCCGGTCGCCACCCCGGCGGTCACCGCGGAGTCGGCGGCGTGCGGTGGCTCCCCGGAGGCGCGCGGCGGCGGCATCCGGCACACCCGGGTCAACAGCGTCTCCAGCACCGGCGGCGGCAACCCGGGCAGCAGGTCGCGGACGCGTCCGTCCAACTCGCCGCGCAGCCGCCCGAGGTCAGTGGCGCGCGGCGGGTGCCCGAGCAGCTCGCCGGCCAGCTCGCGCAGCAGCGGCGGCGCCAGCGCCGCCATGCCCAGCCCCACGTCGGCCGGGGCCCGGCGCAGCTCCTTGCGGAGCCGGTCCCGGTCGCCGGAGCGAACACCGCCCACCACTCGGCGCAGCAACTCCTGCGAGTCGTCCACCCGCTCGTCGGGTTCGTCGTCGGTGCCCTCGCGCCCGCCGGTCAGCTCGGCCACCCGCACCGACCACCAGCGGCGCATGCGCACCTGCTCGGCCGGCTCCGGCGCGACCTCGGCGGGCCCGGACGCCGGTGGCGTGTCGTGTCGGGGCGCGCGTTGCTCAGGGCGGGGCGCCGGGCCGCCGTCCGCGCCGAGGCCGATCGCCGTCAGGTAGGCCGACAGCTGCTCCTGGGCCACCCGCAGCGCGTAGCCGGCGCTCTCGGCGTGCTCGGTGGCGGCGGACAGCTCGGGCACCCCCATCGGGTTGGCCGACTCCTGTCGTACCCAGCGCAGCCGCTCCGCGGCCAGGCCGAACTTCTCCAGCGCCTGCCCGAGCAGCGCCACCGGGAACTCCTCGGTGGCGGCGCGGACCTGCCCGCCGACATCCTCGATGATGGACATGGCGGCCTACAGGGTGGAGACGTAGAGCTGCGCCTGCTCCACCGCGACAAGTGTCGCGGCGAGACAATCCTCCAGCTCCTGGCTGGCCTGGGTCAGCGACGCCTGGGCCGCCTCCACCGTCTCGTGCCCACTGCCCTCGAGGGCCCCGGCCAGGGTCTGCTGTGCCTCGGAGAGTTTCTCGCCGGCCGCCTGCACGGCTGTCTGCCCGTCTCCGATCTGTTGGAGGGCGACATCGATGGCAGCCTTCAGCTCGGCGACGCTCGCCACGGCGGAACCTCCTGGGGGCGGGGAGATCTCCATTAGAGCCTATCGGCGGTTCCGAAAGAACATCCGCCCTGTCGGTGTTCCTGCCCGCCTGTCCGGAAGGCCCTCGGAAGTGCCGGGAGTCCGATCTGTGGGAGTCCCAGTGCGAGAATTTCTCAGTTGTTGGTCGGGTTCTCGCGGAGCCAGCGTGGGCCGTACACCTCGGCGCCCAGCGCCGTCACCCGCCCGCGCAACTCCCGATCGGCGGTGACCACCAGCCGCCGACGCCGCGGAGCGCCCTCCACCAGCTCGACCACAGTGTCGTCGCCGGAACCGGCGGCGGAGACCACCCGGACCCCCTCGGTGCCCGGCACGTCCCGCGCGGCCCCCTCGACCACCAGGACCACCTCCACCGGGGCGGTCAGCCGGGCCGGCAACCCGATGGTCGCCACCGGGGCGAGCGAGTCGCGCAACCGGGCAGCGGCACCGGCACGGTCACGCCACCACCCGTTCGGGCGCGAGCCCACCACGTTGGCGCCATCCACGATCAGCAGCGGGGTCTCATCCATCCCGTCAGCCTGCCACCATCGCCCGGCCCTGACCCGACGCCACTCCCGGAATGCCGGTCCTCCGCCACCTGCGGCGTTTGTCGGGGCGCGCGCCGGGTAGCCCCTGCCGACCGTGCCGAGCCCTACTGCGGAGGACAGACATGATGGGACCCGGTGACATCGGCTCCGACCCGTGGGACGAATTCCTGGCCAGGTACTTCGGCCGGGGCGAGGGAGGGCGCCGACCGCCGCACCGGGTCGACATCACCCGACTGATGACGGCCGACGCCCGGGAGATGCTCGCCGACGCGGCCCGGCGGGCCGCGCAACGGCAGAGCAGCGACCTGGACACCGACCACCTGCTCTGGGCGGCGCTGCAACGCGAACCGCTGCGTGACCTGGTACGCCGGGCCGGTGCCGACCCGGACACCCTGCTCAACGCCCTCGGCGGAAAGGGCGACGGCGCGCCGCGCGGGGAGGTGCCGCCCAACCTGTCGTTGACCCCCGCCGCCAAGCGGGCGCTGCTCGACGCCCATCAGCTGTCCCGGGCGATGGGCGCCAACTACATCGGCCCCGAGCACATCCTGATGGCGCTGCCGCTCAACCCGGAGTCGCCGGCCGGGCGGATGCTGGCCGCCGGCCGGATCCAACCCGAGTCGTTGCAGGCCGCCAACGCCGAGCGTGGGCCGATGACCGGGCCGAAGCCGGACCGCGGCACCCCCACCCTGGACCAGTACGGGCAGGACCTCACCGACCTGGCCCGCAACGACCAGATCGACCCGGTGATCGGGCGGGCCGACGAGATCGAGCAGGCCGTGGAGATCCTGTCCCGGCGGACCAAGAACAACCCGGTGCTGATCGGCGAGGCCGGCGTCGGCAAGACCGCCATCGTCGAGGGGCTGGCCGAACGGATCTGCGACGGCGACGTACCGCAGACCCTGCTCGGCAAGCGGGTCGTCCAGCTCGACCTGGCCGGCCTGGTCGCCGGCACCCGCTACCGGGGCGACTTCGAGGAACGGCTGAAGAAGGTGATCGACGAGATCCGCGCGCACCGGGACGAGCTGATCATCTTCATGGACGAGATCCACACCCTGGTCGGGGCCGGTGGCGCCGGCAGCGAGGGTGGGATGGACGCGTCCAACATGCTCAAGCCCGCCCTCGCCCGCGGTGAGCTGCGGGTGATCGGCGCGACGACGCTGGACGAGTACCGCAAGAGCATCGAGAAGGACGCCGCCCTGGCCCGGCGCTTCCAGCCGGTGCTGGTGCCCGAGCCCAGCGTCGACGACACCATCGCCATCCTGCGCGGGTTGCGCGACCGGTACGAGGCCCACCACCAGGTGCGCTTCACCGACGAGGCGCTGGTCTCGGCGGCTGAGCTGTCCGACCGGTACGTCACCGACCGGTTCCTGCCGGACAAGGCCATCGACCTCATCGACCAGGCCGGCGCCCGGGTGCGGCTGCGCACCCGCACCCCCGCGTCCGACGTGCGCGAGCTGGAGCAGGAACTCGACGAGGTACGCCGGGACAAGGAGCAGGCCGTCACCGACGAGCAGTACGAGCGGGCCTCCGCGCTGCGTGACCGGATCTCCGAGCTGGAGGAGGACATCCGACGCGCGAACGGCGAGGACGGCTCGTCCGGATCCCAGGTGCCCGAGGTGGGCCCCAAGGAGATCGCCGAGGTGGTCTCCCGGGCCACCGGCATCCCGGTCAGCCAGCTCACCGAGGAGGAACGCGACCGGCTGCTGCGCCTGGAGGGTCACCTGCACCAGAAGGTGGTCGGTCAGGACGACGCGGTCACCGCCGTCGCCGAGGCCGTGCGTCGTTCCCGGGCCGGGCTGGCCGACCCGGAGCGGCCGATGGGCAGCTTCCTGTTCCTCGGCCCGACCGGAGTCGGCAAGACCGAGTTGGCGCGGGCCCTCGCCGAGGCGTTGTTCGGCGAGGCGGACCGGATGGTCCGGGTGGACATGAGCGAGTTCCAGGAGCGGCACACTGTCAGCCGGCTGGTCGGCGCGCCGCCCGGATACGTCGGCTACGAGGAGGCGGGTCAGCTCACCGAGGCGGTGCGTCGCCGCCCGTACGCGGTGGTGCTGCTCGACGAGATCGAGAAGGCCCACCCGGACGTGTTCAACATCCTGCTCCAGGTGCTCGACGACGGCCGGCTCACCGACAGCCAGGGTCGTACCGTGAACTTCAAGAACACCGTCCTGATCATGACGAGCAACCTCGGCTCCGAGCTGATCACCGGCGCCCAGCGCTCGGTCGGCTTCGGCACCGGGGACGTGGGCAGCGAGCAGGAGAGCAACGAGCTGCGGGAGCGGCTCATGCGCCGCCTGCAGGAGAACTTCCGCCCGGAGTTCCTCAACCGCATCGACGAGGTCATCATCTTCCGCCGGCTGGAGGCCGAGCAGCTGCGCGACATCACAGCGCTGCTGCTGGAGGAGACCCGCCGTCGGATGCACGCCCAGGACCTCCAGGTGGAGTTCACCACCGCCGGCATCGACTGGCTCGCCGAGCACGGCTACCAGCCGGAGTTCGGTGCCCGCCCGCTGCGCCGGGTGATCCAGCGCGAGGTGGACAACCACCTGTCCCGGATGCTGCTGGAGTCGGCGATCTCGCCGGGGCAGAAGGTCACTGTGGACGTCCGCGACGGCGCGCTCACCTTCGACGTGACCGCGGGCGAGCGGGGGTACACCGCCGCCACGACCACACACCCGCGATGAGCGGGCCGGCGCGAAGGGACGAACACGAGGACCCGCACCAGCACGCGGAGTCCGCGAAACCCCGGGACGAGGACGACCATCCCGACCCGATCCTGGCGCCGCCCACCGCGAACCCCCGCCGCACGCGGGTGCCCGCGGAGGGCCTGCATCCGAAGACCGACCAGGACGACCCGGAGACGTCCGGGCCGCCGCCCGGAGAGGAGACCTGATGGTACGCGAAGCGCGGCTCGACCCCGAGGTGGAAGTGCTCTGGGAGGACTTTCACGCCGAGGTCAACGTCCCGTCGGAGCAACTGCGGACCTGGCTGCTGACCAGGGGTTCGGGGGAGGAGTCGTTCAGCCCCAACCCGAACCTCGACCTGCCCCAGCCCGGCCGGGAGATCCTCAAGGTGCTCAACAAGCGCAAGGTGGACCTCACCCCGGAGGACATCGAGGTGATGCGGGAGGCGGTCGAGCGGATCCGCGAGCTGATGGACGCCAAGCCGTCGCGCGGCAACGCCGATGACAGCTGGCGGCACTCCCTGCTGGACCTGGGTCACGACCCGCTCGTCGAACGCTGAGCGAGGTTAGACCCGCGACGGTGCCGTCCCGAACCCGGGACGGCACCGTCGCGGCGCGCTACTGGCCCTGGTCGGGCTCCAGACTGGCGATGGTCAGACCCGCCGCGTCGGCGGCGGCGTCCCGGTCGCCCCGGGTCTGGTCCTCCCGGGTGAGCAGGTTCGCGTACTCGGTCACGTCGGCCGGGTCAGGCACCGTCGGCAGGCGGCGCAGGAACGCCTCCACCTCGCGGGTGGCGGCGGTGTGCGCGGCAGCAGCCTGGCGCAGCAGTTCGCGGTCGTCGGCGGGCGGGTAGAGGTCGGTCATGTCCGCCAGATACCCGGCCCACGGCGGTTCGCACCGCCAGCGGCCGGGAATACCGGCAGCTCAGCCCGGCCGTACCCCGGTGGGGTGCCGGACGCCGAAGCCCGGGTTGCGGGGCAGCCAGGCCAGGTACGCCGGGTGCGGCGCCAACGAGTCGACGTAGGCCGCCTTGGCCGTTCCCAGCACCAGCTCCGCGCCCTGGGCTGCGGGAGAGTCCGGATGCCAGCCGAGCAGCAGCCGCCAGCGCAGCGGCGTCCCGGCGAGTTGACGGGTGACCAGACCGCTCACCGGGCGGAACGTCGCCTGGCACAGGGCCACCGCCACGCCGGCCTCCACCAGGTCGACGCAGCCGCGGATGTCGGTCTCGTACACCTTCCTGGGCGTGAAGCCGGCGCGGGCACACGCGGCGGCGAAGCAGTCGGCGAAGCAGCCGTCACCCGGCGCGGCGACCCACTGCTCGTGGCGCAGGTCGGCCAGGCGGACCTCGTCCTGCGCCGCGAGAGGATGGGTCTCCGGCAGCAGCACCAGCACCGGGTCGACGGCCACCTCCTGCCAGCTCAACCCGAACCCGGCCGACGGACTGGCGTCGCCGCACACGCCGGCCAGCGCGAAGTCCAGCCGACCGCCGGCCACCAACTGCGCCAACTCGTCCACCGACCAGGACGCGTACGTGGTGATCTGGGCGGGCGGCTGCTCGGCCGCCAACCGGTGCACCAGCCGACCCAGGATCGGGCTGTTCACCCCACCGAACCGGTAGCACGGCGGCGTGTCGCCCGCCCCGGCCAGCCGGGCCGCCTCGTCCTGCAGCCCCTTCATCGCCGGCAGCAGCACCCGGGCGCGGGCCAGCACCAGCTCACCGAGCGCGGTAGGTCGAGCCCCGCGCCGGTCCCGGTCGAACAGCGGGCCGCCCAGCGTCCGTTCGATGCGTTGGAGCTGGGCGGTGAGCGCCGGCTGGGCCAGGCCGAGCGCCGAGGCCGCCTTCGTCACACTTCCCGTCTCCGCGATCGCGCAGACCACCCGCAGGTGACGCAGCTCCAGGTTCATAGGGTGACGGTAGGACTACGCGTCTGCTGGCGGAATAGCCCAAGCGGATCGGTGATAATGAATGCATTGCCGGCGGTCGCCGGTCACCGGTCGCGCGGGGGCTCCGGCAGGTCCGCCAGGTACGTCGGCCGCCGGGTCACCGCGTCGAGGACCTTGTCCACCACCCCGACCGCCGGCTCCACGATCCGGTTCCACGGAGGGGTGGCCGGCGTGCCCGGGTGCGGTCGCGTCGGCGCGGCCTCCTCTGCGATCTCCAACCGGTTGCCCAGCCGGATCAGCTCCTCCTCGGTCGCGACAGCGCGCAGCTCGGTGACCAGCGCGCCCACCCCGTCGACATGCCGGCGGACCCGCTCGGCGACAGCGGTCAGCGCCTCGTCCGTCAGCCCCTTCAGAGCGCTCAGCAGAGCCGCGTCGGCGTTGATCTCCGCGTCCACCCGCTCGGTGGCCGCCGGCAGCGCCGCGCGGACCGCCGGCAGCAGGTACTGCTCCTCGGCGGACAGGTGCCGCGACAGCGCGGCGGTGAGCACCGCCAACCCCTCCTGCGGAGTGGTCGCCGGGCCGGAGAGCTGGTCCAGCAGCGCCAGCAGTTGCCGGTGCTCCCGGTCGACGATGTCGGCGATGCTGCGACCGGCGGGTCGGTAACCCTCCTCGGGTGCGGGCGCGGGCGGCAGCGGCGGCAGGGGAACAGCGGACATGGTGCCCTCCTCGACTGGCGGGCGGAAGCTCCGGCAGGGACGTTCGGTCGTGGGCGGCGGTACCCGAACGCGACCAACGCGAAACCGACCCGTCGATGCGTCCACCCGCGCCGGCCTGTCGAGCGGCACGGGCTGGTATGAAGAGGCGATGACGAGCGATGCCGCCTCCGCCCTGCCCGACCCCACCGCAGAGGTCGTGGACCTCTGCCGCGACCTGCTGCGCATCGACACCACCAACACCGGTGACAACGACACCAGCGTCGGCGAGCGCCGCGCGGCCGAGTACGTGGCGGAGAAGCTCGCCGAGGTGGGCGTGGAGTCCGTCCTGCACGAGTCCGCCCCGGGCCGGGCGAACGTGGTGGCCCGCATCCCGGGCACCGACCAGAGCCGGGGCGCGCTGCTGGTGCACGGCCACCTGGACGTCGTGCCCGCCGACGCCGACGAGTGGTCGGTGGGCCCGTTCTCCGGCGAGCTGCGCGACGGCTACCTCTGGGGCCGGGGCGCCATCGACATGAAGGACTTCGACGCGATGGTGCTCGCCGTGGTCCGGCACTGGCAGCGCACCGGCGTACGCCCCCCGCGCGACATCGTGCTCGCGTACACCGCAGACGAGGAGGCGGGCAGCGACTACGGGGCGCGCTTCCTGGTGGACAACCACCGAGGCCTCTTCGACGGCTGCACCGAGGCGATCGGCGAGGTCGGCGGCTTCTCCTACTCGGTAAACGACAACCAGCGGCTCTACCTCATCGAGACCGCCGAGAAGGGCATCGACTGGCTGCGGCTGCACGCCAAGGGCCGCCCCGGGCACGGCTCGATGATGCACGACGACAACGCCGTCACCGCGCTCGCCGAGGCGGTCGCCCGGATCGGCCGGCACCGCTTCCCAGTGGTCGTCACCGACACCGTGCGGGCCTTCCTGACCGAGGTCTCCGACCTGCTCGGCATCGAGTTGGACCCGGACGACCCGGAGACGGCCATCGCGAAGCTCGGTCCCATCGCCAACATCATCGGCGCGACCATCCGCAACACCGCCAACCCGACCCGGTTGAGCGCCGGCTACAAGGACAACGTCATCCCCGGCCGGGCCACCGCCACCATCGACTGCCGCAGCCTGCCCGGGCAGTCCGAGCTGCTGGAGCGGCAGCTGCGCGAGCTGGTCGGCCCGGACATCGCGATCGAGTACGTCCAGCGGCAGCCGGCGCTGGAGACCACCTTCGACGGTGACCTGGTCGAGGCCATGTCGGCGGCCCTGCGCGCGGAGGACCCGGGGGCGCGGCCGGTCCCGTACATGCTCTCCGGCGGCACCGACGCCAAGGCGTTCTCGCAGCTCGGCATCCGCTGCTTCGGGTTCGCCCCGCTGCGGCTGCCCGCCGACCTGAACTTCTCGGCGTTGTTCCACGGCATCGACGAGCGCGTTCCGGTGGACGGACTACAGTTCGGCGTGCGGGTTCTCGACCGGTTCCTCCGCACCTGCTAGTCGTGTCCGGCGGTGGCCGCCGGCGCGCAATCTCCCCAACGTGAAGGGACTGCCCCACATGACCGACCAGCATGGTGAGCTGGACGCCGCTCTCGAGCGGGTGATCGAAGCGGCCCGCCACCACCTGGCTGCCGTACGCGCCGCGCAGGGCCGCGTCGACGACGACGACGTCTGGCAGGCGTACGTGGCGTTGAACAACGCCTCCTTCGCGTACGACGAGCGACTGCTCGACGCCTTCGGCGAGGTGACGCCGTGGGATGTCGACTCGATCGACCCGGACGAGGCCGACGAGCGTTTCGGCGGCGGCGAGGGCGCGGAGGCCAGCGACCCGCACCCCAGGGTGATCTCGGTGCGTCAGCGTCGTGACTACCGGGTGCCGAGCGTCGCCGCGCTGCTGCGGGTGGCCGAGGCGGCCCGCCGCGAGGGCACCCCGGAGGACGACGAGCCGGCGCCGGTGGAGGGCGTGGGCGAGGCGGTGCTGGAGCTGCTGCAAAGTGGTGACGGCTCGCTCGGCGCGTTGGACGTCCCCGAGTTGGAGCCGCTCGACGGGGTGGTGATGGTCAGCGAGGTGGGCACCCCGGTCGACCTGGAGTCGTTCGACGACGACGACGCGGTTGGCCCGTTCCAGCCGGCTGCCGACGACCGGCTGGTCGGTCGGCTCGACGAGCACCCGTTCCTGGAGCTCGACGACGACCACGACCACGCCGGGCACCAGCACTAGGCCGGGTGCCGCCCGAGGCCGACTCCGGCCTCGGGCGGCACCGCCCGGTCGTCAGTACGACAGACCCGGCTGCGGCTGGTTGACCCTCCGACGACGCAGCACCACCTGCCGCGTGCCGTCCCGGTACAGCCGCACCCGGGCCAACTCCCATCCGGAGAACTCCGCCTGGATCGCCAACTGCGCCGCGGCGGTCAACCGGTCGACGTTCGGCGGCAGCCGCAGTGGCGCGTACTCGTAGTCCATGCCTCCATGCTGCCCAGCCCAGCGGCCGTTCGCCACCCCCTCCGGAGTGACCAACGACGCCACCGCGGGCGGTTCGTGCCGCCCCGTGCCCCGTCGCGCCGATCTTGCGGTTCGGTCGCCGAGGTGCCCCAGGTGGGAGGGCAAATCCTGAAGATGCCGGCCCCGGTCGGGTCGATCATGGAGTCTTGGTGCCTGATTTGGCCCTGTTGCGGCGACCTTGTCGCCCACCACAACTCCATGATCGGCGAGGCGGTGCGGTGCGGTGCGGTGCCGTGCGTTTCGTCGTCGCCCCGCCTTGGCGCGAAGTCAGCCCGCGGGGGCGTTGGCCGTCAGCAGGGCGGCGAGGGCCGGGGCGGCCAGGGCGACCGCTCGGGCGCTGCCCGGGTCGACCGCCAGCCCCCAGGACGGGTCCGGCCAGTCCTCGAACAGCTCCGCGCAGGGCAGCGCGACGAACGGCACCCCGTCCCCGCTGAACGCGGCGAGCGCCCCCGGCGAGGTGAAGACCGGCAGCAGCGGCGCGCCGGTCGCGTCGCCGACCACCGTCCACGGGAAGTCGGCGTCCGGTGTCGGTTCCCCGGCCAGGGGGACGCACACAGTGGTGCCGGCCAGCGCTCCGAGGTAGCCGGGCAGGTCGCGCCGGCCGACGGCGGCCGCGAGCACCGCCACCACCGCCGGCTCCGCGTCAACGGCGGACGCCGATCCAGGTCGCGTGGCCGGCACCGCTGGTCCAGGCTGAGTGGCCGGCACCGCTGGTTCAGGCTGAGTGGCCGGCACCGCTGGTTCAGGCTGAGTGGCCGGCACGGTCGTTCTGGGCCGCGCGGCCGGCACCGTGGGGCCAGGTTGAGCGGCTGGCGACGCCGCCGGGCCGGGGCGCGCGGCTGGCGGCAGCGCCCGGCAGGAGAGCGTTCCCGGCTCGTCGGTCAAGACCTCGGCGGCGGTACGGGTCACGAACACACTGAGCCGCTGCACCTGCTCCGGAGTGCGCTCCGTCTCGTACCACCAGCCCTCGTCACCGGTCGGGCGGTGCCAGCCGAGCGCGGCCAGGCGTGCCTCGTCGTGGCCGGGGCAGATCACCCGCACCACCCGGCGGCGCACCAGCAGCCGGATCCCGCGTGGGCCGGTGGAGAGCTCCAGGTCGGTGTCCCGGTCGCAGCGGGCGACGGTGTCCCGCAGTCGAGCGGCGATCTCCGGCCAGGTCGGCGACGGCGACGTCACGCCGGTGCGCCCGGCAGGCGGTCGTCCAGCCGCCCGAGCCGGGCCACGGTCTCCTCCAGCCGGCCCAGCGCCGAGAAGTCCCCCGGCGTGCCGAACAGGTCGCCGAGCCCCGCGCCGAGCGCGACGTCCAACCCCTCGGTGTGCTCGTCGACGTGCCCGGAGGCGACCTCCCGAGCCCGCCGGTACGCGTCGAGCACCAGCTCGGCCACCCCCTCCGTGCCGACGCGCAGGGCGGCGGGCGCGAGGGTGAGGCCGGTCAGCGCGCCGGTGGCGTCGACGGTCGCCGAGACCAGCCCGCTCTCGTCGACAGCGGTGCCGGACAGCTCGGCCAGGTCGTCGCGGAGGCCCGCGAACCGGCGCTCGATGTCGGCGATCCGCCCGGCGAGCGCGTCGAACGCGGACGTCGGGTCCGTCATGAGATCCCTCCCCGTGGATGGTGCGGCCGGGTGGTGCCCGGCGGCCGGGAGATCGTATCGTCGGTGCGCTCGACTCATGGGGGAGGAACGGCATGCCACCGGATATCGATGTCGACGTGCAGGCGGTCCGTCGACTGGAGACAGCCGCCAAGCAGGTCGCCAGCTCGCTGGCCGCGCTGGAGCGGCAGATCGTCTCGGCCGGCGACGTGCCGTCGGACGCCTTCGGTCACCTGCCGTTCGCCAGCGACATGCTCCGCGACAAGTACGCCGAGCAGGTCACCGGCGGCAAGGAGTTGTTCGCCACCGCGAACGCCGCGTTCGGCCGGGTCGCCACGGCGCTGGCTGACACTGTCGAGGCGTACGAGCACAACGAACGGGATCTCGACGCCGGGTTCAAGGCCATCCAGTCGGGCCTGCCCGGATGAGCGGTCCGGCCGGCAGCGCCGTCCAACTGTGGAACGGCCTGGACAGCGCGCTCTCCGGGGTGCAGGACGCCGTCGACAGTGTCTGCCGGACCCTTGCCTGGCCACTGATCCAGCTCGTCGACATGGTCGACGGCGAGCCCGCCGTGCTGCGCGCGAAGGCCGCCGAGTGGGACGCGCTGGCCGCGCAGGTGCGCGACCTGGCCCAGGGGCACCGCGGCGCCAGGGAGTCCGCGCAGGCCGGCTGGCGCTCACCGTCCGGTGTGGCGTACGGCCAGCGGTTGGCCGAGGTGGAGCAGCAACTCCTCGACGTCGCCGAGCAGTTCGCCGCGACCGCGGAATACCTGCGCAGTGTCGCCGACGGCCTGCAGACCGTGCACGACGTGCTCGTGGACCTCTGCGTGGAGTTCGTGAACTTCCTCCTGGTGACGCTGGTGACGGCGTTGCTGATGGCTCCGGTGACCATGGGGGCGTCCTGGGCGGTCGGCGTGGGCGTGACAGTGGCCAGGGCCCTGGTCGTCGTCACCCGGATGCTGAAGGTCATCCGGCCACTGGCGGCGCACCTGCAGAAGGTCATCCGCCTGCTCCAGCGGGTCATGCTGGCCCTGCGCAAGCTGCAGGCACACCTCGACAAGTTGGTCACGTTGCAGGACAAGCTGCGTACCGGCAAGAAGTACGCCGACAAGCGGCACGCCGCCGGCAAGGCCGACAAGTGGTTCCACAAGATTTTCGACCCCACGAAGGGCACCTACAAGCTGGGCAAGTCCGGTGCCCCGTTCGACATGGGCGCCCTCGAACGAGCCGCCGCGCTGCGGGCGCACGGGGTCGCCGACGGGGCCCGGGTGATCGCCCGGGACTGGGCGACGAACCTGCCGTGGAACGTGCCGAACTCCGTCGTGCACGGTGTCACCTGGGGGACTGTCGCGTTGACCAGTGGGCTTTCCGTTCCCGGTGGCGAACAGGTCGGCGACCAGATCGACCAGGCGGTGCAGGGCGGGGCGGACTGGATCGACCAGAATGTCTTCGGGCAGCCGCCGGCGGGTCAGCCGGCGGGCCGGTAGAGAGGAACGCGTGATGTCAGGGGAGCGAGGCCGGCTCGGTCGGTTCACCGACGCGGTGCTCGGCGGCGCGCGGGCCGCCCGGGACAAGGCCCGTGAGCTGCGCGACGAGTTCCGCACCAGCGACGAACCCGAACGCGCTCTCGTCGCACCGCTGCTGCCCGGGCAGGAGCTGCGCTATGTGGGGCTCGGCCCGGTCCGCGTCCCGCAGACCCACAAGGCAGGTCGGCAGCTCGCCGATGTGATGGCCGACGAGTTCGTCGACTCCCTCGACCCGATGGTGCTGTTCGGGCTCCTCAACATCGTCAACCCGGTGGTCTGGGTGGACGCGGTGCTGACGCCGGTACGGCTGGCCGCTGGCGTGCTGCTGCTGCCCGGCAAGGCCGGTGCCGTCGCCGCCGGTGTGCCGGAGGCGGCCGAACCGGAGCCGGCCCCACCACACCGGCGGGTGCAGCGGGATCCCATCCCGCTCACCGAGGAGCAGGAGGCGTTCCGCGCCTTGTTTCGGCTCAGCCTGTACCGCCCGTTGGCCGAGCAGCTCGCCGAGATCGCCTACCGTCGCCGGTTCGTCTTCAGCGGCGACCTGGCCACCCTCGCCGGCAGCCTGCTGCTCTTCCTGGAGCGTTACAACGGCACCCCGCTGGCGGTGACCGACACGCACCTGCACCTGCTGCGGATGGGCCCGCGCCCCGACGCCGACCGGCCCGACCGACGGCAACCGCGGGTGCTGTGGGGCGTGCGACGCGACCGGGTGGCCCGGATCGACTCGGAGCGCGGCGCGACCGGGCTCGTGCAGCTGACGTCCACGATCGTCTTCGACGACGGCTCGTGGATCCGGCTCACCCAGCCCGCGCTCCGCGACGACCAGTCGCGCTTCCTGACCGCGATCCACGACCTCCCCGGGCAGCGCCCCCAGCCGTGACCCGGCGCGCGGGGCCAGCCGTGACCCGGCGCGCGGGGCCAGCCGTGACCCGGCCTGCGGGGCCAGCCGTATGCGGGCGTGCGGGGCCACCCGCGACCCGGCCGGCTGGTCAGCCGTCGCGTTCGGGGTAGCCGACCGGCACCGCGGAGACGTCGTCCAGCGCGGTGGTGATCTCCTCGGGCAGGGTGATCCGCTCCACTGCGAGCGCGCCGAGCAACTGCCCGACGGTCCGCGCGCCGAGGATCGGCGCGGTCACGCCGGGCCGGTCCCGGATCCAGGCCAACGCCACCTCCAACGGAGACACCCCCAACCCGCCCGCCGCTGTGGCCACCGCCTCCACGATGCTGGAGCAGCGCGGCTCCAGGTAGGTCGAGACGAACCGTTCGAAGTGCGGCGACGCGGCCCGGGAGTCGGCCGGACGGCCGTGCCGGTACTTGCCGGTGAGCACGCCCCGGCCCAGCGGCGACCAGGGCAGCACGCCGAGGCCGAGCGCGTCACACGCGGGCAGCACCTCCCGCTCCACGCCCCGCTCCAGCAGCGAATACTCCACCTGGGACGCGACCACTGGCGCCCGCCCCGGCCAGGCGGTCTGCCAGGCGGCGGCCCGCGCGGTCTGCCAGCCAGAGAAGTTCGACACCCCGACGTAGCGGACCTTGCCGCTGGCCACCGCGTGGTCCAGGGCGGCCAGGGTCTCCTCCAGAGGGGTGTCCGGGTCGTACCCGTGCACCTGGAACAGGTCGACGTGGTCGGTGCCGAGCCGGCGCAGCGACGCGTCCAACGTACGCAGCAGATGTCCCCGGGAGCCGTCCCGACGTCGGCCACTGCCGGGGCGCAACCCGGCCTTGGTGGCGATGAGCAGCTCCTCACGGGGGACGAGGGAGCCCAGCAGCGAGCCGATCACCGACTCGGCGTCGCCGTCGCCGTACACGTCGGCGGTGTCGATCAGGTTGCCGCCCGCGTCGAGGTAACTCTTCAGCTGAGCGGCCGCATCGTCGGCGTCGGTGTCCCGGCCCCAGGTCATGGTGCCGAGCGCGAGCCGGGAAACCGCCAGCCCGCTTCGGCCGAGCGGTCGCTGTTGCATGGGTGAACCTTATTTCGAACCTGCCGCCACGGATATCCTCGCTCCCGTATCTCTGCCGGTTCTGCCGGTTCCGCCGCCCCGGGCTGCCCCGATGGAGGGGGGATCAAAGGGGTCGAGCCGGTGATCGAGTCCGTTATCGGCATTGCGTAACCTGGGGCGACCTGTGCCACGGATGGGGGAGGACCAGTGCGACTCGGGCTCAGTCTCGGATACCAGACGGCGTGGAGCACACCGGCCGACCACCTGGCGCTGGCCCAGGAGGCGGACCGGCTGGGCTATTCGGTGGTGTGGGCGGCGGAGGCCTACGGCTCCGACTCGCCCAGCATGCTCGCCTGGATGGCCGGCCAGACCGAACGGATCGACGTCGGCGCCGCGGTGATGCAGATCCCCGCCCGTACACCGGCGGCCACCGCCATGACCGCCGCCACGATCGACGCGCTCTCCGGCGGCCGGTTCCGGCTCGGCCTGGGTGTCTCCGGCCCGCAGGTGTCCGAGGGGTGGCACGGCGTGCGTTTCGCCAAGCCGCTGGCCCGGACCCGCGAGTTCGTCGACATCGTCAAGTTGGCCATCGCCCGCAAGGAGGTGGCGTACGACGGCGAGCACTACACGCTGCCGCTGCCGGACGGCCCGGGCAAGGCCCTTCGACTGGGCTTCCACCCACCCCGCGAGCACATACCGATCTACCTGGCCGCGGTCGGCCCGAAGAACCTGGAGCTGGCCGGCGAGATCGCCGACGGCTGGCTGGCGGTGTTCTACGCCCCGGAGTTCGCCGAGGAGCAACTCGCCTCGGTCCGAGCCGGGCGGGCCAAGGTCGGCAAGGAGTTGGCCGGCTTCGACGTGGTGCCGTCGGTGCCCGTGGTGATCGGCGACGACGTGGCCTCCTGCGCCGAACTCGTCCGCTGGTACGCCGCGCTCTACGTGGGCGGAATGGGCAGCCGGCAGCAGAACTTCTACAACCAGCTCGCCACCCGGATGGGCTACGGCGACGCCGCCCGCGAGGTGCAGGACCTGTACCTGGCCAAGCGGCAGCGCGACGCCGCAGCCGCCGTACCCATGGAGTTCATCGACCGCACCTCGCTGCTCGGCCCGAAGGAGCGCATCGCCGAGCGGATGCGGGAGTACGCCGCGGCCGGCGTCACCACGCTGTCGGTGACCCTCTTCGTGGCCGACCGGGACAGCGGTGTGCAGACCCTGCGTACCGTCGCCGAGGCTCTCGACCTCTCGGGAGTCGGCGAGTGACCTGGGTCGAGGCCATCGTCCTGGGCATCGTCCAGGGACTGACCGAGTTCCTTCCGGTCAGCTCGTCGGGGCATCTGCGGATCACCTCGGCGATCTTCTTCGACCGCGACGCCGGCGCGTCGTTCACAGCGGTCACCCAGCTCGGCACCGAAGCGGCAGTGCTGATCTACTTTGCCAAGGACATCTGGCGGATCACCCGGACCTGGCTGGTGGGCATCCGGGACAAGTCGGTCCGCTCCAGCCTCGACTACCGGATGGGCTGGTACGTGATCGTCGGCTCGATCCCGATCGGGCTGTTCGGTTTCGTGTTCAAGGACCAGATCAAGACCGCCGGGCGCAACCTGTGGGTGGTGGCGACCACGCTGATCGTGTTCGCCTTCGTGTTGGCGTTCGCCGAGTACTGGGGGCGGCAGACCCGCACCCTGGAGAACTTCCGGATGAAGGACGGCATCGTGATGGGCTTCGCCCAGGCGATGGCGCTGGTCCCCGGGGTGTCCCGCTCCGGCGGCACGCTCACCGCCGGCCTGCTGCTCAACCTGACCCGGGAGGCGGCGGCACGGTACTCGTTCCTGCTGGCCATCCCGGCGGTGGTGATGTCCGGGGTGTTCAGCCTCGGCGACGTCTTCGAACCGTCCGCGCCGGGCACGTCAGTGCCCACAGTGGCCCAGACGATCGTGGCCACCCTCATCGCGTTCGGCATCGGGTACGCGGCCATCGCCTGGTTGCTGCGTTACGTCGCCCACCACACCCTGTACGTCTTCGTGCTGTACCGGGTCGCGCTGGGCACCCTGGTCCTGGCCCTGCTGCTGACCGGCGCCATCGACGCCACCTGACCGCTCTGCCCGCCGGCCCCCGGCTCCGCCTTCCGGCGGAGCCGGGGGCCGCGGTCGTCGGGTCGCCGCCCGCGACGGCCCGCCGCGGTGCCCAGGTCATAGGGTGGTCCCGTGGCGACCCTTCTTCTTCTGCGACACGGCCGAACCACGGCGAACGCCGATGGCGGCCTGGCCGGTCGGCAACCGGTCGAGTTGGACGACACCGGGCGCGCCCAGGCCACAGCTGTCGGCGAGCGGTTGCGGGCGGTGCCGCTGGCCGCCGTGGTGACCAGCCCGCTCATCCGCTGCCGGCAGACCCTGGAGTTGGCGCTCCCGCAGGCCGCCCCGGTGGTCGAGGACGGGCTGATCGAGTGCGACTACGGCAGCTGGGAGGGTCAGCCGCTGAAGAAGCTCGCCAAGGAGCCGCTCTGGCCGGTGGTCCAGCAGCACCCCAGCGCGGCGGTCTTCCCGGGCGGCGAGGCGATGGCGGCGATGGCGGCGCGTGCCGTGGCGGCGGTGCGTTCCTGGGACGCCCGGGTCAACGCCGAGCACGGGCCCGAGGCGGTCTGGTTGGCGTGCAGCCACGGCGATGTGATCAAGGCCATCGTGGCGGACGCGCTCGGCGTACACCTGGATGCCTTTCAGCGGATCGTGGCCGACCCGGCGTCGGTGACGGCGATCCGGTTCACGCCGCTGCGTCCGTTTCTGGTGCGGCTCAACGACACCGGTGGCGACCTGGCGGCGCTGGTGCCGCCGCCGGCCAAGCGGCGTCGGCGCGCGAACCGCGTTGCCGACTCGGACGCGGCAGTCGGTGGTGGGGCGGGTGCGTCGCGGTGAGGCGCGTCACGACACCGCCCCCGGCCGGGGCGTCAGCGCACCCCGGAAAGGCCGCCACGCCCGGGTTTAGCCCCTGGTACGCCGGGCGCGCCGCCGCTGTGGCGATTCGCGTCGGTGGGGTGCGCGAGGCCAAGGCGGGCCGGATAGGGTCGTGGGTATGACCCACCAGGTGCACGCCTTCGAACCGCCGGAGCGGTTCGTCGCCGGGACTGTCGGGCCGCCGGGGGAGCGCACGTTCTTCCTGCAGGCCCGCGGCGGCGGCAGGCTGGTCAGCGTCGCGCTGGAGAAGGTCCAGGTGTCCCTGCTCGCCGAGAAGCTTGAGGAGCTGCTCACCGAGGCGCAGCGTCGCTTCGGGGTGGACCTGCCCGAGCTGGCGCCGGTGATCGGCGACAACGAGCCACTGGACACTCCCGTCGACGAGGAGTTCCGGGTCGGGACGCTCGGGCTGGCCTTCGACGTGGACACCGCGACAGTGGTGATCGAGGCGATCGCCGCGGGCGAGGTGGAGCCCGAGGTCGAGCTCGGCGACGAGGACGACGACGACGAGGACGACGACGAGGACGAAGAGCCGGACGAGGACCTGGATCGACTCCGGGTCCGGCTCACCCCGCAGGCGACCCGCCAGTTCATCGAGCGGGCCCGGCGAGTGGTCAACGCGGGCCGGCCACCGTGCCCGCTCTGCGGCCAACCGTTGGACCCCGCCGGGCACCTCTGCCCGCGGCACAACGGTTATCACCGGTGACCTCGTCCGGCCTCCAGCCTCGCCAGGACGGCGACGCCGCGCTGCGGCTGCTGCGTGACGGCGTCCTCGACCTGGAGGGTCGGCTGGTCGACGCGTCGAACACGACGCTGCGCGGCATCCTGACGCTGGACGGGCTGACCGCCCGCTGCGTCTACAAGCCGGTCCGGGGCGAGCGCCCCCTCTGGGACTTTCCCGACGGCACCCTGGCCGGTCGGGAGGTCTCGGCGTACCTGGTCTCCCGGGCCACCGGATGGGACCTGGTGCCGCCCACAGTGCTGCGGGACGGCCCGTTCGGCCCCGGCTCCTGCCAGCTCTGGATCGACGAGCCGGAGGACGCCGAACCACTTGTCGGTTTCCTGCCCGCCGGGGAGTTGCCGCCACGCTGGATCCCGATCGCCGCGGCCCGGGACGACGACGGCGCCGCGTACGCCCTCGCCCATGCCGACGACCCGCGGCTGGCCCGGCTCGCGGTGCTCGACGCGGTGCTCAACAACGCCGACCGTAAGGGCGGTCACGTGCTCGTCGGTGCCGACGACCGGATCTACGGCGTGGACCACGGGGTGAGCTTCCACGTGGAGGACAAGCTGCGCACCGTGCTCTGGGGTTGGGCCGGTAAGCGGCTGCCCGCGGACGCCGTGGAGATGCTCGACGCGCTGGCCGGGCAGGTCGCCGGTGCGCTCGGCGCGGAGTTGGCCGACCATCTGACGATCAGCGAGGTGGCCGAGGTGGCCGCCCGGGTCGACCGGCTGCGCGAGACCGGCTGCTTCCCCCAGCCTCCGGAGGACTGGCCGGCGATGCCCTGGCCGCCCATGTGACCCGCTGTCATCTTGATCACCCGTGGGGTGCTCCGGCGTTGTCTCCGGGCTGGCTAGGCTGATCCCATGGAGTCTTGGGCGGGACACGAGGTGCCACGGCTGCCGGGCAGGGGCGAGCCACTGGCGTTGTACGACTCGGCGCGGCAGGGTGTCCACCCGAGTGAGCCGGCCGACGCGGGCAGCATGTACGTCTGCGGCATCACCCCGTACGACGCCACGCACCTCGGCCACGCCGCCACCATGATCACGTTCGACCTGGTGCAGCGGATGTGGCGCGACGCCGGCCGCCCGGTGCGCTATGTGCAGAACGTCACCGACATCGACGACCCACTGCTGGAGCGGGCCGCCCGCGACGGCGAGGACTGGGTGGTCCTGGCGATGCGCGAGACGGCGCTGTTCCGGGAGGACATGGAGGCGCTGCGGATCATCCCGCCGGCGCACTACGTGGGTGCTGTCGAGTCGATCCCGGACATCGCCGACAAGGTCGAGGTGCTGCTCAAGGACGGTGCCGCGTACCGGCTCGACGACGGCACCGGCGACGTCTACTTCGACATCTCCGCCACACCCCGCTTCGGCTACGAGTCGAACCTGACCCGTGAGCAGATGCTGGAGATCTTCCCCGAGCGCGGCGGCGACCCCGACCGGGCCGGCAAGCGGGACCCACTGGACCCGCTGCTGTGGCGTGGCGCCCGCGAGGGCGAGCCGTCCTGGCCGGGCGGCGAGCTGGGCCCGGGCCGCCCCGGCTGGCACATCGAGTGCGCGGTGATCGCGCTCAACCTGCTCGGCGACCGGATCGACGTGCAGGGCGGCGGCAACGACCTGCTGTTCCCGCACCACGAGGCCTCCGCCGCGCACGCCGAGCGGCTCACCGGCCAGGCGCCGTTCGCCGAGCACTACGTCCACGCCGGCATGATCGGCCTGGACGGCGAGAAGATGTCCAAGTCCCGTGGCAACCTGGTCTTCGTGTCCCGGCTGCGTGCCGACAAGGTCGACCCGATGGCGATCCGGCTGGCGCTGATCTCCGGGCACTACCGCAGCGACCGCACCTGGACCGACGACCTGCTCACCGCCGCGCACGAGCGCCTGGACCGTTGGCGGCGGGCCGCCGCCGCGCCCGCCGGGCCGTCCGGGGTCGAGCTGCTGGCCGAGGTACGCGCACGCCTGGCCGACGACCTGGACACCCCCGGAGCCCTGGCGGCGGCCGACCGCTGGGCCGAGGCCACCCTCGCCGGCGCCACCGACGACCCCGAAGCGCCCGCTCTCTTCGCGAACACTGTCGACGCCCTCCTGGGCATCCGGCTCTAACTGCCCGGGCGCGCCCTCGATCGGGTCAGGGAATGAACGCCACCTCGGGGAAGGACCGGCTCGGACCGTTCAGTAGGTGGCCGCCCCGGTGCCGCAGGTGCAGGTCGAAGAACGCCAGCGGGTACGCCTGCCCGATGCGGACCGCGCGGGCGGGGTCGAGCGCGCCGACCCAGCCGGCGAGTTCCTCGTCGCTCATCCCGACGAGCCGTGCCAGTTGCGGCACGAGCCACTGGTTGTCGCCGTAGGACGAGTGGATCGCGTCGGCGGCCTGGACGTTGAGTCGCCATCCGCGTAGGTGCGTGAAGAATTCGGCGACGGCGGGCTCCGCGGCCCGGCTGAACTCCGCCGTCATCAGCATGAACGGCCGGCTCAGGTCGGCGGAGGGCAGCGGCTGCGACAGCATCGGGGCGTCCAGGCTCAGCCCCGCCCGGACCCGTCGGTCGGTACCCATGGTCAGGGCCGTCGCGGTGCCGCCCTTCGACCAGCCGAACATGCCGATCCGGCTCAGGTCGAGGGCAGCGCCCAGCCCGGTCGGCAGCGGCGCGTGGTCGACGTCAGGGTTGCCCCCGGCGGCGAGGTCGGCGATCTGATCGAGGACGAATCGGACGTCCCGGGTGTAGGTCCACGGGGTGGAATCGACGTCTTCCTCCTGGACGGTGACTCGGCCGTCGGGGAACTCGCCGAACCCGTCGTACGTGTGGTCCACAGTGACCACCGCGTACCCGTGGCTGGCGAGTTCCTGCACCACGATGGTGGTGTCCGAACGGTGGCTGCCGGCGCCGTGCGAGTACAGCACCACCGGCAACCGCCGGCCCGGGTGCCGCACCGGGGCGCCCTCGTGCCCGGCCGTCAACGGCGCCAGCGCGGCGTGAGGGTCGAAGCCGGCGGATTCCAGCAGCATGCGCATCGAAGCGGCGGTCATCCACGGGGAACGCGGGTAGCGCCGCTCGTTCCGGGCGGGATACCAGACGCTGACCATCAGTTCCCGATACCGCCCCGGCCCGGCCAGCGGTTCCGGCCGCGACCTGTCGACCAGATGCAGCGGCACCACACCTACGCGGTACGGCCCGGTCGGCCGGGGGAGAGTGAGCCGGACCGGGCCCGAATCGGCGATTGCCGCCGTGGCGCGGCCGGCGATGCCCATCGGTACGCCGGCCCCGACCGCCAGCGCGGCTCCGACAAGGCCACGGCGCGTGATCCCCCGTGCACCAACAGGTCTCACGGTTGGCATTGATCCTCCAGTGGGTTGCTCGACGCCGGAACCGGGCCGCCCGACCATCGATATACCCGCAGTATATATACCGAGTGTATAGATGCAACGATGACGGCGTGCTTCGATGTCGGAGAATTCGCAGGGGCCACCCTGGCCCGCCCATCGCCCCGCGATCTTGCAGTTTCTGCCCCAGCGAAAGGCGCAAAACGGGCATAAGTACGACCGAAAGCGCAAGATCGCCGGGCCGGGCCGGGCCGGGCCGGGCCGGGCCGGGCAGGGGCGAGGGGCGAGGGGCGAGGGCTAGCCCAGGACCAGGCCGGGGTCGGGTTCCGGGTCGGGGGTCGGGCCGGGGATCTTGTACTCCTCGGTGAGGGTGGTCATGGGGCCGGGCCAGGTCGCCTGGGACACCTCGATCGGCTTGCGGTGCGCGTCGTACGCGATGTGCAGCAGGTGCAGCACCGGGGTGTCCGGCCGGATCTGGAGGGTCTCGGCCTCCTCCCGGCTCGGTTGGCGGGCGCTGATCGTGTCGGTGGCCGAGACGTACCGCCGTCCGGTGGCTTCCTCGGCCTCCTGGTAGAGCGGCCGGCCGAACGCCTCGGTGCGCTCCAGCGAGGTGCCGGCGGTGTCGCGGGGCAGGAACCAGGAGGCGCCCACCTCGACGGGGGAGTCTTCGGTGCGGACGAGGTGCCGCCGGCAGAGCAGGTTGGTGCCGTCGGACACGCCGAAGGCGTCGGCCACCTCGGCGGGGGCGGGGGCGTGCCCCACGGAGACGAGCTGTTGACGGTATCGGGCGGCCAAGTCGGTGTGGTAACCGCGGAAGCCGCCGTACCGGCCTCGGGAGAGGCGGTTGAGCCGGCGGCGGGTGCCCCGGACGTACGTACCGGAGCCGGGTTTGGTGATCAGGATGCCCTCGACCCGCAGCTGGTCGACGGCGCGTTGCACCGTCTGCTTGGCGACGCCGAACATCTCGGCGATGGCCGGGATGGACGGCAGCCGCTCGCCCGGCCCCCAGTCGCCGCGGCGGACCTGGGCCTTGAGCTGTGCGGCGATCTGTCGGTGCGGGAACTCGGCGGCCCCGGGATTGATCTGCACACCCGCCTCCTTGATCACATCTAGGTTCCTAGGATGCCCTAGCGGGTGTGACGGCGCCACCCCGGACACGCGAAAACGGGCCCCCGGACCAGAAAAGGTCCGAAGGCCCGCAGCCGAAACAGTGCTACCAGGAGCCGGCGGTGGGGCCGGCCGAGCCGCCCCTGCGGCGCAGGTACTTCTCGAACTCCTGAGCGATCTCGTCACCGGTCAACGGGGTGATCCCCTCGTCGCCGACCCGTTCTTCCAGCTCGCGGACGTACTCGCCAAGCTCGGCGTCCTGCTCGGCGGCGCTGCGCACCCGCTGCTCCCACTCGGCGGACTCCTCGGCCAGGTCGGCCATCGGCACCGGCAGGTCGACGACCTCCTCGACCCGGTGCAGCAGGGCGAGGGTGGCCTTCGGGCAGGGCGGGTTGTTGGCGTAGTGCGGCACGTGCACCCAGAACGAGACGGCGTCCACCTCGGCGCGGGTGCAGGCGTCGTGCAGCACGCCGACGATGCCGGTCGGCCCGTCGTATCGGGTGGGGGTGAGCTGGTAGCGCTCCGCGGCCTGCGCGTCGGAGGCGCTGCCGCTGATCGGCAGCGGCCGGGTGTACGGCACGTCGGCCAGCAACGCGCCGAGCAGCACCACCCGTTCCACCTCCAGGCTGTGGCAGATCTCCAGCACCTGCTCGCAGAACGTCCGCCAGCGCATGCTGGGCTCGATGCCGCGGATCAGCACCACGTCGCGGTCGGTGCCCTCTGGGCTGGCCACCATGAACCGGGTCGTCGGCCACTCCACCCGCCGGGTCTCCCCGTCGGCCATGGTGATGGTGGGCCGGCTGACCTGGAAGTCGTAGAAGTCCTCCGGATCCAGCTCGGCGATCTGCCGGGCGTTCCAGACCTGCTCCAGGTGCTCGACCGCGGCGGTGGACGCGTCGGCGGCGTCATTCCAGCCCTCGAACGCGGCGATCGCCACCGGGGACCGCAGCACCGGCAGTCCGTCGAACTCGGTCACGCCGTCACCTCACCCTGCTCGTCGCGGCTGGCGCCGGGACCGCGCCCGGTCGTCATACCGTGTGGCACGGCGGCGTCCCTGTTGTCCTTCACGTCCGTCAGCCTACGTGCAGGGCGAGGGTGCGGCCCGTCGGCCGCGCCGGTCGGCCGCTCCGGCAGCAGGTCATACCCGAACGAACCAGACAGGGTGATCCCCGTGACACAATAGGGGATCGCTCGAGGATGGTCGTGGAGTCCGGCCGAATCGCACTAACCTGAACGGGTGCGGACTTCATTGATGGATGTGCTGGCTGAGCGGATTCTCATCGCCGACGGCGCGATGGGCACGATGCTTCAGGCCGCGGACCTCACGCTCGACGACTTCGACGGGCTGGAGGGGTGCAACGAGATCCTCAACGTCACCCGCCCGGACGTGGTGCGCGGGGTGCACGACGCCTACCTGGCCGTCGGTGCCGACTGCGTGGAGACCAACACCTTCGGGGCCAACCTCGCCAACCTCGCCGAGTACGACATCCCGCACCGCATCCGCGAGTTGTCCGAGGCGGGCGCCCGGATCGCCCGGGAGGCCGCCGACGCGGCCAGCACCCCGCAGCGGCCCCGGTTCGTGCTCGGCTCGATCGGGCCGGGCACCAAGCTGCCCACCCTCGGGCACGCCGCCTACTCGACCCTGCGCGACGCCTACCAGGAGAACGCCGCGGGTCTGATCGTTGGCGGCGCGGACGCGCTGATCATCGAGACCTGCCAGGACCTGCTCCAGGTCAAGGCGGCAGTGGTCGGGTCGAAGCGGGCGATGGCCGAGCTGGGCCAGTCGGTGCCGATCATCTGTCACGTGGCGGTGGAGACCACCGGCACCATGCTGGTCGGCAGCGAGATCGGGGCGGCCCTCGCCGCGATCGAGCCGCTCGGCGTGGACCTGATCGGGCTCAACTGCTCGACCGGCCCGGCCGAGATGAGCGAACACCTGCGCTACCTGTCGCAGCACTCCCGCATCCCGCTGTCGGTGATGCCGAACGCCGGCCTACCGGTGCTGACCGCCGACGGGGCGTACTTCCCGCTGACTCCCGTGGAGCTGGGCGAGGCCCTGGAGCGGTTCATCACCGAGTACGGCGTGGGTCTGATCGGCGGGTGCTGCGGCACCACCCCGGAGCACATCCGGGTGCTGTCCGAGCGGCTGCACGGCGTCACCGCCCCGGCCCGCGAGCCCCGCCACGAGGCGGGCGTCTCCTCGGTCTACCACCCGGTGCCCTTCGCCCAGGACGCGTCGGTGCTGATGGTTGGGGAGCGGACCAACGCCAACGGCTCGAAGGCGTTCCGGGACGCGATGCTCGCCGGCGACTGGCGGGCCTGTGTGGAGATCGCCCGCAGTCAGGCGCGCGACGGCTCGCACCTGCTCGACCTGTGCGTGGACTACGTCGGCCGCGACGGCACGCAGGACATGCGGGAGTTGGCCGGCCGGTTCGCCACCGCGTCGACGCTGCCGATCATGCTGGACTCCACCGAACCAAACGTGGTGGAGGCCGGCTTGGAGATGCTCGGCGGTCGCTGCGTGGTCAACTCGGTGAACTTCGAGGACGGTGATGGCCCCGAGTCCCGCTACGCGCGGGTGATGCCGATCGTCCGTGAGCACGGCGCGGCGGTGGTGGCGCTGCTCATCGACGAGGAGGGCCAGGCCCGTACCCAGGAGTGGAAGGTCCGGGTCGCGGCACGGTTGATCGACGACCTGACCGGCCGCTGGGGCGTGGACCGCTCCGACATTTTGATCGACGCGCTGACCTTCCCGATCGCCACCGGCCAGGAGGAGACCCGCCGCGACGGCATCGAGACGATCGAGGCGATCCGGGAGATCTCCCGCCGCTACCCGGGTGTCAACTTCACCCTGGGCATCTCGAACATCTCGTTCGGGCTCAACCCGGCGGCCCGGCAGGTGCTCAACTCGGTGTTCCTGCACGAGTGTGTGCAGGCCGGCCTGTCCTCGGCGATCGTGCACGCCAGCAAGATCCTGCCGATGTCGAAGATCCCCGACGAGCAGCGCGACGTCGCCCTGGACCTGGTGTACGACCGGCGTCGCGAGGGGTACGACCCGGTACAGCGTTTCCTGGAGCTCTTCGAGGGCGTCGACGTGACCAGCGCCCGAGCCAGCAGGGCACAGGAGTTGGCCGCGCTGCCGTTGGACGAGCGCCTCAAGCGGCGGATCATCGACGGTGAGCGCAACGGCCTGGAGGCCGACCTGGACGAGGCGATGGCCGGCGGCCGGTCCCCACTGTCGATCATCAACGACATCTTGCTGGACGGCATGAAGGTGGTCGGTGAGCTGTTCGGCTCCGGCCAGATGCAGTTGCCGTTCGTGCTCCAGTCGGCCGAGGTGATGAAGACCGCGGTGGCCTACCTGGAGCCGCACATGGAGACCCTCGAGGACGGCGGCAAGGGCCGCATCGTGCTCGCCACGGTGCGCGGCGACGTGCACGACATCGGTAAGAACCTTGTCGACATCATCCTGTCCAACAACGGCTACGAGGTGGTGAACATCGGCATCAAGCAGCCGATCAGCGCCATCCTGGACGCCGCCGAGCAGCACCGCGCCGACGCGATCGGCATGTCCGGGCTGCTGGTCAAGAGCACTGTCATCATGAAGGAGAACCTGGCCGAGATGGCCACCCGCGGGGTCGCGGAGCGCTGGCCGGTCCTGCTGGGCGGCGCGGCGCTGACCCGCGCGTACGTCGAGGACGACCTCCGGTCGACGTTCCCCGGGCAGGTGCACTACGCGCGGGACGCGTTCGAGGGCCTGTCCCTGATGGACCGGGTGATGACCGCCAAGCGCGGCGGCGCCCCGGTGATCGACCCGGAGCGGGAGGCCGCGCTCGCGGCCCGGCGGGCGCGCCGGGAACGGCAGCGCTCGATGGTCACCACGTCGCTGCCGGAGCTGCACGACTCGTCGGTCCGCTCCGACGTGGCCGCCGACGTGTCGGTGCCCACCCCGCCGTTCTTCGGCACCCGGGTCGTCAAGGGCGTGCCGATGGCCGACTACGCGGCGCTGCTCGACGAGCGGGCCACCTTCTCCGGGCAGTGGGGGCTGCGCGGCGTCCGGGGCGGCAGCGGACCCTCCTACGAGGAGCTGGTCGAGACCGAGGGCCGACCGCGGCTGCGGTACTGGCTGGACCGGCTGATCGCCGACCAGGTCCTTGAGGCAGCCGTGGTGTACGGCTACTTCCCCGCGTACTCCGAAGGCAATGACCTTGTGGTGCTCGACGAGAACGGGCACGCGGAGCGCGCCCGGTTCTCCTTCCCCCGGCAGCGGCAGGAGCGGCGGCTCTGCCTGGCGGACTTCTTCAGGCCTCAGGGCGACCAGCTCGATGTGGTCGCGTTGCAACTGGTCACCGTCGGCCAGCCGGTCAGCGAGTACGCGGCGAAGCTGTTCGCCCGCAACGAGTACCGCGACTACCTGGAGGTGCACGGCCTCTCCGTGCAGCTCACCGAGGCGCTCGCCGAATACTGGCACCAGCGCATCCGTGCCGAGATGACCCTGCCCGACGGCCGTCCGCTCGGGCACGACGACCCGGCGGACCTGGCCGGCATCCTGCACAACGACTACCGGGGCTGCCGGTACGCGTTCGGTTACCCGGCCTGCCCCGATCTGGAGGACCGGGCGAAGATCATGGATCTGCTCGGCGCGGACCGGATCGGGGTCGAGCTGTCCGAGGAGTTCCAGCTCATGCCGGAGCAGGCCACCGACGCGATCGTGGTCCACCACCCGGAGGCCAACTACTTCAACGCCAAGTAACGGGCGCAGGTGCCCTGACCTGCACCTGAGGCCGTCCGGAAGGCCGCTTAGCCGTGATCATGCCGTCTCCAGGCCGTCAACGGCTTCCGGGCCGTCCTTGGCGGCCTGGTTCTCGCCGAACGCGGTGTCGATGGCGCGCCGCGTTCGGTCCTCACTGGTCGGTCGGAGATGCGTGTCTTCTTGTCGGGGAATGACTGCGACTTCTCTCTGCCGTCCGGAGCGAGGTACCGGACGCGGTAGCGCGTCCCTTGCCCGCGCTTCGGCTGCGGTTCTTGCCGTGGCCGTGATGCCGCTGGGTCCTGGCTCGGTCGGCTGCCGGAGGGCATGGCGACTTGCAGCGCTGGTTCGCCGTCGGGACATAGGCTCCCGGCGTGACCGTCTACGACATCGCCGCGCGGCTGCCTTCCATCGACGTGTTGCGCGAGCGCTGCAAAGCCCTGGCGATGCTCGATGCGATCGTCGGGGGCGACTACTACGCCTACGACCGCGAATGGGGCGAGGACGAGGCGGCGTCGATGCGCAACGGCAGCGGCGAGGAGTACGACATCGTCTTCGCCGCCAACGGCGTATTCGTCCGGGGTATCTACCATGAGTCGTCGATGTTCAGCCACACCGACGGGCGGCTGTGGCCGGGCCTCATCGACGGACTGCCTGAGCAGTTCCAGAAGCAGGTGTACGAGCCTGCGTTCTGCCGGCAGGACGGCACTCTTGACGCCACCTTCGTCCTCTGGCGGCGCACCAACGACGAGCGGTGGCATGCCGGCAACGACATCGACTTCTCACCTGCGGACGACGATGAGGTCGACCCAGACGGCTCATGGCTGCTCGACATCCTCTGCGACGACATCGTCTCGGAGTACATCGAGCACGCCAAGGATGTCTTCGAAATCGACTTGGATCGCGCTGCGGTTGAACACGTCGTTGCGCTCCGTCCACTGACCGACGCAGCCGTAAGCGCGCTCAATCCGGAAGTCGAACTGGCCGACCTGCGCGAGAAGGCAAATGAGTACGGCTACCCGACCACGGCGGCATAGGCCCCTGGGTCAACCCGGACGAACCTGCCGCGATTGCGGTCCTGTCACCGTAGTGGTTGCAGGCGGAGCCGGGTGTAAGGCCGACCGTGCACTACTTCGGTCCGGAGGATCTGGCCTGGCAGGATCTTGAGCTTGGGTACGGCGACTGGCTGGAGGCGATGCTCGCCGGTGCCGTGACTCAGTTCTATCAGGGCTTGCGGTGGCCGGGGTGGGAAACTGAGGTGGCCAGTGTTGCTCTGGATCAGGGGATCAGCGCGTTGCTGCCGCCGTGGACCATGGAGGGCAAGAGTCTTTCGGCAGTGTCTCGCAAGCCGATTCGGCTTGCTGAACTCGTTTCGGCTCATCAGGATGCGGCCCGTCAGCTCGGCCTCCTATAGAACGCCGCCTGCCTCTCCGCTCGACGTTCGGACGTGGTGTCATGGTGGCGTTCCTCAGCACCCGGAGTCCTCGGCAGCTGGCGCGGCGTTCAACCCGCACGGTGCGGATGCCGTGGTGGGTGAGGGCTGGCGGGGCGGGCATCTCGGGGACGGCACCCCGAGTCGGACGACATCGACGCCGAGGCGGTGCATCTGCACGGCTTCCGCGTGACCGACCCGTCCGGCGAGGTGCAGGCCGTGCGTGAAGCTGGATACGCGAAGGCACTACGGGCTATGGGCCCGCCGCGGACGTTCCGGATGGGACCGGACGGGACAATGCACGAGGTCAGCCTCGAAAGCTCTTGGTTCGCCCGGGGGACCTCCGCGATGAGCTGGTCGCCGTCGTGGATGCGGAACGCTGTGTCGGCGCCTTCAACGGTGTGGGTTTGTGCCGACGTGGATGCGTTGACCGGCGGCCCTCCCCGCCATGGGGCAAGTCACCGCCGTTCGTGGTGGGGATGCGGCGCGGAAGATGAAGTGCTGCCCCGAGGAGAGGAGCCGTCGGGGGCCCATCGGTAGCGGCCGAGCCGAGACAAGCAACCTGACTCCGAAGCTGACAGCAGTTCTACGCCCACAGCCACAGGGCTAGCGCCACGAGTGCTCGTGACCGCCGAGTCGGCCGAGCGTCACGTTCTCATCGCGGCTTTGCAGCAACACGAGGAGTCGGTTTCCCATGAGTAGGTGCTCGTACGAGACCTGGGCGATGGTGTCGGCCATGGTCCGGGCCCAGTGCGGGTCGGCTTTGAACGTCTCGTCGAACTGGCGGATGGCCAGAGCCCAGCCCGTGACGCCGGTGAAGTCGATGTAGCGCAGGGCGTCACAGAAGGCGTCCAGGTTCTGGACCGACCAGCCGCAGTACCGCATCGTCACCTGGGAGAGGAGCTCTCCGAGCAGGCCCGTTCCGTTGCCACCGCGAGCCTGAGCGACGCCGTATCCGAGACTCATCAGCTCGCTCACGACGCGGTCGAGTTGCTTCTCATCCTGGAAGCCGGAGACTGCGCCGTCCTGAAGCAGCTCGTAGTCCCACTGCCGTTCGGTCTCCGCAGGGGTGAAGGACGCCATGGCAGGGACCCTAGCGACTTGCCGGGTGACTGACCGAGTGGGTTATGCGGCCAGGGCGCGTGGGGCAGAGGCTGGTTGTCGCAGCCAGGGGGCTGTGATCGAGAGACTTCGATCTGGTTCAGCCTGTGAATCGCGAGGCTGGATGTCGCGGTTCTCGCGCCGGTCGGCGTCCAATGAGGACTGCGAGATGAGAAACGGAGCGGGCCGGTGGCGCGAACCGATCGGTTTCGTTCCGATCGTGGACGAGGCCGTGAAGTGCTGCCTACTTCCACTCGCCTTCCCACGTGTACAAGTCAGCGGTCGTGGCGTACTCGCGCAGCGCCGCGATCTTTCCATCCCGTACGGTGGCGATCGTCAAGCCCTCGAAGGACCGATCCTCGTTCTCCTCGCGGTAGTCGAAGCGCCACTCAGCCACGGTCGTGTCACCAGAGGTGAACTCGTTCGTGATGACCCAGTTCAGAACACGGCTGCCCCGGCCAAACCACATGTCCGCCCACTCTCGGATGCGCTCCTGCCCGTGGTAAACGGGTCCGTAGCTTTCGGTCACGACGGCATCAGGTGTGACCGTCGCGGCGATGCTCTCCGTGTCGTTGCTGTTCCAGGCGTTGATGTAGTCGGTGAGGGCGCTCATGCCCCCAACCCTACTGGCGTTGGACAGAAGAAGACCGTGACGGCGTTCAATGACCGGTATTGGTGCGCAGGCGATTGGTTTCTACCCAACCGTAGCCGCGTCGACGAGAGTGTGAATCGGGAGGCAAATGTCGTGGTTCCCGCGCAACTTAGTGCTTGAAACCGTAGATTCTTCAGGGTTATGCGGCCAGGGCGTGCGGCAGGCTGGTTGTCGCAGCCGGCGGGTTGCTGGGGGTTCTGCTCTTTCTGTTCGTGTCGCTCGATCCGGGCCATCAGGTCTTCGAGGTCGGCCGGGCTGAATCTCCATCTGAAGCGCTTAGCGGAAAAGCTCAAGCCCCGCCGGCGCGTCGATCGCTATCACCGGGTCGGCCACACGCCAGCGCTCACATCAGTAGTTGCTGGAAGCGGCGCGCCGCGGCAGACCGGACAGCGGGTCAAGATCATGTCGTTCCGGGACCAGAGTCACCGTTCACTTGTGCCGGTGCGTCTTCCGGTGGCTCAAGGCGGGCCGCATCCCATACCAGCGGTTGTCCATCCCACCTCAGGAGATGACACGCTGTGCGGATGCGACAGGTCACCGTGCTCGGCAGTTCCGGTGCCTTTCCCGAACCAGGCCGTGCCTGTAGCGGCTTCGCGGTGGACTGGGACGGCTTCCGCGTGGTGCTTGACCTGGGCTACGCCACGTTGCCGCGGTTTCTCAGGCACTGGCCCGATGGTGCGGTGGACGCTGTCGTCATCACCCACGAGCACCCGGATCACTGCGTCGACCTGCACGGTCTGTTCAGGATGCGGTTCTACGGCCAACCTGGGGGACCACGGCTGCCGTTGTTCTGCCCACCCGGCGTGCTCGACCGGCTCAGCGGCTTGGAACCCGACGTCGACCTGCACGCGGTATTCGACCTGCACCCCCTGCCGGGCAGCTACCGGGTCGGGCCGTTCGACCTTAGCGGGCTGTCTCTACCGCACTTCGTGCCCAACGCCGGCATTCGGCTTCAGGCCGACGGGATTGCCCTGGCCTATTCCGGGGACACCGGGCCGACTCCCGCGTTGGCCGAGCTGGGTCGTGGCGCCGACCTGTTCATCGTCGAGGCGACGGACCACGACGGCGAGACCAGCCGTCCCACCCGTAACCTCATGACCTCCAGCGAAGCCGGTCTGTGGGCTCGCCGGGCGGGTGCCCGCCGCCTGATGCTCACCCACTTCTGGCCGGGCAATGATCGGGCAGCCGCGGTGGCCGCCGCACAGGTGGAGTTCGACGGTGCCGTACTGGCGGCTGAGGAAGGGTTCACCCTGATGCTGGGGACGCCAGATAGCTGACTGCCCCTCACTCGACGAACGTGCCGTCCGGATTCATGATCTCGTCACGCACCAGCGGTACGAATGCCGACCAGATCCCGTGATCCACGGCGACCGACATGCGGATGCGCCCGTCGCCGTCATCAAGGGCGTAGCTCACCACGTTGTACCGCGTACCGTCCGCGCCGAGAACGGTGTTCAGGTCCTTGTCGCCGAGCATCGCCCGCCAGGCGCCGTAGTCGACGCGTTGCCATTCGGCAAGGCGTTCCTCGGCAAGCCTCGCCGCCAACTCGTTCCGCAGTCCCACTCACTCAGCCTTCCAGCCCCCCGTGGATGACGGCTGGTGGGGGCCGTCCCGCGGCAGACAGCCCGTTCTTCATGTCGAGAACGGCCGGGTGGCTCCGTCCTCGGGGAGGATGCGGTCACCGTGACCGCACCAGAGCAGGGAGATTCAGCATGGCGATCCAGCGGATGGACAACGTCCTCATCGTTGTCGAGGACCTCGACGCGGTCATCGCGTTCTTCGTCGAACTCGGCATGGAACTGGAGGGGCGAGGGCCGGTCGAGGGGCGGTGGGTGGAGCGCGTCATCGGGATCGACGACGTCCGGCAGGAGGTCGCGATGCTGCGGACCCCGGACGGCCACGGCAAGGTCGAGCTGGCGATGTTCCACCAGCCGACGGCGATCGGCGGGGAACCGAAGAACGCGCCGGCGAACACGCTGGGCATTCGACGGATCATGTTCGCCGTCGACGACATCGAGGACGTGATCACCCGGCTGCGCGGCCACGGCGCCGAACTCGTGGGGGAGTTGGAGCAGTACGAGGACGTCTACCGGCTCTGCTACGTCCGCGGCCCGGAGGGCATCCTCGTCGGACTGGCCGAACAGCTCACCTGAGACTCGACGCCGCCGACTACGGATCCGGCTCGCGGCCCATCACCGCCGCGTCTCCGGCATTGCCACGTGCATTCCGAAAATACGGATTTGATCAGCCGGTCCGTCAGGTCGGCCGGAGGCTTGCCTACTGGCCGGCCCATCCGTCGCATTCGGTGTGATCCCACCTTGTGGTCGCATTTAGAAACGGACCTGGCCTGTCCATCATTCGAGATCGACCCCTCGTAAGTCCTGGGTGGACTGTGTCTGAACAAGCCACTGGAGCGATCTTCGGAGCGTTCGGATTCGTTCCGCACGACCCGGCCCGTCACCTAGCGGACGCCCCTTGAACAAACTTTGTGGGAAGCTTGAATCTGCTGGTGGGGGCAGGTGCGAACAGTGGGGGCTCATGGTCGCGCAATTCAGGCTGCTGGGCGATGTCGAGGCCTTCATCGACGGCAATGCGATTGACCTGGGGCATGTCCGTCAGCGATGCGTGCTGGCAGTTCTGCTGGTCGAGGCAAACAAGGTCGTTCACGTCGACCAGTTGCTCGACAGGGTGTGGGTGGACCGGCCGCCGCAACGCGCACACGGTGCGCTCTACAGCTACCTCTCCCGGTTACGGCGCTGTCTGAGGAGCGCCGACGACGTCGCCATCGTCAGGCAACAGGGCGGTTACCTGCTCAAGGTCGATCCCCTGATGGTGGATCTGCACCGTTTCCAGGAGTTGGTCTCCCGCGTCCGGCTCGCCGTGGACGACGACGACGCGCTGCGGCAGTTCGACGAGGCGATCGGGCTGTGGCGCGGTGACCCGTTCGCGCGCCTGGACACCCCCTGGTTCAACACCCTGCGTACCGCTCTGCGTCAGACGCGGCTGGCCGCCGAGCGCGACCGTACCGACATCGCCCTGCGTCGCGGTCAGCATTCGGCGTTGTTGTCCGAGCTGTCGCGTGAACTGGCCGAACAGCCATTGGACGAGCGTCTCGCCGGCCAGCTCATGCTGGCGCTGTCCCGCTCCGGTCGACAGGCGGAAGCCCTCGACCAGTACCACCAGATCCGGCAACGCCTGGCCGACGTCTTGGGCATCGACCCGGGGCGTGACCTGCAGGAGCTGTTTCTCCGGATCCTCCACGGCGATCGTGAGTTCGCCGCCTCGGCCGTGGTGCGGGCACCTACTGAGCCGGCCACGGCTCACCCGCCCCGACAACTGCCACCGCCGCCGGCGCACTTCGCCGGTCGGGCTCGTGAGCTGGCGGCGCTGACCCATGCCGTGGACCGCCAGCCCGAAAGCGGGCCCGCCGTCATGACTGTCGCGGGGATGGGTGGGATCGGTAAGACCTGGCTCACGTTGCGGTGGGCCCACGACAACCTAGACCGGTTTCCCGACGGACAGTTGGCTGTCAACCTGCGCGGCTTCGAGCCCACCGCGGAGGCGCTGCCACCGGCGGTAGCGCTACGCGGCTTCCTCGACGCCCTCGGTGTGCCGCCCGATGCGGTGCCGCTGGATCTGGACGCGCAGGTCGGGTTGTACCGCAGCATCGTCGCCGGTCGGCGAATGCTGATCGTGCTCGACAACGCCCGCGACGCCGAGCAGGTCCGTCCGTTGCTGCCCGGTGTCGCGGGCTGCGTGGTGGTGGTGACCAGCCGACAGCAGTTGTCCGGCTTGGTGGCGGTCGAGGGCGCCCACCCGGTCACGCTCGACCTCCTCAGCACCGCTGACGCCCGGGAGCTGCTGGCACGTCGGCTCAGCGGCGACCGGGTGGAGTCCGAACCGCAGCCGGTGGACGACATCGTCGAGCGGTGTTCCGGGTTGCCGCTGGCGCTGGCGATCGTGGCGGCCCGCGCGGCGACCCGGCCCGGGTTCCCGCTCGCCGCGCTCGGCCGGGAATTGGCCGAACTGCAGGGCGGCCTTGACGGCTTCTCGGGCAGCGGGGACCCGGCCACCGACCTACGGTCGGTGTTCTCCTGGTCGTACCGCGCGCTCGGCGAGCCGGCGGCGCGGCTGTTCCGCCTGCTCGGGCTGCACCCCGGGCCGGACACCTCGGTACGGGCCGCCGCCAGCCTCGCCGCCGTGCCGGAACGGCAGGTACGTGGCATCCTCGCTGAACTGACCCGGGCGCAGCTTCTGGTGGAGTGGGTGCCGGGCAGGTACACCTGCCACGACCTGCTGCGGGCGTACGCGGCCGAACTGGTTGAGTCGGAGCCTGCGGAGGCGCGCCGCGACGCCCTGCACCGGATCGTGGAGCACTACCTCCACAGCGCTCAGTGCGCCGACCGGCGGCTGTCCCCGCTGCGGAATCCGAGCGAGCCACAGCCAGTCCAGGCGGGCGTTCAGCCGGAGGAGCCAGCGGACAACGCCCAGGCGTTGACCTGGTTCACCGAGGAGTACGCCGTGCTGAGGCAGGTGGTCGAGCTGGCCGCCAGGGACGGGCTTGACCGGTACGTCTGGCAGCTCGCCGGGGCACTGACCACCTTTCTGGGTCGCCGGGGGCACTGGGAGGACCTCATCGCCGTGCAGAACCGCGCGTTGGCTGTCGCCGAGCGCAATGGTGACCGGGCCGCGCAGGCGCAGGCGCACCAGGACATCGTTCCCGCCTACTCGGAGACCGGCCGGCTCGAATTGGCCCGGGCTCACCTGGAACGCGCACTGACGTTGCTGGACGAACTCGCCGACCGGGTCGGCCAGGCACACGCGCTGTTGACATTGAGCTGGGTCAGCGACAAGGAAGGCGATCAGGCGGCAGCGTTGCGCCATGACCAACGCGCGCTGAAGCTGTTCCGCGACAACGGGCATCAGGCAGGTGCGGCTCGCGCTCTCAACGCGCTCGGTTGGGATCACGCGATGCTCGGGGAGTACCAGGAGACGGTCCGTTACTGCCAGCAGGCTGTCGTCCTGCAACGTCAGCTTGGGGACCGTACCGGTGAGGCGAACAGTTGGGACACGCTCGGCTACGCCCATCACCATCTCGGTCGCTACCAGCGGGCGGCCCGCTGTTACCGCCGGGCGCTGGAACTCAACCGGGAACTGGGCCACCGCTACAACGAGGCGGAGGCCCTACGGCACCTTGGTGACACCCAGCAGGCCCTCGGCCACCCGGAGGCCGCCAACCTCTGCTGGCTGCGCGCCCTGGAGATCCTCACGGCGATCGGGCATCCGGAGGTCGAACAGGTCCGCGACAAGCTCGCCGCGAGTCAGGGCGTGCTTGCAGATGCTCGCCCGCGGTCGGCTGGCTTCGTGAGGCCGCCAGCCGACCCGACCGCGCTGACCAAACCTCGCTGAGCAGAGAGCCACCCAGGTCGGTTCGCAGCCTCAGTGGTGGACACGATTCCAGGTCAATCCACGCGAACAGCTTCTCTTCGTTGCTCGGCCAAGAGCTCGGTCGGTATGCCGGCCCCGGCTGGAAGCCGGTCGGAGGTACCGGTCGCGGAAACCTCTCCGTCGGCGAGCACCACGATCCGGTCGGCGGCTCGAACCGTCGAACTCCGGTGCGCGATCATCAGTACGGTGCATGAACGCGAGATGTTTCGCACCAACTCCGCCAACCCCGCCTCGTTGGCCGCGTCCAGATGCGCGGTCGGCTCATCGAGCAGCAGCAACCGAGGTCGGGGCAGCAACGCGCGAGCGATCGACACCCGCTGGCGTTCCCCACCGGAGAGCATGCTTCCGTGCTCGCCCACCTGGGTGTCGAGCCCGTCAGGCAGTCGGTCCACCACTTCGTCGAGATTGGTCACCCGGAGCACCTCGGCGAGTTCGTCATCGTCCGCACCCGGGCAGGCGTACGTGAGATTGTCACGGAGGGTGCCGGCGAGCAGCGGGCACTCCTGCTGGACGTACCCGACCATCGACCGCAGTTCGTCGACCGGCATCGACGCGATGTCCCGACCGTCAAGCAGGATCGTTCCCCGGGACGCCTCGTAGAAGCGTTCGACCAGGGCGAAGATGGTGGTCTTGCCCGCACCGGACGTACCAACGAGAGCCACACTGGTATGCCGCGCGACGTCGAACGACACACCCCGCAGCACCTCCCGCCCCGGACCGTAGGAGAAGTGGACATCGCGCAGTTCCAGGGCCGGCGTCTCCCGCCCGGCAATCGAAGTGGGCGGCCCGTTCCCGTCGTCGGCGCCGTCCCGCTCGTCGTCGGCGGTCTGCTCGAGGTCGAGCGCCATGGTCTCGTGGATGCGTTGCAGAGCGGCCATCCCCTTCTGCACGGCGCTTCCCCCGGCGAAGACGGCGACCAACGGCACGAGCAGGAACGACACGTACAGGAGGAAGGCCACGAACTGGCCGATGTCCAGGTGGCCGGAGGCGACTCGGGCACCACCGAGACCGAGTACGAGGAGGAATGAGCCGTTGGCGCTCAGGGACACGGCCGGAACGATCATCGCGTCCAGCCGAGCCACCCGGATGCCCGCGTCATACGCCTCCCTGGCTCGTCCACCGATCCGTTCGGCCTCCCGATCCTCGGCCCTGGCGGCGCGAACCGTCCGCATCGCCGCCAGGGCCCGCTCGAGATCGGCGAGGAGCAGACCGATCCGCCCTTGTGCATGTTCCGACCAGCGCCTGATCCCGATCATCACGAACGCGAGAATCGACCCGCCCAGGGCCACCGACGCGACCGCGAAGACGAACAGGAACCAGTCGAGCCAGAGCATCAGCGCGACCGCACCCGCCAGTGACGCCACGCCGATGACCGCGTTGACGATCCCGTTGGCCACCACTGCCCGTAGCAGGGTGGTATCGGTGCCGACCCGGGACAGGAGGTCTCCGGTGCGGAGTTGGTCGTACTCCCGCATCGGCAGCCGCAGCAGCCGGTCGGTCAGACCGATTCGCAGCCGTAGCACCAGCGCCTCGCCGCCGCGTTGCAACAGGAAACTCTGCACACCAGAGATCGCCGCGGCGGCGAGGAAGAGGAGGACCAACCAGATCGCGAGTGACGCGACCGGTTGGCCGAGCAGCATCGCGTTGATCGTGCGCATGGCCAGCAGCGGCTGGACCAGGGCGAGACCGGCGGACACGATGCCGAGGACGGCCGCCACCAGCAGTACCGGTCGTTGTGGGCGGAGCAGGCCGAGCAGCTCACGCAACGGCACCGCGACGGGACCTGTCGGAGGCACCGGGCCGGCCTCCAGAGGGTGACGGCGGATATCGGTACGCATGGTGGGACTCCCTGGGTTCTGACGAATGGACAGGGCGGGCGCGGGCGGCACGTCCGGGACCCTCAGGCGGCGGAGTTCGCCGATACTCGCCGAGCCTCAGTCGGCGTCTCCTCGCCGACCCGCCGCCGGCCGGAGTCGACGCCGAGCAGCGGGGCGCTGAGCACGACGAGGTTGTAGAGTGCGTGCGCGACCAGGGCGGCAACGATCCCGATCTCGATGGCCACGAGCCCCAACGTCACGCCGATGAGGGTCAGTTCGGCGAATCGGATCCACCGCGGGCGGACCATGCTCCCGCTGTGCGTACCGGCCCACAGCACCGCGGCGACCAGGGCGGCGAGCAACGGCTGACCGGTCAGCCAGAGTACGACCGGCACCGCGAGGAGCCGGAAGACCGCCTCCTCGCCGATCGAACTCTGCGCGGTCAGCGAGAGCACGTGGGGCAGGTCCATTCCGACCGTACGCAACGAACGTCGGTCCGGGTTCGGAGAGACCCGGGCGAGTCCCGTCCGACGCAAGAGCGCGTACCCGGCCGCGGCGAGTCCCAGCCAGATCGCTGCCAGGCAGGCGCCCCAGATAACTTGCCGACCAAGATCCGAGGTTGTGGGCATCCCGACCCGCTGGGCGACCAGTGAGCCGGCCAGGGCGGCGACCACCACCACGGCACTCATGGTCACCGCCGTCACCGCCGACGTGAGCGCGTTGATCGCCCTGAAGGACGCCCATGATTGCGTCCCCTCGTAACCGTGCACCGCCGTGTATCGGAACCGGCCGCCCTCACCGAAGAGGACCGCCAGCAGGACGGGCACCGCCAACACTGCGGCCAACGACGCCTGCGCCGTACCACCGGCGAACGCGAGGAGGGCCACCCCGCCGACCAGTGCCAGCACCGAGCCGAGCAGCGCTCCCGCACCGGCGAGGACTTCCCGCTGCTCGGCCCGCTCGAGTGCCGGTATCTGCTCGTTGGTCAACTCCACCAGGGAGTCGACGCGCAGCACCGTCGCGCCGAGTGACTCCACCTCGAACTCGATCCGGACGTCCGGACTGGTCGCCCGGAACCGGCGGGTACGCTCGGTCGACTCGTCCTCACGGGTCCAGTACCCGGCGCCCACCGGCTCCGCCCCGGCCCAGACCCCGTCGGGGACGCCGAGCCGCTGTCGCAGCCCCTTGTCGTCGCCGGTGCCCGGCGCCACACGGCCGTCGCCGCCCCGATCCGTGCCGTCGCCCGGTCGGGCAGGTACGACGCGGTCGAGCACCCGGCCGCGCAGATCACCGGCGAGTTCGAAGAGCACGACATCGCCCCGGGGTGAGAGTCCGACCAGGACGCTGCCGTCGGCGCCAATGAAGCGGACCCGCCACGAGCCCTGTAGACCCCACCCGTTAAGGAACTCCCGTTGCCGGGCGACGAGCCCGAGGTGGTGCAACCGGTCGACGATGCCATCGAAGTGCAGGACGGCGAAGGAGCGCCAGCCCGTGACGTCGAGACCGCAGAGGCGTCGTACCGTCGCCGCCGCCTGATCCGTCGCGGCCGCGGCGTCCATCACCGGGGGCATCGGCTCGGTGGGGTACGCCCGGGTCCGTAGGACGATGAACAGCGCACCGAACAGCAGACCGACAACGGCCAGAACAACACTCTCAGTCATCGCCGCACCCCGAGCCGCAGCGCGCCGTACCACAGCAGCCGCCGGTCGCCGCGTCCATGCGGACCGACGGCCCCGGCGTCAGACCGAACGGCAGGTCAACGTCTTCGGTGGGATTCAGCCGCTGGATACAGCGGCAACCTCGGGCAGTGGACCGGACGGTGGCCAGCCGACCCGGTTCCCCGATCAGCTCGAGTGGCTCGGCGAGGATCCGACCGAGGGACTCCGCCTCGATCTGGCACGGGGTCACCTGGCCATCGGCACGGACGTGCCAACTCAGGTAGCCGGGAGTGAGGAACTCGACGGGCAGCCCGATCGGCGCCAACTGTTCACCGAGATCCGCGCACTGGTCCCAGCCCAGCGACTCGAGGTTGAGGTGGCGTGTCTCCTGGAACTGCCGGATCACATCGGCGACCTGATCCGGTGTCAGTCCGAACCCGTCCTGGTCGCCCCTGCCCACTGGTACCACCCGACCTGCCCGGAACAGTCGGGCGCCGGCGCTGTCCACGTCGGAGACGACGGCGGCGACGTCCTGGTAGTTCGCGGGGGTCACCGTCATCGCGACGATCACTGGTACCCCTGCTGCGGAAAGGCGTCGCATCGTGTGCAGCGACTCGTTGTAGGCCCCGGCCCGCCCCCGGATGAGATCGTGCCGTTCGGCGCGTCCGTCGATGCTGATCTGGGCCCGGATGTTGCCGCAGGCGGCTGCCATCGCGACCAGTTCGTCCGACCAGTGCAAGCCGTTGGTGAAGATGTCGACGTGGTCGATCAGCGCGGTGGCGGTCGCCAGGATGCGCCGAAAGTCCCGGGCGATGGTCGGCTCACCACCAGTGAGGGTCACGGCCGCGATCCCGGACTGGGCCAGCCGCTCCAGCACCTTGACCCAGTCGTCGGCGGTCAACTCGCCGGGCAGGGCGGGCCCGGAACTCGCGTAACAGAACGAACAGCTGAGGTTGCACCGGTTGGTGAGTTGGAGCGACGCCAGTAGCGGCAGGTACGCGTCGGTCGAGCCAGACACCCGCAGGGGCTGGTCGAGCGCCCCGTTGAGCCAGGAGGAGGTCAACCACGATCCGTTCAGTGCCTCGACCATCTCCGCCTGAACCTCGTCCGGGTCACGGCGGGAGGTGCCGGCCCGGATCCGGGCGGTGCGGGCCACGCTGCGCGTCCGTGCCAGTTGGAGGGCGATCTCCAGCGCCTCGCTGGACAGTCGTACGTAGTTCAGGCTGTTGCGATCCACCAACAGCCCACCGACGGGTTGCAGGTGAATGCCCCAGTCAGGCGATGGTGGGTCAGCGGTGCCGGCGACCGAGTCACCGGACGCGTGGGAAAGCGCGGTTGTCATAAGGGTTCCCTCGGGATTGGCCGGCCGTCGGCCCGGCAGCTGGGTCGGCACCGTGTGGTCCGGGACTGGCGGGATCTCGTCGTCCGAAGAGGTACGGCTCCGGCCGTCCAGGGCGGGCGTCACGCCCGCCCCGAACGGCCGGCCGGAATCGGTCACATGGCCTGCGAGTACGGCGGCGGCCCCAAGCACGCCGCGACGAACGGCGCCCAGCCGCTGGCCCAGCAAATGCCGCAACCCACGGACTTAACCATCGGTTCGGCCCGCTTCTCCGAGCCGAGTCGGTTGAGCGTGCTGCTCGACTTCTGCATGTCAATCACCCCCTCCCCGGATCACTCGGTCGACATCCCCGGAACAGTGCGACCCGTGATGGCCCGCTCCGGAGCGGGCCATCCAGCGCCCGACTCCTCGCGGAGCGAGACGAATCTCTGATCCGGGCCGCGCGTCGCCCGGATCCCCCCGTGTCGTACTGTTTATCGAGGCCGTGACCGAAAATGTGCCGGGCCGCCATGCAGCAGATCTGGAACTAACCTTGAATCGCCTGACCAGCAGGGTGGTCCACAGCTAGGGCCGCCCACGGGGTCATGCGCCGAGTGCCAGGCCCCGATCTGAGCCACTGTTGGTTAGGCTTCAGCCATGTTCCGTGCGGCCCTGTCGGACGACTTCGAGCAGATCATCGGCCTCTACCGGCAACTGAATCCCGACGATCCGGTGTTGCGCGACGGATCTGACGTCGCGGCCTTCCAGCAGATCCTGGGCTCGCCGGCGCTGCGTCTCTTCGTTCTCGAAGTGGATGGAGTCGTCGTCGCCACGACGTACCTCAACGTGATCCCGAACCTCACCCGGTCGGCGTCGCCGTACGCGGTCATCGAGAACGTCGTCGTCGAGGAGTCGCGGCGCGGCACCGGCCTGGGTCGGCTGATCATGGCCGGCACACTCCAGGCCGCCTGGGATGCGGGCTGCTACAAGGCCATGCTGATGACAGGTTCGCGCGCGCCTGCGACGCACGCCTTCTACCGGGCCTGCGGGTTCTCACCCGACGCCAAGAGCGCATATCTGGCCCGACCGTCGCAGCGACGGCCAGGCTGCTAGGCGGCGGGGAAGGTCTCGCGCAGCGCTGGGTCCAGCGGTCGACCGCTCGTCGGTTCGATGAACAGCTCGGCGAGCAGGAGGTCGGCGAGGTAGGTGGGGTTGACGCCCGACTCCTTGCGCCCGAGGGACTGTAGCGCGCCGCCCAGTCGCAGGGCGGCGCTCGCGACGCCGGACGGCATCCGCGTGACCCGGCGGCGCCGACCGACTGCCTCGGCGATGCGCCCGATCATGTCGGTCCAGGTGAGGTTCTCGTCGGCGACCGGGATGTCCGCGTCGCTGGCCTGCTCCAGGGCGTCGACCGCGACTTCGGCCACGCTGCGGGCGGAGGCGGCGGCGCTGCCGCCGGCCGGGGCGACCAGCGGGGTACGCGAGCGGGCCCACCGGTCCAGCGGGCCGGCCCAGTTGGGCAGTCGGTCGCCAGCCCGGCCGAAGACGAAGGGCAGTTCGAGTACGGCGACCGGCAGGCCCTCGCCGGCGGCCGCCCGTCCCTCCCGGGCCTGCTCCAGGCGGCACCGGATGTACGTGTGCCGTTCGGCGAGGCGCCACTGCGGGTGGAGCCTGTCGAAGTAGGTGTAGTAGGAGCCCATCACGACGCCACGGGTGAGACCTTCGAGGCGGGCGGCGGTGAACAGGCGTACCACCGGGTCGACGTTGTCGCGGCGGAACTCGGGGTAGATCGGCTTGGGCAGCGGTCGTTGCTCCTCGGTGCGGGTGGCGTACACGACGCCGTCGTGCCCGGCGAGCAACGGCCGCAGGTCCTCGATCGAGGCGGAGCCGACATCGAGCAGATGGTCGACGCCCGGCTGGGCGCTGCGCGCCACAGTGGTCGCGGCATGGCCACGCTCCCGAAGCACGTCCACGACGTGAGCGCCGATCAGGCCGCTGCCACCCACCACAAGAATTCGCACGGTGCATCGTCCACTCTGGAACCCGCCCTTTGTCAAGCCGCTGCCGCTGCGGCAAGGGCGTCGAGGAGTTGTTGGTTCAGCATGAGCGCGTGCTGCGCCTCGGCGGTCGGCTGTTGTGCGACCGCATCAACGACCCGGACGAGCCCCTGCACGTGTACGCCGACCTCGCCGGGCACGCCTTCTGCGTCTTCGTCGGCTGAGGCGGGTTGCCGCCACCTCGCTCGGAGCGCAGGTTGACAACGGGCGGGGATGGCGTCCGCAACCCCGACATTGGCATAGGTTCGAGGTACGGAACGCCATCGCTGTGAAACGGGGTTGAGGATGCCGGAACCGCGCGCCTTCTGGCTGGACGAGCAGTTCGACCGCGAGCACGGCACCGACGGGAGCGGCCGGTACGAGGCCGAGGTGTTTCGTCGGATCGACGAGTTCGCCGACACCTGGGGTGACTTCGCGCCCGTGGCGTTCGCGGTGACCGCCTGGCGGCTGGCCACCGAGCTGTCGCCGGGCTTCGTGCGCTGGCACCGGCGGATCATCTCGGCGACCTGCGCGCGTAGCCCATGGGACGGCAGCCTGGTCTGCGCGGTGACAGTGGCGTCCCGCTGGCCGGCCGAGCTGACCTGGACCAAGCAGTGGCAGCGCGACCGTGGTTGGCAGAACTGGCCCCAGCTGTTCGGCCAGTTCACCACACCCACCGAGCAGGACCAGACGCGCCGCCCGCATCTGCGCGCGTTGCTCCAGGTGGAGGCGCCGGTCCCGCTGGACGACCTGCCGCCAACGCCCGACGGTCCGGACGACGAGGTCGCCGCAGCCGCGCGCCGGGCCGTGGCGGTGCTGGCCCGGGAGCTCAACGACCTCCTCGCGCCCATGATCGGGCAGCTCGACGCCGGGGTGCCGGCGGACTCCTGAGAAGCCCGCCGGCCGGTAGGGTCGTCGGCGTGGATCTGGACGCCATCGCCGCCCGGCTCGGGGTGCCCGTCGAGGAGGTCGACCGCGTGCACCGGCTCGCCGGTGACGGGCCGTCAGCCCCGTTGCCAGCCAAGGCCGACGCGCCCGCGATCCTCGACCGGCTCGCCGTGCGCCCGGACGACGCCGCCGAGGTCATGGCGGGCTGGCCCGACCCGGACTCTCCGCTCTGGACCCCGGAGCTGCGCTGGCTGCTCGACCGCTCGACCGCCCTGGTCCGCGCCGACCTCGCTGGCTACGAGTGGCTCTCGCCCGGCCCGGAGTTGCCGCGCGAGCGCGGGCCCGCGTGGCGACACCTCTACGTGTACGCGTACCTGGCCCAGGTCGACGTGGTGCGCGGGTACCACAGCGACCACGGTGTCCCCGAGGCCGTGACCTGGGTGACCCTGGCCGATCTGGGCCGCAACCTCGCCATCGACCGACGGATGCGCGGCGAGGGCTGGCCGATCATGCAGAGCTGGCTGACACTGCACTCGCGCGGCAGCGTCTACGAGCTGGGCCGGCTACAGCACCAGCGTGGCGACGGCGCCATCGGCCTACACGTCCCCGATTCGGGGCCGTTGACCTCGGAGGCGGTCGCGGCGTCCCTCGACGAGGCCCGCGCGTTCTTCCCCCGGCATTTCCCCGACGAGCGCTACACAGCGTTCTCCTGCGCCTCGTGGCTGCTCGACCCACAACTGCGGGAGTACCTTCCCGAGGACTCCAACATCGTGCGGTTCCAGCGCCGGTTCGAGCTGGAGCCCTACGACGAGTCGGCGGGGCCGGATGCCGACATCGAGGTCCTGCGGTTCGGGTTCCGGACCCTGACCACGCCACTCGACGAGCTGCCGCGCCGCACGGTGCTCCAGCGCGCGATCATCGACCACCTGCGGGCCGGCGGCCACTGGCACTGGCGTCACGGCCGCTTCCCGATCTAGGCGACCGCGTCCCACCACGCGCCGTTGGCGGCCGCCTGGCCTGCCGGTTCGATGATTTCCCACACCTCCGCGATGAGTCCGTCGGCGATCCGCAGGATGTCGACCACCACGATCTCCGGCCCTCCACCGGGGAGTCGGCGTCGCGAGTGCACGACGACGTGGTCACCATCGGCCAGCAGGTGCAGGATGTCGACCCGCATGCCGGCGGTCGGGCCCAGCGCGGCGCGGACCGCGGCGAGCCACTGCGCCCCGGTCGATGTCGTCGCATCCGACCGGTGATGGGTGAAGTCCTCGCTCAGACAAGACGCGAGCGTGTCGACGTCGCCGGTGTCGACCAGCCCCGCCAACGCACGCCCGACGATGCTCTTGTTCTCGGTGGTCATGGCCGCAAGTGTTTGCCCGCCCTCGTGCGCTTGTCGATGACATAGCACTTCATGGCGTCCCGGGCGACGATGAGTAGGCTCATGATCGTGTATGCGGTCGGGGAACTCCTGCGGCAGTGGCGTAAGCGCCGAGGGCTCAGCCAACTCGACCTGGCGATCGCCGCGGATGTCTCGGCTCGGCACGTCAGCCTGGTCGAGACCGGCAGGTCCACGCCGAGCGCCGACATGATCCTCCGGCTCGCCGACCAGCTCCACGTGCCGCTGCGTGATCGCAACCAGCTGTTGCTCGCCGCCGGCTTCGCACCCCGGTACGCGCAGCGCCCGCTCGACGACGCCGCCCTGTCGGGTGCCCTCGACGCGGTCCGCAGGGTGCTCCAGGCGCACGAGCCGTACCCGGCGCTGGTCTTCGACCGCCGGTGGAACATCGTGCTGACCAACCGCGCGGTCGACCCGTTCTTCGCCCACGCGGCACCCGACCTGTTGCGGCCACCGGTCAACCTGGTTCGGCTGGGCCTGCACCCGCGCGGGCTCGCCCCTCTGGTCGTCAACCTGGCCGACGTACGGGCGGTGTTCCGCAGCCGGATCTCGCGCCAACTCGCCGCCGCGCCCGACCCGGAACTCACGGCGCTCTACGAAGAACTGCTGAGCCCGCTGCCCCAGGAGCCGCCGGACGAACGGGTCGACGCCGACGTGGTGATCCCGATGATCCTGCGGATCGGTGGACGCGAGCTGCGGCTGTTCTCGACCATCACCACGTTCGGCACCCCGATGGACATCACCGTCGAGGAGATCGCTGTGGAGTCCTACTACCCCGCGGACCAGCAGAGCGCCGCCTACTTCACACGGTAGGGCCCGGCCTGGTAACCGCCCAGGCCGGGCCCACCACATGCTGGTCAGCCGGTGGTCAGGACGAACCTCTCCCAGGACCCGACCGACGTCCGGTTGGCGATCAGTGATCCGGCCCCGGCGTTCTCGGCGGCCACGATCTGGTTGTTGGCCAGAGCCCGCAGACCGACAGTCCCGTCGGAGTTGTTGATGATCTGGAACGTCTCCCATGGTCCGATCGTCGTGCGGTTCGCGATCAACGGATTGGCGCCGGCGTTGTCGGCGCAGACGTACAGCCCGTTGGCGCGCGACCGCAGGGCGATGTTGCCGTTGCCGGCGTCCACCCGATCGAACTGCTCGGACGTCGAGACGCTCGCCTTGTTGGCGATCAGCGGGTTGGTGCCGACGGCCGACACGTACTGGTTGTTCACCTGCGCCCTCAGCGTGATCCCCCCGCTGGGGGTGGTGGTACCGGTGGTGAAGGTGAACGCGTCGACGTCGAACAGGTTGCCCGAGCCACCCTTGAAGACCAGGTACAGAGTGGTCGACGCGCTGGGCGGGTTGCTGATGGCGGTGGAGACGTCGACGAAGGTCTCCCAGCTACCGGTCACCGGCACCGTGGCGGTGCCCAGCAGGGATCCGGTGGCCGACCCTGCGCGAACCTCGATGGTGCCGCCGGCGCCGGCCGACGAGACCCGCGCGGTGAACCGGTTCGCGTTGGACAGGTTGTACGGCTGGTAGGAGATCCAGTCGTTGTTCTCGATGAACCCGGCCGTGCGGCCACCCTCGGCGTTGGTGTGGTCGGTGGCCTGGACACCGGACTGGGCGCTGAAGTGCTCACCCTGGCGGTGTTTCGGTTGCAGCGTCTTGATGCTGTGCGTGGTGAGCCCACCGTTGTCGGTGTACGCGGCGTCGAAGACCCCGTAGATGTTGGCCGCCGAGTCGTGCTCACCGTCGGTCGGGACGGTGATCGTGCCGCTGCACCCGGTCTTCGAGGTGATCTGGTGGGCGTGGCTGTCGTGGCCCAGCGCGTACGTCAGGCTCACCTTGGAGCAGTCGATGGTGCCGTCCTGCGGGTCGCTCACCGAGATCTGGTACGGCACCGTGTCACCGAAGGTGAACAGCTGACCGTCGGTGGGCGAGGTGAGGGACACCGTCGGTGCGGTGTTGCCCACTGTGACGATCAGGCTCGCCGTGCCGGACAGGCCGGTCGGGTCGGTGACCTTCAGGGTGGGGCTGTACGAGCCGTTCGTGGTGTACGTCTTGGTGGGGTTGGCCGCCGTCGACGTGGTGCCGTCGCCGAAGGTCCACAGGTAGCTGAGCGCGCCACCCTCCGGATCGGAGCTGCCGGCCGACGAGAAGTTGACGGTCAACGGGTTGGCCCCCGACGTGGGGTTCGCCGAGGCGACAGCGATCGGGCTGCGGTTGCCGCCACCGATGTACTCGATCCGGAAGAGCGCCTGGTTGTTCGAGCCGGTGCCGTAGTCCAGCACGTACAGGGCACCGTCCGGGCCGAAGGCCATGTCCATGACCTGGGTGCCGGTCCACGGGAAGTTGGAGATCTCCCCGCGCGAGCCGTCGGAGTTGACAGCGATGGCCTTGATCCAGCGGCGGCCGTACTCACCGGCGAAGAACTGACCGTTCAGCGAAGACGGGAACTTGATGCTGGAGTTGAGCGAGGCGTCGTACCGGTAGACCGGCCCACCCATCGGCGACTCCGAGCCGCTGCCGAACTCCGACGGTGAACCGGAGTCGCCCGCGTACTTGATCCAGGCCGGCTTCGCCGCAGGCAGCGTGCCGAGCCCGGTGTTGCGGAACGAGTTGTTGGTCGGCCCACCCGAGCAGTTGTACTTGGACTGCGACGGCCCGGACGGGAAGGTGTATTCATTGTATGTTTCCGTGCTGGTGTTGCTGCCGGTGCAGTACGGCCAGCCGTAGTTGCCGGGCGCCGCGATGCGGTTGAACTCGACCTGACCGGAGGGGCCACGGCTCGAGTTCGTGGACCCGGCGTCGGGGCCGTAGTCGCCGAGGTAGACGACACCGGTCGCCTTGTCGACGCTCATCCGGAACGGGTTGCGCAGACCCATCGCGTAGATCTCCGGGCGGGTGCCCGAGGTGCCGGGCGCGAACATGTTGCCCGACGGGATCGTGTACGTGCCGTCCGCCTGCGGCTTGATCCGCAGCACCTTGCCCCGCAGGTCGTTGGTGTTGCCCGCCGAGCGCTGGGCGTCGAACTGCGGGTTGCGGTTGGTCCGTTCGTCAAGTGGCGCGTAGCCGGACGACTCGAACGGGTTGGTGTCGTCGCCGGTGGTCAGGTACAGGTTGCCGGCGGCGTCGAAGTCCAGGTCACCGCCGACGTGGCAGCACTGCCCACGGTCGTTGGCGACCTGGAGCACGATCTTCTCGCTACCCAGGTTGAGCGTGTCGTCGCTGTTGAGGGTGAACCGCGACAACCGCAGGTGCCCCTTCCACCGGTCCCAGTCAGACTGTGAGCCGGTGGTCGGGGCGTCCCCGGACGGGGTGCTCAGCGTGGGGGAGTAGTACAGGTAGATCCACCGGTTGCTGGCGAAGTTCGGGTCGACGGCGACGCCCTGCAACCCCTCCTCGTCGTGGGTGTAGACCGACAGGGTGCCGGAGACCTTGGTGTTGCCGGCCACGTCGGTCACCCGCAGAACACCGTTGCGGGCGGTGTGCAGCACCGAGCGGTTCGGCAGGACGGCCAGGGACATGGCCTCACCGAGCTCGCCCGAGCCGGTGGCGAGCTTGACCTGCTGATAGTCGGAGGCGGGGATCACCGCCGCCTGGGCGGTGGACGGTGCAGCCACAGCGAGGGCCGCGCTCGCGACGGTGAGGACCGCCGCGAAGAGCGCCCGGGGCCAGCGCCGGGGGTACGAGAGCATGATCGTCCTTTCTCGACGACCGGTGGACGGGCGCGCGGGGGCGCACCACGACCAGGTGGGGTGGTGGAGACGAGCGGGGGGACCAGGTCAGTTGGTGGTGACCAGGTCGAACTTCTCCCACTGACCGATGGAGGTCCGGTTGGCGATCAGCGGGGACCCGCCACCGTTGTCAGCGGCGACGTAACGGTTGTTCACGGTGGCCCGCAGGCTCACAGTGCCGTCGGAGTTGCGGACCAGCTGGAAGGTCTCCCAGGCACCGGCGGTGGCCCGGTTGGCGATCAGCGCGGCGGCACCGGCGTTCTCGGCGGCGACGAACTGCCCGTTGCCCTTGGCGCGCAGCGCCACGTTGCCGTTGGCGAGGTTCACCAGGTCGAACCGCTCGGTGGTGCCCACCGAGGTCTTGTTGGCGATCAGCGGGGTGCTGGCGTTGGGGGAGCTGACGTACTGGTTGTTGGCGCGGGCCCGCAGGGTGGAGCCGCTGGCGGTGGGCGGCGGGGTCGTGGTGCGCGGCGAGCAGTCGGCAGTCACGGAGCCCGCGGCGACCTGGAGGCCACCGAGCAGCATCCGGGTGAAGTTCGGGTCGGTGTACGACGCCTCGGTGTGCCCGAGGCCCGTGTACCAGGCACGCCCGCCGCCGTACGCCTTGCACCAGGTGATCGGGTGGTCGCCGCTCATGTTGCCGCCGCTGTAGGACGACTCGTCGAGGCTGGCCAGCACCCGGGCGCTGGACCGGGGGTTGGTGCGGTAGTTGTACCACTCGTCGGAGCGGACCCAGGTGGTCCCGAGGTGGGCGGTCGAGGGGTTGGTCTGGTCCTCGATCTTCACCGTGGCGTTCTGGATCGCCGGGTGCGAGTCGAACCATGCTCCGACCAGCGAGCCGTACCACGGCCAGCTGTACTCGGTGTCGGCTGCGGCGTGCACGCCGACGTAGCCACCACCGGCGGCGATGTACGACTCGAACGCGCTCTGCTGGCTGGCGTTGAGGACGTCGCCGGTGGTCGACATGAAGACCACCGCCTGGTACTGGGCCAGGTTGGAGGTGGTGAACTGGGCGGCGTCCTCGGTCGAGGTCACTGTGAAGCCGTTGGCCGAGCCGAGCTGCTGGATCGCGGCGATGCCGTTGGGGATGGACGAGTGCCGGAACCCGGCGGTCTTGCTGAACACCAGGACCTTGGTCAGGGGTGCCGCCGAGGCGGGGGTCGGCAGTGCCACCAGGCTGGCCAACATGACGGCCAGGCCGGTGACGAGTGCCAACAGGCGGGGACGGGAACGCATGGTCTTGCTCCTCTGCTGAGCGTCGACCTCAGGCTGTGCACACGGTTAGGCCGGAGGCCGCGATGGCGGTGGTGCGGAAGCCGGGCCGCCGATGCTCGGCTGAGGTGGTGCGGGGTGGTGGGGGTGCAGGGGTGGGCTTGCTGAAACCAGCCGATGACGGAGAGCACCCACATTGGACGATCAAAATTCATCGACTGGCATCGTTGACGCAGTAAACCTCCGATGTCTACGCCCCGTCAAGCCCAGGCGCTCCGGGCCGAGCGCACCCGTGCGTGGCCGGCGGAGGTGCTGAGGTGAGACGTATGACGTATGGTCGGTGTATGGCCATCGACGAAGATCGAGAACAGCTCGCCGGGCACCTCGTGGCGCTGCGGCTGGCCGTCGCGCGGCCAACCACTGCGGCCCTACGCGGGACTGCGGGTGCCGCGGGTCGCCATCAGGATGAGGTCGGCGATCGTCTCCGGGTGCGTGACCATGGCCAGATGCGATGATTCGACCTCAATGGTCGTGGCGTTCATCCGATCGGCCAGAAACCGCTCCAGCTCCGGCGCTGTAGTGCGGTCCTGAGTGGAGATCGAGTAAAAGCACTGCCGAGCCCGCCAGGCGGCCGTGGTCGTGCGGCCCTGGAAGAGGTCCTTGGCGATCGGGCCCTGCACCGCGTACAAGGCGCGGGCGCGGGCCTCCTCGATTCCACCGGCGAAGTCGGCCAGGAAGGCGCTCTCGCTGAGCTGCGCGTACCCGTCGTGGTGCACGAGGCCGGCGTTCGCTGGTGGCGTGGGATATTTCGCCGCGAGCGCGTTGTAGTCCTCGCCGGCGTCCGGCGCGCGGGCCGCCACGTACACCAGGGCGGTGACCCTCGGGTGGTTGCCGGCCTCGCTGATGATCGTGCCGGCCCAGGAATGGCCCACCAGCACCGTCGGGCCGTCCTGGCGGTCGAGGGCGCGGTTGGTGGCCGCGACGTCGTCGGCCAGGGAGGTCAGCGGGTTCTGCACCGCGGTGACCGTCAGCCCGGCCCGCTGTAGCAGCGGGATGACGTCGGACCAGGACGAGCCGTCGGCGTACGCGCCGTGGACCAGGACCACGTTGCGAACGGGCGTGGCCGAAGACGTGTCGCTCATCCGAAGAACCTCCGCACGACGCCGTGCCGTCGCTCGCTGGTCGACGACAGCTCTCGCCCGCCACTCTTCCCCACGCCGGTCGGGCCGGTGGGCCAAACGCCCAGGCTTCAGCCCTTCAACGCACCGGCTCGGGTGCGAGGGCGCGCCAGTTCAGGCGGTCCCGGTAGTGGTGTCGCAGGACCAACCAGCTCACTGAGAACGGGATGGCCCCCATGGCCACCACGCCCAGGACGTCCGCGCCGACCACGTCGAAGACCGCCCCGACGTCGCCGAACAGCTGAGCGACAGTTTGGAACGCGACGTGCAGGCCGATGCCGGCCCAGATGTCGCCGGTGGCGGCGCGGAAGGCGCCCAGCAGTAGCGCGAAGACGAAGAAGAGCGCCAGTCGGTCGACGGACCTCGCCGCCCCGGTAAGGAACCCGAACACTGTGAACAGCACCGCCTGCCCGATGGTCGCCTGCCAGGCGGGCAGCCGGGTGGCGAGATTGTGTTGCAGGTACCCGCGGAAGATCAGCTCCTCCGGCAGCGCCTCCTTCAGGAAAACCAGCACGACCAGCAGCGCCGCCACCCGCAGCACGTCCCCGACGGACGTCCGGACACTGATCTCGACCCAGCCGAGACCGAGGCAGAGTGCGAACCCCACAGCGGCGGGCACGAGCCAGCAGGCCATGCCGAACAGCAGACGCCGCCAGCCGGCGCGCAGCGACGGCAACCCGAGGCCGGCCCACGGCCGTCGGTCCAGGACGCGACGGGCGACGACCACCAGGGGTACGACCAGCGCGGTGGTGAGAACCGCCCCGACCGCATGGGTGGGCCGGTCGTAGTCACGATCGAGCAGGACGCCCAGGAACAGCCACACCAGCACGGCGGCGGCGGACACGACGAGGATCCGCCAGGGCAGGGCGAGACGAGATCCGGCGCTCACCACGCGCAGCCTAGCCAGCGACGTCAATTGCGGACGGTCAGCGCCCGAGGACGAGATAGCCGAGGCCGAGGACACCCCGGTAACCGCCGACGTACTGGCACAACCGGTCGTCGAGTTCCGCGCGGACCTCGGCCGCACGGGGATCCTCCGGGTACGCCAGCAGCCACTCCTGCCGGCCGGCGAGCCAGGTGGACTCGAAGTCGTCCCATTCCCGCTGATCGGCGGTGCTCAGGTGCAGCAACCGCCAGCCCCGCTGACGGGCGGCCTCGACCAGGCCGGGCAGGGTCGGGACCTCCGGGCCGAAGACCTCGGCGATCTCCGCCGTGGGGGGCCGCTCCCAGTACGCGTCACCGAACAGCAGCCGCCCACCGGGCCGGACCACTGCGGCGAGGGCGTCGAGGGCGGCCTCGGTGCCGCCGAAGGCGTGTGCCGAGCCGATGCAGAGGACCCGGTCGGCCGGCTCATGCCAGGCCGCCGCTTCCCCCATCACGAAGGCGACGTGCCGGTTCAATGACCGCCCCGCGGCCAGCCGCCGCCCTCGGGCGAGCGCGCCCTCGTCGGTGTCGACGCCGACGCCCCGCGTCGCGACCGGACCGGAGACACCGCCGGCGGCGACCGCCCGCAGCAGCAGCTCACCCCAGCCGCAGCCGAGGTCGAGTACGCGCGCGCCGGGGCGGACGTCGAGCCGTTGCAGCAGCAACGCGGCGTGCTCCGGCGAGAGCGGAGTGTTCCAGCGCATCCGCGCGTAACGGCTGGCGGCGAGGTGGTCGGTTGACTGCATCCGTTGAGGGTGTCAAGCCGTCCGCCGGGTCCGGCACCGGGGCGTACGGCAGGATCAGTGGAGTGGACGCTGAGCGTGCGGGGCCGGCGCGGCGGCCGACCCCGCAGGAGGTGTCTGCGGCGGCCGGCCGGGGTCTGCCGGACATCATCGGCCCCGGGCTGCGCGTGCTGTTCTGCGGCTACAACCCGGGCCTCTACTCGGCCGCCGTGGGGGAGCCGTTCGCCCGACGGGGCAGCCGATTCTGGCCGGCCCTGCACGGAGCCGGCTTCACCGATCGCCAGCTGCACTCGTGGGAACGCGACGAGCTGCTGCGGCAGGGCCTGGGCATCACCAGCCTGAGCAACAGGGCCACCGCCCGCGCCGCCGAGCTGACCCCGGAGGAACTGGTGGCCGGTGTGACCGGGTTGGCGGTGAAGGCCGAACGCTACCGGCCGCGCTGGGTGGCGATCCTCGGGGTGAGCGCGTACCGGATCGCCTTCGCCCGACCGAAGGCCGGGCTGGGCCCGCGACCGGACCGGCTGGGGCCGGCCCAGGTCTGGGTGCTGCCGAACCCCAGCGGCCTGAACGCGCACTTCCCGCTGCCGGCGTTGACCGCCGAGTTCGCCAAGCTGCGGCGGGCCCTCGACCCCTAGCCGGCCGCGGCGGCCAGCCCTTGGTAGTAGGGCTGCATCGCCGGGTGGTAGTCGTCGAACTCCGGGCGGGGCGAGCCGTCCCGGGAGGCGACCAGCATGTCCAGGTAGTACTCCCAGCCGGCGCCGACCTCGGCGATGCCCTCCACACTGGTGAGATGCTGGACGAACCGCAGCTCGGTGCTGCCGTCGGTCTCGGTCAGCACCATCTCCAGCAGCCAGGTCCCGTAGCTGTCGATCATCGACACGGCGAGGCGCTGCTGCGGTTCGCACGCGTCGATGAGTACCTCACACCAGGGCTGCTGCTCCTCGTACGCCATCTGGACCCGGATGGTCCGTCCGGGCCCGGCGTCGCCCTCCCACGGGCCGAACCAGCGGGCCGTGCGCTCGGGCTCGGTCAGGCTGGCCCAGACGTCCGCCGCCGGGGCGCGGAAGGTTCGGGTGAGGACGAGATCGTGGCCGGTGTCGGTGTGAAACAGGCGTCCGGCGGGTGTGCGGGTCATGCCGTGTGCTCCCTTCGGTGCTCCGCCGGGCCGCGGCTGCGGCGCTCTCGGCGGGTGCGATAGACCTCGGTCTCCAGTGCGTCGAGGTGCCGCTCCCACCGGTCGGTCGCTGCGAGCGCGGCGAGCCAGTCGACCAGCGGAGCGAGCGGGCGCGGATCGAGTCGGTAGATCCTCTGGCGGCCGACCATCTCGTCGTGCACCAGACCGCTCTCGCGAAGCAGCCGTAGGTGGCGGCTGATCGCGGGTCGGCTGATCACGAATCGCTGGGCGATGTCACCAGCGGACAGCGGCTCGTCGCGCAGCAGGGTCAGGATGTGCCGCCGTACCGGGTCGGCGATCGCGGTGGCCACCTCGTTCACTCGGGAAGCGTAACCTATGGGTTACGGGTTTGCGTGGTGAAGGCCACGCTCGGCCGCATGTCGCCACGTCGATGGTGGTCACATGATCACTTGACCTGGCACTCTGTATGGCATGGCCGCCCTCCTTCGCTCCCGCCTGACCGACTGGACGTTCGTCGTACCTGTGCTCGCCGTCCTGATATTGATGGTCACCTGGGGGCGGAGCCTGCCTGGGCCCGTCATCGTGGTTGTCGCGGTGCTGCTGGGCGGCGCTGTGCTCGCGGCGGTGCACCACGCGGAGGTGGTCGCCCACCGGGTGGGGGAGCCGTACGGGTCCCTCGTGCTCGCCGTCGCGGTCACCGTGATCGAGGTGGCCCTGATCGTCACGCTCATGATCAGCGGGCCGGAGAAGACCCAGTCGCTCGCCCGCGACACCGTCTTCGCCGCCGTCATGATCACCTGTAACGGGATACTCGGCCTGTCCCTGCTGCTCGGGGCGCTGCGCCGTCGCGTCGCGGTGTTCAACCCGGAGGGCACCGGCGGCGCCCTGGCCACCGTGATCACCCTGGCCACCCTGAGTCTGGTCATCCCGACCTTCACCACGGCCCGGCCCGGCCCGGAGTTCAGCCCGGCCCAGCTCACCTTCGCCGCCGTCGCCTCGCTGGCGCTCTACGGGCTGTTCGTGCTCGTGCAGACCGGTCGGCACCGCGACTACTTCCTGCCGGTCGACAGCCGGGGCAAGGTCATCGAGACGGAGGAGCACGCCAAGCCGCCCACGACCCGCGCGGCGATGGTCAGCCTGGGCCTGCTGCTGGTGGCGCTGGTCGCGGTGGTCGGCGACGCGAAGACGGTCTCCCCGACCATCGAGGCCGGGGTCGCGGCGGCGAACCTACCGCACGCGTTCGTCGGCGTGATCATCGCCCTGCTGGTGCTGCTGCCGGAGACCCTGGCCGCCGCCCGCGCCGCCCGCCGCGACCGCGTCCAGACCAGCCTGAACCTCGCGCTCGGCTCGGCGATGGCCAGCATCGGCCTGACCATCCCGGCCATCGCGATCGCCTCGATCTGGCTGGACGGCCCGCTGCTGCTCGGCCTCGGCGGCACCCAGCTCGCCCTGCTCGCGCTCACCGCCGTGACCGCCGTCCTCACCGTGGTGCCCGGCCGGGCCAACGTGTTGCAGGGCGGCGTACACCTGGTGCTGCTGGCCGCGTTCGTCTTCCTGGCCGCCAGCCCGTGACCCGCACGGGCCGTGCGGCTCAGCCCGTGATCCGCACGGCCGGCCGGCTCCGCCCGTGACCCGCACGGGCCGTGCGGCTCAGCCGGCGGGCGGCGGGTCGCCCGCGAGGCCCCCCGCGCGGGCGTTCAGGTAGCGCTGCTGCGCCAGGTTCGTCGAACGCGCCGCCGCCATCCGGTACGCCTCCCGCGCAGCTACCCGCTCACCCTCCAACTCCCAGAGGTGGGCGCGGGCGGCCGGCAGTCGCGGGTCGTCGGCCAGGCGGGGGTCGTCGGCCAGGTCGGCGAGCAGCGCCAACCCGGCCGGCGCGCCCCGGCTCATGGCCACCGCCACGGCGTGGTTGAGCGCCACCACTGGGTTGTCGGACATCCCGAGGAGCACCTCGTACAGGGCGGTGATCTGCGCCCAGTCGGTGGCCGCCGCGTTGGGCGCCTCGTCGTGCACGGCCGCGATGGCCGCTTGGAGCTGGTACGCCCCGACCACCCCGCGCGGCAGCGCCCCGGTGATCAGCTCGACCCCCTCGGTGATCTGGTCGGCCCGCCACCGGGAGCGGTCCTGCTCGGCCATCGGCACCAGCTCGCCGTGCGGGCCGATCCGCGCCGGCGCGCGGGCGTCGGTGAGCAGCATCAACGCGAGCAGCCCGGTGACCTCGGGGTCCTCGGGCACCAGCCGGCGCACCAGCCGGGTCAGTCGGATCGCCTCGGCGGTCAGGTCGGCGCGCAGCAACCCGGGCCCGGCGGTGCGGGCGTACCCCTCCGTGAAGATCAGGTAGAGCACGTGCAGCACGGCGGCGAGCCGGTCGGCGCACTCCGGGCCGGTGGGCGGCGCGAACCGCAGCCCACTGTCACGGATCCGCTGCTTACCCCGACTGATCCGCCGGGTCATCGTCGCCTCCGGCACCAGGAACGCGCGCGCCACCTCGGCAGTGCTCAGCCCGCCCACGGCGCGCAGGGTGAGCGCGATCTGCGACGCCGCCGACAGCGCCGGGTGGCAGCACAGGAACAACAGGATGAGCGTGTCGTCGGCGTCCGCCGGCGGACGGTCGGCGGCGGGGGCGCGCCACTGCTCCGGGAGCACCCACCGGGCCACCGTGTTCTCCCGCCGGATCCGGGCCTGCTCGCGACGGAGCAGGTCGGTCAGCCGACGGGACGCCACGGTGATCAGCCAACCGCGCGGATTTTCCGGTACGCCGTCGCGCGGCCAACCGTGCGCCGCGGCGATCAGCGCCTCCTGCACCGCGTCCTCGGCCGTGTCGAAGTGCCCGTAGCGGCGTACCAGCGCGCCGAGGACCTGCGGCGCCAGCTCGCGCAGCAGGTCCTCGGCGGGAGTCTCCGGCACCCTGTCAGCCGGCCAGGTCCTCGACACCGTCGAGAACCGGCCGCACGTCCACGTAACCGCCGGGGGCGTCCGGGTCGACCAGGCCGGCGGCGATCTCGGTGGCCCGGTCGAAGCTGGCGCACTCCACGATGGTGTAACCGGCGAGGACCTCCTGCGTCTCCGGGTACGGGCCGTCGGTGACCACTGGTGTCCCCTCGCGCACCTGCACCCGGCGGGCGTGCACCGGCTCGCTCAGGCCCCGGGCGTCGACCAACTCGCCGGACTCGGCCAGCGCCTGGTGGAAGGTCTCCATGTGCTTGTGCATCGCCGCGATCTGCTCGGCCGACATCGCCGGCCGGTCGGAAGCCCGCCCCGACAGCACGTCGTAGTCCTGCTGCGACCCGTAGAGCAAAATCATGTACTTCACGGTTCTTCCCCTCCTCCTGCGAGGACACCACCCCGGCGCCCCCACAGGAAACGTCGAACCCAACCCCCGGTCCCGGACACCCCCTGCCCCACCCGAACCGGTGATCATGAAGTTAGCGTCACGACACGCCGAGTGGGATGACGCCAACTTCATGATCACCGAGGTTCCGGGGTGGTCGGCGGGGCCTAGGTTGGCGGGATGACTGTGGTGTGGGTGGTGGGCGGGGTCTTTGTTGTCTTGGCGGGTTTGGCGTTTGGCGTCGTGGCGCGGCGGGGGCGGATTCGTGAGGTTGGGGGCGACGACCCTCGGGCTGGGCGGGACGCTCGGGCGCGGCAGCAGCGGTACGAGGCCGAGCGGCACGGTGACCAGGGCGACACGTGGCAGCGCGGCCGGGAGTCGGGCGGGTGAGCGACCCTACTGGCCGTACGAGCGGCGCAGCCGACCCGGGACCATCGGAGGTGAACCGTTCGGCCACCTCGTGCGTGAATCGGTGATGGGCGTGGCGGTCGTATCGTCGGGGTACATCGCAGCGCGAGCACCGATGTCTGGGGAGGCACAGTGGGGGCACGGTTCGGACGCGACGCGCGGGGCCCGCTGGCGGGTCTGCTGATCGCCGCCCTGGTCTCCCTCGCCTGCGCCGGCGGTGGGCTGGCCGAGCCGGAGGCCGAACGCCCCGGGGTGAACCCGACGGCCGCGTCACCGGGCCCGAGCACCACCCGGGCCGACAGCACCACCAGCGTCGCCGAGTTCGAGCAGGACGTCGCCGACGCGCAGGCGGTCGCCGAGCGGTACTGGGCGGCCCAGTTCAAGGAATCCGGGCAGCGCTTCCGACCGATCCGGCGGATCATCCCGTACCAGCGCGACGGCGAGGTGTCCTGCGGCGGCCAGTCGTTGCCCCGCAACAACGCCGTCTACTGCTCGCAGGGCGACTTCATCGCGTACGACGTCGCCTGGTCGGTGGCGGCGTTCCGCCAGGTCGGCGACGCGTTCGTGTTCTACCTGCTCGGGCACGAGTACGCGCACGCCATCCAGGTGCGGCTCGGCATCAACTACAGCTTCACCATCCAGCAGGAGTTGCAGGCCGACTGCATGGCCGGGGCGTACCTCGGCGATTCGGTGCGCTCGCGGGCCCTGACCCTCGCCGAGGGTGACCTGGACGAGTTCCGGGAGGGGGTGGCGGCGGTCGGCGACGACCCGGACCAGCCGTGGTTCGCGGAAGGGGCGCACGGCACCGCCGAGCAGCGCACCGACATGTTCTTCAGGGGTTACGAGGGTTCCCTGAAGGAGTGCGACCTGGGCTGAGCGGGGTTGCCCGGATCACCCTGGAGCCCGTTGCCGCCACCGGCCCCGGGAGCTGCTGGCAGGATCGCCGGTGTCGGTCACGACCCTGGAGGTTCCGCTGAGCAGCCATCACCCCGCCGCTGTGCTCTTCGACATGGACGGCACGCTGGTCGACAGCGAGAAGCTGTGGGACGTCGCGTTGCAGGAACTCGCGAAGGAATACGGCGGCGAACTCTCCGTCGAGGCCCGCCAGTCGATCATCGGCACCGCCATGGCCGAGTCGATGCGCATCCTGCACGACGACCTGGGGCAGCCGGAACGGGATCCGGAGATCAGCGCGGCGTGGATCAACACCCGGATCCTGGAGCTGTTCCGCACCGGCCTGCCCTGGCGGCCGGGCGCGTTCGACCTGTTGCGCGCGGTCCGCGCGGCGGCAATCCCCACCGCGCTGGTCACCTCCAGCCCTCGGGCGCTGGTCGAGATCGCCCTGGACACCCTTGGTCGGGACAACTTCGACACTGTGGTCGCCGGTGACGAGGTGGTGGCGGCCAAGCCGCACCCCGAGCCGTACCTGACCGCCGCCCGGCTGTTGGGTGTGCCGATCGAGCGGTGCGTGGCGATCGAGGACTCACCGACCGGGGTGGCCAGCGCGCTCGCCTCGGGCGCGGCGGTCCTGGCCGTACCGGCGGAGGTGGCGTTGCCGAGCACTGTCGGCGTACACCAGGTGGAGAGCCTGACCGGCGTGGACCTGGCGCTGCTCGCGGGCCTGCTGACCGATCGGGCCGCGACGACCGGCTGACCCGCCCGGCGCGGGTCCGACGGTGCGCGGCTGTCGCGACCGGCCTCGTTCACTGGCGCTCGGCGAAGACCGCCGCGACCACCTGGTAGCTGTCGAACGCCCGCGCGGCCCCCGCGTACGCGGCCAGGTGGATGAACAGCTCGACGATCTCCTCCCTGGTCACGCCCGAGGTCAGCGCGATGCGCAGCTGCCCGCGCAGCGGCTCGTGGGTGCCGAGGGCGGCGGCGATCGCCACCGAGACCAGGCACCGGCTGCGCAGGTCCAGGCCTTCCCGGGGCCAGGCCGCGCCGAAGGTCTGCACGGTGGCGAGACGACGGAAGTCGTTTCCCACCGACGGCTCACCCTCGCCGAGCGGCAGGACCAGCGGCTGCCCGAGCAGCCGCTCGGCGTTGTCGAGTGCCCGCTGGTACGCGTCCTGATCGGTCATGTCACCGGCCCCGGTTCTCCGACCGCCCGCTCGCGGGGCGGGCCGGCGCCCTGCCGGCAGCACCAGCCTGGCAGTCGCGTACGGGTGGCCGAGGGGGAATGGGACACGCCGAGGCCCCCGTCGCGCGGATGGCGACCGGGGGCCTCGGTAGTGCCGATCAGTCGTGGGCGATGGCGCCCAGGACGTTGATCCGGGCCGCCCGGATCGCCGGGAGCACCGCGGCCACCACGCCGATGATGGCGGCGAGACCGAGGAAGACACCCATCTGCCCCCAGGGCAGGATCAGGTCGGTGATGCCCTCGTCCTTGAGGGCCTCGACCACTGCGGCGCCGAGGCCGGTGCCCACCACCACGCCGAGCAGCGCACCGAACACCGAGATCACCACCGCCTCCACGGTGATCATGCCCATGGTCTGGGACCGGCGCAGGCCGATCGCCCGCAGCAGACCCAACTCGCGGGTCCGCTCCAGCACCGACAGGGCCAGGGTGTTGATGATGCCCAGCACGGCGATCACGATGGCCAGCGCGAGCAGGATCTGGATCATCGTGAGCAGCCCGTCGAGCGAACTGGTCTGCTGCTTGATGAACGCGTCCCGGTCGGCCACCGACACCTCGGGGCTGTCCGCGAGCAACGCCTCCACCTGCGGCTGGACGTCGGACACCCGGGTGCCCGGGTCCAGTTGGATGAAGCCCTGGATGGGCTGCGGGATGGCGAAGTCCTTCGCCGCGGTCGCCGGCAGCGTCACCGGGTTGGTCAGCTGCGACGACTCGTAGATGCCGCTGATCGTGTAGGTGCGTGCCTCGCCCCGGGTCAGCTGCACGTTGACAGTGGAGCCCACCGACCAGCCACGGGACGTTGCGGTGTCCGAGCTGGCGAGCATCTGGGTCGGCCCGAGCCGGTCGATGTCACCGGCGGTCGGCTTCGCGCCGAAGATCTGCCGCAGCGACGCGATGTCGCTGCTCGCCGCGACCCAGGTGCTCTCCCCGTCGATCCGCCCCATGTCGCCGTACTCGCCGTCGACCAACCGCACACCGGGCAGGGCCTTGGCCTGATCCAGTACCCCCGGGTCGAAGGTCGGCGGACGCGGGCCGCCCTGCTGACCGGCGATCACCAGCTCGGCCTTGATGGTGTCCTGGGCGAGTGCGCTGATGCTGCCCTTGGCCGAGTCGAGGATGACAGTGACACCGGTGACCAGCGCGATGCCGACCATCAGCGCGGCGGCGGTGATCGCCGTACGACGCGGGTTGCGCCCCGAGTTGAGCCGGCCCAGCTTGCCCGGCACCGACCAGGAGAAGATCGCCCCGAGCAGGCTCACCACCGGCCGGCTGATCAACGGGGTCAGCAGCGCCACCCCGATGAAGGCGAACAGCACCCCACCGAGGATGGTGGCCAGGGTCTGACCCCCGGCGTTGCCGCTGAGCCCGAGGAACAGCAGCACCGCGCCGACGCCGGTGACCAGCGACCCGGCAACGGTGACCTTGGTCAACGGCCGGTCCGGGGTGGCCACGTCCTGCATGGCAGCGATCGGCGGGATCCGGGACGCCCGCAGCGCCGGCAGCAACGCCGCCACCACGGTGATCACCAGACCGACGGCGAACGAACCGATCACCGCGGCCGCCGGCACGCCGATCCCGGCCAGTGTGAGCCCACCGGCGAGCTTGCCGAACAGGAACGCCAGCAGCGCGCCCACCCCGATACCGGCGGCGAGGCCGAGCACCGACGCGATCAACCCCACCGCGATGGCCTCCAGCACCACCGAACCGATGATCTGCCGGCCGCTGGCCCCGATGGCGCGCATCAGCGCCAACTCCCGGGTCCGCTGCGCCACGATGATCGAGAAGGTGTTGAGGATCAGGAAGGTGCCCACCAGCAGCGCCACCGCGGCGAAGCCGAGCAGGATCTTGTTGAAGAAGGACAGGCCCTCCTTCAGGCTCGCCGAGGCGTCCGCGGCCACCTGCTCGCCGGTCTTCACCTCGAAGTCCGCGCCCAGGGTGCGGGCCACGTCGTCGCGCAGCTTCTCGTCCGAGACCCCGCCGGCGGCCTGCACAGTGATGCTGCTGAACACGTCCGGCTCGCCCAGCATCAGCCGCTGCGCCACCGGCGTGGTGAAGAAGACCTCGTTGACCCCGCCGATCGAGTCCCGGTCACCGCTGTAACCGAAGACGCCGACCAGTGTGAAGTCCCGCTTCTTCGACTCGAACGCGGTGAGCACGCCGACCTTCTGGCCGACCTGCACCTTCGCGGCCGTGGCCAACGCCTTGTTGATGACGATCTCGTCCTCGGCCTGCGGCGCGCGCCCCTCACGCAGCTTCAGCAGCTCGCTCTCGCCGATCCAGTTCTCGCCCAACTGCGGCGGGCCGAACGACGTGACGACCTTGCCGTTGCTGCCGATCACACGTGCGCCGTCGGCGTTGACCACACCGGTCGCCGAGGCCGCCCCCGGCACCTGCTTCACCCGGTCCACCAGCGTGGCCGGCAGCGGCGCGACCGTCTGCTCGCCCTCCATCTCGTTGACCTGGACCTTCGGCTTCGCCGCGACGTTCACGTCGATTTCGGAGAAACCGTCGGCGAAGACCGAGTCGAAGGAGCGACCCAGCGTGTCGGTGAGCACGAACGCGCCGGAGACGAACATCACCCCAAGCACCACCGCCAGGCCGGACAGGATCAGCCGGACCTTACGGGCCAGCAGACTCTTCAGCGTCGCGCGGAACATCAGTTGCCCACCTCGGCCGCAGTGTCCAGCTTCTTCATGGTGTCCAGCACCGTCTCGGCGGTCGGCTCGATCAGCTCCGAGACGATCTCGCCGTCGGCGAGGAAGACCACCCGGTCGGCGTACGCGGCGGCCGTCGGGTCGTGGGTGACCATCACGATGGTCTGGCCGTGCTCCCGAACCGAGTTACGCAGGAAGTTGAGCACCTCCGCGCCGGAGCGCGAGTCCAGGTTGCCGGTCGGCTCGTCCGCGAAGATCACCTCGGGGCGGGAGACCAGCGCCCGGGCGCACGCCACCCGCTGCTGCTGCCCACCGGAGAGCTGTGCCGGCCGGTGGTCCAGCCGGTCCTTCAGACCCACCGTCTCGATCACCGTGTCGTACCAGGCCGGGTCCGGCTTGCGCCCGGCGATCGACAGCGGCAGCAGGATGTTCTCCTTGGCGGTCAGCGTCGGCAGCAGGTTGAACTGCTGGAAGATGAAGCCCACCTTGTCGCGGCGCAACTTCGTCAGCCCCGCGTCGCCCAGCCCCGTGACCGTGGTCTCACCGATCGACACCGTCCCCCGGGTCACCGAGTCCAGGCCGGCCAGGCAGTGCATCAGCGTCGACTTCCCGGAACCCGACGGGCCCATGATCGCGGTGAAGCGGCCACGTTCGAACTCCGCGCTGACCCCCCGCAGCGCGATGACCTGAGCCTCGCCGCTGCCGTACACCTTCCACACGTCGTTCGCCCGGGCCGCGGCCTGCGCCTGCTGGCCTACCGTCGCGGTCACGTCATCTACCTCTTCCGTCTGTCCGAAAATGCACGCCGCCCCCCGATGGTCCGGCGCGACTGTTCAATCATCGGTGCTGACTACGTCCGCCCCGTCCGACCCTGGGGGGACCCGGCGCGGATTTCCCGCTGCGGGTGCACCCCCATGTCGCATCAGGGTTGCCCCTGAGTCGACGCCGGCCGACCGTTTTTCCCCACGGCGGCGGGCGGCAGCACCGACACTTGCACCTGACGCCACAGGAGGGTCAACCGAACCAAGCCATCTCCGGTCACGGTAGGTGACGACGGCAACGGCAGCCGTCCCCCCACGGAGGGATCTTCGAGTACGCCGGGTGAGGTACCCGGGCCGGCGGAACTACGCCCGGGGGCGGACCAGCCCCGACTCGTACGCCAGCACCACCGCCTGCACCCGGTCGCGTAGCCGCAGCTTGGTCAGCACATGCCCGACGTGCGTCTTGATGGTGGTTTCGCTCACCGAAAGGACCGTCGCGATCTCGGCGTTGGACAGCCCTCGGGCGACCTGCACGAGCACCTCGCGCTCCCGGTCGGTGAGCGCGTTGAGCGCCGCCGACGGCGTCGCCGCCGGGTCGGGCAGCAGTTCGGCGAAGCGGTCCAGCAGTCGCCGCAGGATCCGAGGTGACACCACCGCGTCCCCGCCGGCGACAGTGCGGATCGCCGCTATCAGATCCTCGGCCGGCACGTCCTTGGCCAGGAACCCGCTGGCGCCGGCCCGCAACGCGCCCACCACGTACTCGTCCAGGTCGAAGGTGGTGAGCACCAGCACCCGTACCGGCAGCCGGGCGTCGACGATGGCCCGGGTCGCCGCCACCCCGTCCATCCGGGGCATCCGAATGTCCATCAGGACGACGTCGGGCAGCAGCCGGCGGGACAACTCCACCGCCTCCACGCCGTCACCGGCCTCCGCCACCACGTCCAGGTCGCTCTCGGCGCCCAGCACCATCCGGAACCCGGTCCGCAGCAGCGGCTGGTCGTCGGCGAGCAGGATCCGCACCGGCCGCGCCGAGGGCGCCTGATCGTTCATGTCGTCTCCCGTCCCGCCGACGTCGTGGCGCGCACCGGTCATCCTCGCGTACCGGAGCCGGTGCGTCGCGGATCACCGTAGAGGCCGGCCGGTCGCCCTGTCCCGACCGCTGCGGCACCACTGCGGTCGGGTCCTCGGCGGCGGCGGCGTGCGGCAGGCGGTCCCGGCGGCCCGCATCGCCGCGCCGGGCGTGCGCGTCGCTCAGGAAGCCGTCACTCGTCGGCGCCCGGCGCCACCGGAGTGGCCCGGGAGTCACGCAGGGGGTCGGCGTTCGCCGCGGCGACCGGGAACGGCGGCGGGGTGCCGCCGAAGCTGGGACAGAGCGCCTGGTGGCTGCACCAGTCGCAGAGCCGGCTCGGCCGGGGCCGGAAGTCCTGCCGGGCGGTGGCCTGCTCGATGGCCCGCCACAGCGCCACCACTGTGCGCTCGAAGCGGACCAGCTCGTCGGCGTCCGGGGCGTAATCCAACACCTCGGCGTCGCGCAGGTAGAGCAGCCGCAGCACCCGGGGCACCACCCCCCGGGTGCGCCACAGCACCAGGGCGTAGAACTTCAGCTGGAACAGCGCCCGCGCCTCGAACGCCTCCCGCGGAGCGCCCCCGGTCTTGTAGTCGACCACCCGCAGCGCGCCGTCCGGAGCGACGTCGAGCCGGTCGAGGTAACCCCGGATCAGCAACTCCTCGTCGACGACAGCGGAGATCAGGCTCTCGCGTTCGGCCGGCTCCAGTCGGGTCGGATCCTCCACCGCGAAGTAACCCTGCAACAGCCCGGCGGCGGAGCGGAGGAACTCCACCGGGCCGGCCGGCTCCGCGCCGTCGAAGATCCCGGCCAGCTCGGGCTGTTCGGTGACCAGCCGGTCCCATTGGGGGGCCACCAGGTCGCCGGCCGCCTCCGGCGTGCGGCCGGTGGCCGGTAGGTCGAACAGGCGCTCCAGCACCGCGTGCACCAACGTGCCCCGGGCCTGCTCGATGGTGGTGCGCTCGGGCAGCCGGTCGATGCTGCGGAACCGGTAGAGCAGCGGGCAGGTCTTGAAATCCGCCGCCCGCGACGGGGACAGCGAGGCCCGCACCGTCGGCGGCGCCTGCGCCGCGGGGGAGGGCTGGGAGGTGGTGACCGATTCCGCCGTCATGTCGGCAAAGGTTAGGGCACCGGTGTGACACCGACCGCCGCCCGCCCCACACCGCGACAGTCCGTAGCCACGACAGTCCGTAGCATCGTGGCGATGGAGCAGACAACCAGGCCGCCGCGCCGACCGGACCGACGCCTCGGCCTGAACGTCGGCAAGGTGTTCGGGGTGCCGCTGTACCTCAACGGCTCCATGGTCCTGCTCGCGGTGCTCATCGCTGTGCTGTACGGCGAATTCGCCCGCCGACAACTGGACCTGCCGCAGCTCAGCGGCTACCTGATCGGCTTCGGTTTCGTCGTGTCGCTGCTCGGCTCGGTGCTGCTGCACGAGCTGGGCCACGCCCTCACCGCCCGGCGGTACGGCATCGGTGTGCGCGGGATCACGCTGGAGCTGCTCGGCGGTTACACCGAGATGGACCGCGACGCCCCGTCGCCCCGCGTCGACCTGCTGGTCTCGTTGGCCGGCCCGGCGGTCTCCGCTGTGCTCGGCGTCCTGGCGGTCGCCGCCACGCTCGCCCTGCCCGAGGGGACCGTGGCGCACCAGCTCGCCTTCCAGCTCGCGGTCAGCAACGTCATCGTGGCGCTGTTCAACAGCCTGCCCGGGCTGCCGCTCGACGGCGGCCGGGCGCTGCGCGCCGCCGTGTGGGGGCTGACCCGCGACCGGCACCTCGGCACCGAGGTCGCCGGCTGGGCCGGCCGGGTCGTCGCCGTCGGCACCGCGGCCCTGGTCCTGCTGCTCACCGTCGAGCGGCGGCTGGCGCCGCTGGCGCTGCCGCTGATGCTGCTGGTCGCCGTCACCCTCTGGCGTGGCGCCGGGCAGTCGATCCGGGCCGCCCGGGTCAGCCGCCGGTTCCCGCTGATCGACCTCGCCCGGCTGGCCCGTCCGGTCTGGCCGGTGGCCACCGGTACGCCGCTGGCCGAGGCCCAGCGCCGACGCGCCGAGAGCGGGCAGCCCGGCGCCGCGCTGGTGGTCACCGACTCCACCGGTCGACCGGTGGCGCTTGTCGACCCGGCCGCCGCCGACGCGGTGCCGGTCGAGCGCCGACCGTGGCTGGCGGTGGACGCCGTCGCCCGGTCGCTGGGCACCCTTCCCACGTTGTCGGCCGGGTGGGACGGCGAGCGGGTGATGGAGGCCGTACAGACCTACCCGGGCGCACAGTACGTGGTGACGTCAGGCGAAGATGTCGTCGGCATTCTGCACATCGCGGACCTGGCACAGCTCCTCGAACCCAACCGGAAGATGACACCGTGACCGCAACTCCCTCCACCGTCGCCGCCGACCCCGCCAACCCGGCGCTGACACCCGTACACCGCGGGCCGTTCCGGCCCGGCGACCGGGTCCAGCTGACCGACCCCAAGGGGCGGATGCACACAGTGACGCTGGAGCCCGGCAAGGAGTTCCACACCCACCGCGGCATCCTGGCGCACGACGCGCTGATCGGGCTCCCCGACGGCAGCGTGGTGACCACCTCCGGCGGCGGCACCGCGTTCCTGGCCCTGCGACCACTCCTGTCGGACTACGTGCTGTCCATGCCGCGCGGCGCCCAGGTGATCTACCCGAAGGACTCGGCGCAGATCGTGGCGATGGGCGACATCTTCCCCGGCGCGAAGGTCCTCGAGGCCGGCGCCGGCTCCGGCGCGCTGAGCTGCTCCCTGCTGCGGGCCGTCGGCACCGAGGGCGAGCTGCACTCGTTCGAGCTGCGCGACGACTTCGCCCAGATCGCCAAGCGCAACGTCGAGGCGTTCTTCAACGGGCCGCACCCCTCGTGGAACCTGCACGTCGGCGATGTCGCGCAGTGCCAGGAGACCGGCTTCGACCGGATCATCCTGGACATGCTGACCCCCTGGGAGACCCTCGACATGGTCGAGCGGGCGCTGGTGCCCGGTGGGGTGTTCATCGGCTACGTCGCCACCACACCGCAGCTCTCCGAGCTGGTGGAGGCGCTGCGCGAGCGCGGCGGCTGGACCGAGCCGCGGGCCTGGGAGTCCCTGGTGCGCGACTGGCACGCCGAGGGCCTCGCCGTCCGTCCGGACCACCGGATGATCGCGCACACCGCCTTCCTGGTGTCCGCGCGCAAGCTGGCCCCGGGCGTCACCGCTCCGCCGCGTCGGCGCAAGCCCAGCAAGGGCACCGAGGCGTACGCGCAGCGCCGTCAGGACCTGCGCGAGGCGGAGGCGGCCCGACAGGCCGCCGCCGCGCAGGCGGCAGGCGCGCAACCCAACGGTGCGGGGGAGATGGACAGGCCGTGACCAACGAGCTGGGTGTCGGCAGCGCCGAGCAGGGGGAGACGCTGGCATGAGCCGACCGGGCTACGGCGGTGGAGACCTCCCCGCGGTCTTTCCCGACTGGTCGCCCTACCAGGACCTGGAGTCGGCGGCGCGGGCCTACCTGCGCGACCCGGACGTCGCCCTGGAGGCGCTCGGCGGCGTGCTGCGCGGCGCGTCGGTGCTCGGCTTCACCTTGGAACGCTTCGTCAACGAGGTCAACGGGGTGTGGCAGGAGGTGGTGGTCTGCGACGGCAGCCGGCTCATCCTCTGGCACGGCGAGGACGTGCCGCCGGAGGAGGGCCCGCCGGGCTCGATGACCTCGTCGCTGCGGGTGGTGCCGGTCTCCACAGTCACCGAGGTGGGCTGCCGGCGGCGACTCAACCGTGCCGAGAGCGGCGAGATCCGGGTCGACAGCATCGACGTCTACCTGCTGCTCACCTCGTTGGACGAGGCGCCGCCGAGCGAGGAGATGGCCGGCACACCCCGGCACGACGCGTTGCGCTTCGGCAAGACCCTCGACGACGGCGGGGCCGGGCAGATCGCCCGGTTGGAGGAGTTCGCGCGGTTGGTCGCCTCGGTGGTCGGCCGTCCGATGCTCTGAGGCGTGCCCGTTCTGACCGGCCGGGCCTTCGCGGCCCGGCCGGTGGGTCAGTCTTCCTCGGCGTCCGGGCCGGCGACTTCGACGCCGTCGCCACGCACCACGTGGATGCAGTCGCCCGGGCACTCCTTCGCGGAGTCGATCACCTCGAGTCGCAGGTGCGCGGGGACGTCGACCCGGCTGCCCGGTGCCATCTTCAGCTCACCGTCGACGCCCTTGACGTAGGCCAGGCCGTCGATGTCGAACTCGAACACCTCCGGCGCGTACTGCACGCAGAGCCCGTCGCCCGTGCAGAGGTCCTGGTCGACCCAGACCTGCAATTCGTCGGTCGCGACCTCGGCCACCTGTGCACCCCCCATGTTCTCCCGTGCCACGCTCCGACGGTACCCGAACGCCGGTAACGGCCCGTCAGGCCACCCTTGGCGATCAAGGTTCGGTGACGAGGGTGTTGCGTGGGACCGAATCGGCCTCATAGCGGCTAGTGTTAGGGCAGAACGTTCAAGCCCCCCGGGGAGGTGGGACGTGGCAGCACGTAGCGACGACGCGGACTCGCGCGCCGCACGGTGGGAGAAGGAAGCCCACGATCTCTCCACGCAGGTCGCGTTCCTGCAAGAGGAACTCGCCCTGGTGCGGCGCAAGTTGACCGAAAGCCCCCGACACGTCCGGCAGCTCGAAGAGCGGCTGGCGGCCACCCAGGCACAGTTGGCGCGGCTGACCGAGAACAACGACCGGCTGGTGAGCACCCTCAAGGAAGCTCGCACGCAGATCGTGACGCTCAAGGAGGAGATCGACCGGCTCGCGCAACCGCCGAGCGGTTACGGAGTCTTCCTGGCCAAGCACGAGGACGGCACGGTGGACGTCTTCACCGGTGGCCGCAAACTGCGGGTCGCGGTCTCACCCTCGCTCGACGTGGGTGACCTGCGGCGTGGCCAGGAGGTCCTGCTCAACGACGCGCTCAACATCGTCGACGCGTTCGGTTACGAGCGGGTTGGCGAAGTGGTGATGCTCAAGGAGATCCTGGAGGGACCGAACGGCGGGCCGGGCGACCGGGCGCTGGTGGTCTCCCACTCCGACGAGGAGCGCATCGTGCACCTCGCCGAGACGCTCATCGGCTCGGCGATCCGGGCCGGCGACTCGCTCATGATCGAGCCCCGCTCGGCGTACGCGTACGAGCGGATCCCGAAGAGCGAGGTCGAGGAGCTGGTCCTGGAGGAGGTGCCCGACGTCGACTACGGCGACATCGGTGGCCTCCAGTCGCAGATCGAGCAGATCCGCGACGCGGTGGAGTTGCCGTTCCTGCACGCGGACCTGTTCCGTGAGCACCAGCTCCGGCCGCCCAAGGGCATCCTGCTCTACGGCCCACCCGGCTGCGGCAAGACGCTCATCGCCAAGGCGGTGGCCAACTCGCTGGCCAAGAAGATCGCCGAGCGGCAGGGCAAGGAGAAGCACACCAGCTTCTTCCTCAACATCAAGGGCCCGGAGCTGCTCAACAAGTACGTCGGTGAGACCGAGCGGCACATCCGGCTGATCTTCCAGCGCGCCCGGGAGAAGGCCGGCGAGGGCACGCCGGTGATCGTGTTCTTCGACGAGATGGACTCGATCTTCCGGACCCGCGGCTCCGGTGTCTCCTCCGACGTGGAGAACACCATCGTCCCGCAGCTGCTCAGCGAGATCGACGGCGTGGAGGGGCTGGAGAACGTCATCGTCATCGGCGCCTCCAACCGGGAAGACATGATCGACCCGGCGATCCTGCGCCCCGGTCGCCTCGACGTGAAGATCAAGATCGAGCGACCGGACGCCGAGGCGGCCAAGGACATCTTCTCCAAGTACATCCTCTCCGGGCTGCCCCTGCACCCGGACGACCTGGCCGAACACGGCACCGACCCCCAGGCCACCGTCGCGGCGATGATCGACGCCGTGGTGCTGCGGATGTACTCGGAAACCGAGGAGAACCGATTCCTCGAGGTCACCTACGCCAACGGTGACAAGGAAGTCCTCTACTTCAAGGACTTCAACTCCGGCGCGATGATCCAGAACATCGTCGACCGGAGCAAGAAGATGGCCATCAAGGAGTTCCTCACCTCGGGGCGCAAGGGGCTGCGCCTGCAGCACCTGCTCGACGCCTGCGTCGACGAGTTCCGCGAGAACGAAGACCTCCCCAACACCACCAACCCCGACGACTGGGCGCGCATCTCCGGCAAGAAGGGCGAGCGGATCGTCTACATCCGCACGCTCGTCTCCGGCGGCAAGGGCGCCGAGGCCGGCCGGTCCATCGAGACCGCCAGCAACACCGGCCAGTACCTCTGACCGCAACAGCGAGGGTGCCCACCATCCGGTGGGCACCCTCGCTGCGGTATGCCAGGGCGTCGGTCAGGCGGCGAAGATCCACCGCTTCGACACCACGTAGTTCGCCGCCGACAGCGACGCCGTCACCAGCAGCTTCGCCAGCAGGTACGGCGTGCCCGCCCAGGTCAACGCGGACACCAGCACCACGTTGGCGGTCAGGTTGGCGAGGACCAGCGCGAAGTAGCGCCCCACCTGCGGCACCATCTGGGCGGACGAGCCGAACGACCACGCCCGGTTCAGCCCGAAATTGACCCAGAACGAGGTCAGGAACGACATGCCGGCCGCAACCGGCAGGACAATCCGGAGAACTCCGTGGTACACGAAGAGTGATCCCGTGTCCACGGCAACGCTCAGACCCCCGACGACCAGGAACCGCACAGCGCTGTGTCGGGACAGGTGGCGGACGGAATCGGCAACAGGTGACAGCAAAGAGTTCTCCAAGGGGGGACCCGGAGCGGTGAGGACGACGAGGGAGTCTATCGTCTGTCCATCCACCCAGCGGGGCCTGCCCGCGCGAGCCGCGAGGTTGACGTGCCTGATCCCGGAAGAGTGACGCCGCCGGCCACCGGCGGAAGCCCGGCGGCCACCATGAACACAAGCCGACGACACTGGGCCCTCGCCTTCGCCGCATTCTTCCTGATCATCTTCGCCTGGTCGATGGCCGCCCCCTACGACGGCACCCCGGACGAGCGGGAGCACATCGTCCGAGCGGCCGGCGTCGCCGCCGGGCAGATCGCGCCCCCGCCCGCCGACGCGAAGAAGGGCACCGGCGCCTTCCAGACCGTTCCCGGCGGTCTCGTCCGCGAGCAGTGCTGGCAGTTCAAGAAGGAAGTCTCGGCGGCCTGCGCCCAGCCCCCCGGCAGCGATGACACACCGACCCGCACCGGCACCGGGGCCGGTCGTTACTTCCCCGCCTACTACGCCCTCGTCGGCGCACCCACAGTGCTCTGGCCCGGCTGGTCCGGCGTCCTGCTCGCCCGCATGATCAGCGCCCTGTGCTGTGCCGCGCTGCTCGCCGGCGCGTACGTCGTGATCCGCAACCGATCCCGCCGTGGCCTCATGATGGGCGCCCTGCTCGTCGTCACCACCCCGATGGCCGTGCACATGGCCAGCGCTGTCAACCCGAACGGCCTGGAGATCGCCGCCGGCATCGCCTTCTTCAGCGCGGTCATCCCCCTGCTTCTCGGTCCACCCGGTCCACGGCGCGGTCTCATCGTCCTCGTCGGGATCAGCGCGCTGCTCCTCGCGGTGCTGCGCCAGACCGGCCCGCTCTGGCTGGCGACCGCCTTCGTCGCGTTCGCCTTCCCGCTGCGCCGCAGCAACCTCCTCGGCCTTCTGCGGGACCGGGCCGCGCAGCTCTGGGCAGGTGGCATCGTGCTGTCCACCCTCGCCGTGCTCGCCTGGTCCGTCCGCCAACAGACCTCCGACCTCGGCAACTACTCGGCCGATCGGCTCACCTACGGGCAGGCGGCCCTGCGCGAGGCCGACCGGTGGCGGGGATACCTCGACCAGATCGTCGGGGTCACCTCCTGGCTGGACACCCGGATGCCCGCCCCGCCATACCTGATCTGGCAGCTCGTCGCCGGGGCGCTGCTGCTCATCGGGGTCGTCTGGGGCAGCACGCTCGACCGGTGGCGCCTGCTCGTGCTGCTCGGCGGCGGCGTGGCCGTCCCCTCCCTCATGCAGATCGCCCTGGTCAACGAGAGCGGCTTCGTCACCCAGGGCCGCTACATGCTGCCCATGTTGGTCGGCGTCCTGCTCTACGCCGCGTGGGTCGCCGAACAGCGCGGCTTCGAGATCGCCCGGGCCCGCTCGTTCACCCGACTCGCCGTGCTGCTCCTTCTGCCGATCCAACTCTTCTGCCTGGCGTACACGATGGTCCGCTGGCAGAACGGCCTGCCCGCCAACATCGGGCTGAGCAGCCTCAACCCCCTCGCCGGCGACTGGCACCCGGTGGTCGGCTCGGCGATCCCGCTGCTGAGCGCCACCGTCGGCCTGGTGCTGTTCGGGTGGCTCGTCTGGACCACCCGCACCGCCGCGACCGACGACCCGACGCCGCCCGCTGAGCATTCCGACACCGAATCCACCGAACTGTTCCGGCCCGCCGGCACTCACCTACAGAGTGCAGGCGCTCAGGGCGGACTACGCTCGACCTGACGGTGGACCGGGTCGGGCGAGCGAAGCGGGTAGGTCGATGAGCGTAAGACGGATCATGGGCACCGAGGTCGAATACGGCATCTCCGTGCCCGGGCAGGCCGGAGCCAACCCGATGGTCACCTCGTCGCAGGTGGTCAACGCCTATGGGGCACGTCCGGAACTCAACCGGGGCGGCCGGGCCCGGTGGGACTACGAGGAAGAGTCGCCGCTGCGCGACGCCCGCGGTTTCACCTACTCCGGTGCCGCGTACGACCCCGCCGAGGCCCTCGCGGACGAAGACCTCGGCCTGGCCAACGTGATACTCACCAACGGCGCACGGCTCTACGTGGACCACGCTCACCCCGAATACTCGACCCCCGAGGTCACCACCCCCAGGGACATCGTGCGCTGGGACAAGGCCGGCGAGCGGGTGATGGCCGAGGCGTCCCGCCGGGCCGCCACCATCCCGGGCACCCAGCCGATCCACCTCTACAAGAACAACACCGACAACAAGGGCGCCAGCTACGGCGCCCACGAGAACTACCTGATGCGCCGGCAGACGCCGTTCGCCGACATCGTGGCGTACCTGACGCCGTTCTTCGTCACCCGGCAGATCGTCTGCGGCGCCGGCCGGGTCGGCATCGGGCAGGACGGCGGCCAGAGCGGCTTCCAGATCTCCCAGCGCGCTGACTTCTTCGAGGTCGAGGTTGGCCTGGAGACCACCCTCAAACGGCCGATCATCAACACCCGCGACGAGCCGCACGCCGACGCCGACAAGTACCGCCGGCTGCACGTCATCATCGGCGACGCCAACCTCTCCGAGATCTCCACCTACCTCAAGGTGGGCACCACCGCGCTGATCCTCACCATGATCGAGGAGAAGGCCCTTGGTGCTGACCTCGGCATCGCCGACCCGGTCAGCGAGCTGCGCGCCGTCAGCCACGACCCCTCTCTGACGCACCGGATGCGACTGCGCGACGGCCGTCGGCTCACCGCTCTCGACCTGCAATGGGCGTACCTGGAGCGGGTCCGGTCCTTTGTCGACGACCGGTACGGCACCGACGCCGACGAGCAGACCATCGACGTGCTCGACCGCTGGGAGAGCGTCCTGGACCGGCTCGGCCGGGATCCGATGCTCTGCGCCGACGAACTGGACTGGGTGGCCAAGCTGCGGCTGCTGGAGGGCTATCGGGAGCGGGAGAAGCTCGGCTGGGGCTCGCACAAGCTCCAACTCGTCGACCTCCAATATTCCGACGTCCGGCCGGAGAAGGGCCTCTACCACCGCCTGGTCAGCCGGGGAGCGATGAAGACCCTGCTCACCGACGACGAGACGCGCAGCGCGATGACCGAGCCACCGGAGGACACCCGGGCCTACTTCCGCGGCCGCTGCCTCGCTCAGTACGCCTCCGAGGTGGTCGCCGCGAGCTGGGACTCGGTGATCTTCGACGTGGGCCGGGAGTCGTTGGTCCGGGTGCCGATGATGGAACCCGAGCGGGGCACCCGTGCGCACGTCGGGGCGTTGTTCGACCGCTGCGCCAGCGCCAAGGACCTGTTGGAGACACTGACCGGGGGCTGAGATCCGGTGCCTCCACCGGGAATCACTCTGTGGCATGCCAGGCTGTCCCCGAGCCTTCACCGTCGTCCTGGCGTTCCTGTCCCGGCATCTGGTGGAGAAGCAGGTGTTGCGGTTCAAGGACTGGACGCCCCGCCTACGGCCCGGGCACCACTGGCGGAGGCGTTGGAAAAGGGGGCAGCCCGAGCCGGCGCCGGTCCCGGGCCTGGCCGACGCATCGGCTCATCGGAGCTGACCGCTTCGGCGCAATCGAACGCCCCCGACCCGAACACGGCGGACGTGAGGGCTTTCTGTCGTCTGCACGGGGTAGATTTCATCCCAGACGATCGTGGAGGAGACAGCCATGGCCACTCATGACAGCGGCGGCCAGTCGCAGTCCGGCAAGTCCCGTCAGGGCGAGGAAATCGAGGACGTCACCACCGAGGCCAACCCCGAGGTGGCCGAGCGGCACGCCGAGATCACCGAGGACGTCGACGACCTCCTCGACGAGATCGACTCCGTCCTCGAAGAGAACGCAGAGGAATTCGTGAGGGGCTACGTCCAGAAAGGGGGGGAATAGGGGCATATGTCCGATTCGGTGTGCCCCTCGGACAAGGTGTGCCCGCAATGCAAGAGAGCGCTGGCCAGTACGGAATTCCACCGTGATCGGCGGCGGGCAGACGGCCTCGCTTTCTACTGCAAAGCATGCGCCGCCATTCGGTCGGAGGCGAGCCGACGCAAGCGGGGTGTCGCTCCGCAGAAGAAGTCGCCAACGCCCGTAGGTGAGGGTCTCAAGTGGTGTCCGGACTGCGAGCAGATCAAGTCGCTCGACGATTTTCCTACCACGACGACCAAAGCCAGCGGCCGGCACAGCTACTGCAAACCCTGCCATAATGCCCGTGGCAAGGAGACAGCGCAGCGACTCTACGGTGGAACTCGCGAGTACCACCTGCGGCGGCGGTACGGCGTGGGTGAGAAGGAGTTTCAGGAGCTCCTGGCCGAGCAGGGCGGGGTCTGCGCGATCTGTGGCGGCGCCGACCCGCAACATCTGGACCACGATCATCGCACCGGATGGGTGCGCGGGATACTCTGCTTCAACTGCAACGGTGGTCTTGGCCAGTTCCGTGACAGTCCCATGAGGCTGGCCAGGGCGATCACGTACCTGAGAGGAACCACGTGGCAGCGGGCTTTGATCCATCCGGGCGTCTTCCAGATGTGTTCACCAACGCGGGGACGTCCTCCTTCACGACGTTTCTGAGTCGGGTGGCCCCCGAGATGTTGCCCGGTCGGCGACCGCTGCCGCCGGGCATGGCCGCCGACCTGGCGCCGCACGCGACCACCATCGTGGCCATCGCGGCCGCCGAGGGTGTGGTGATGGCGGGCGACCGACGGGCCACCATGGGCAACCTGATCGCCCAGCGCGACATCGAGAAGGTGCACCCCGCCGACGCGTACTCGCTGGTCGGCATCGCGGGCACCGCCGGTATCGGCATCGAGCTGATGCGACTGTTCCAGGTGGAGCTGGAGCACTACGAGAAGATCGAGGGCGCGATGCTCTCGTTGGACGGTAAGGCCAACCGGTTGGCCTCGATGATCCGGGGCAATCTGGGTGCGGCCATGCAGGGGTTGGCAGTGGTGCCGCTCTTCGCCGGCTTCGACCTGGCCGCCGCCGATCCGGCGCGCGCCGGTCGGATCTTCAGCTTCGACGTGACCGGTGGCCCGTACGAGGAGACCGGCTACGACGCGATCGGATCCGGGTCGCTGTTCGCGAAGTCCGCGTTGAAGAAGCGGTTCCGGGCCGGGTTGTCCGTGGACGACGCGACGCGGCTAGCGGTCGAGGCGCTCTACGACGCCGCCGACGACGACACCGCGACCGGTGGGCCGGATCTGACCCGCCGGATCTACCCCGTGGTGATGACCGCGACCGCCGAGGGCACCCGCCGGTTGACCGACACCGAGACGGCGGCGATCGCCGAGGGTGTGGTTGCCGGCCGGATGGAGAACCCGGGCGGTTGAGACCCGCACCTCACCAGTCAGCAGTCGTCAGCACAGCGCCGTAAGGAGAACCGCCGACGTGGCCATGCAGTTCTACGCCTCTCCCGAACAGATCATGCGCGACCGCTCCGAGTTGGCCCGCAAGGGCATCGCTCGGGGTCGCAGCGCGGTGGTCCTCAGCTACTCCGGCGGGGTCCTCTTCGTCGCGGAGAACCTTTCCAGCGCCCTGCACAAGGTCAGCGAGATCTACGACCGGATCGGGTTCGCAGCGGTCGGCCGGTACAACGAGTTCGAGAACCTGCGCCGCGCCGGTGTCCGGATGGCCGACCTGAACGGGCTCAGCTACGACCGGCGTGACGTCACTGGTCGGGCCCTGGCCAACGCGTTCGCGCAGACCCTGGGTGCCATCTTCACCGAGCAGTCGAAGCCGTTCGAGGTGGAGATCTGCGTGGCGGAGGTCGGTGCCACCCCGGAGGCGGACGAGCTGTACCGGCTGACCTATGACGGTTCGGTGAACGACGAGCCGGGGCGGATGGCCATGGGTGGTCAGGCCGAGGCGATCACCGGCGTGTTGAAGTCGCAGCATCGGGCGGACATGTCCCTGGGCGAGGCGGTCAGGGTGGCGGTGCAGGCGTTGAGCACCGTCGGTGGTGAGGGCGGTGCCGCCCGGACGATCGCCGCGAACCAGCTCGAGGTGGCGGTCCTGGACCGTCAGCGGATCGGGCGGACGTTCCGGCGGATCACCGGTGCCGCGCTGACGGCTCTGTTGGACGGGGATTCGGCGGCTGAGGGCCAGGCGGATGCGGCGGGCGGTCCCGCCGAGCCGGTCGTGCCGACCACGGAGGGGCACAAGCCGACGAGTTCGGCCGGTTCCGCGGATCTGGAGGACCGGCCCGCAGAGGGCGGCGAGCGCTAGGGTCTTGCCCCGTTGGTGCCGGGCCCGTGTTCGGGCCCGGCACCAACGGTCAGCCTCGGCGCAGCAGCGGCCGGGCCAGGGCCCAGTAACCGCCGGCTACGGCGTTGAACGCGCCCAGGCCGGGTGCGGTCGGCACACCGGAGGGCGTGACCCGACCGGTCATCAGTTCCGCGATGACCCCGTCCGGCACCCGGCGTTCGGCCTGTAGCTGCCGTCGACGGCCGCGAACCCAGTCGCGGTTGCGCCACAGCCAGCCCCAACCCTGCAGCTTCTGCCGGGACCAGCCGCCAGCGAACGCGGCGGTGAGCATGGCGGCCTCGGTGAGTAGCAGCGCCGGGGCGAGCACGACGAGTGTCCGCGCCTCGTAGGCGGTGAGCAGGGTGACCAGTCGGTTCCGCTCGACCAGGTAGAGCTTCAGGGCGTTGCGGGAGAACTCGTAGTGGTGACGCACGACGGCGTCCGGCACGTACTCCAGTCGTAGTCCGCGCTGCCACAGTCGCAGGCTGAGTTCGGTGTCCTCGTGGTAGGCGAAGTATTCGGCGGCGAAGCCGTCGAGCTCGCGCCAGAGCTGCCGGCTGATCACGAAGCAGCACCCGCTGAGGGAGGCTACGGCCCGCCGCTCGGCGTGGTTGCTGGCCGGTTCGCCGTTGCCGCCGGCCCAGGAGAGGCCGGTGAAGTGCAGCGGGTTACCGCTGGTGTTGATCAGCTCGGGGGTGTCGGCCAACCGGATGGACGCCATGGCCGCGCCCACGCCCGCTTCGGCGGCTACCGCGGTGGTCTTGGCCAGGGCGTCGGGCGCGACGACGGCATCGGAGTTGACGAACGCGAGCCAGTCACCGGTGGCCTCAGCCGCACCGACCCGGCAGCCGCCGGAGTAGCCGGTGTTCTCCTCCGGTCGGATCACCCGCACCCCGGGGAGGCCCTTGACGATGTCGATGCCGTCCCCGGTGCAGCCGTTGTCGACGACGATGAGGTCGATCTCGACGTCGGTGCTGGCCAGCACCGCCCGGGCGGCGTCGACGAGGTAGGGCTCCGGGCCGTAGGCGAGCATGACGGCGCTCACCCGGGGTCGGGTCATCGGATGCCTCCGGATGCGGCAGGGGCGACGGCCTCGGCGAGCGGCCGGGTGGGGGTGGTGGGTCGGCGGACGCCGCCTCGCAGCAGCATCGCCATTGTGGCGGCCACGATGACGGAGCCGATGGTGTACGCCAGCTCGACTCGCAGGGTGACCGGAGCCGGGATCAGTGTCACGGCGATCAGGGCGGCGACGCCGGCGGTCCAGGCGAGGGCCTGGGCGCGGTGCCGGTCGAGGGCGAGCAGGGCTTGGCCGAGCACCATCGCCCACAGGTAGGCGAGCGTGGCGGCCGCCAACCAGGCGAAGTCGCCGTGGCCGAGAACGCCGGGTGCGTCGAAGAGGGTGCCGACCAGCCATGGCCCGAGCAGCACGGCGCCGAGGGCACCGGTGAGGCCGAGCGCGGTGACGATGCCGAGAGCCCGGCGCAGCAGGCTGTGGAAGCCGGCCTGGTCGCCGGTGGTGGCGGTGGTGGCCAGGCCGGGCAGCAGTGACGCCTGGAGGGAGCCGAAGACGAACAGGGGGATGCGGACCAGCACGAGGGCGGAGAGTAGTGCGCCGGCGGCTGCCGCGTCGGAGGGTGCGAGTAGCTGCACGTTGATCACGCCGATGTTCACCACGACCTGGGAGAGCAGGCTGGAGGCGGTGAGCAGACCGAGGCCGCGTAGCAGGGTGGCCCAGGCCACCGGCGGGCCTCCGCCGATGGCGCGCAGCACCGGCGGCAGGGTGAGCAGGACGCTGACCAGAGGGGCGGCGACGAGCACGAGCCCGTACCAGACGGGCGACGTCACTCCGGCCAGCCCGAGCAGGGCGACCATGATGATCCGCAGGCCACCGTCGATCCCGAGTTGAGCGCCGTACCAGGGGAACAGTTGCAGGCCGGAGAGGACGCCGCGGGTGGCGTAGGCGACGGCCATCGCGGCGAGCGCGCCGATCAGCACGGTGACCAGGTTGCCGTCACCGGCGAAGAGTTTGTCGGCGAGCGGCTGACGGCCGACGGTGACGGCCAACACCAGCACCGCGAGCATCACGGCGGCGACGGTGACGCCGCGGGCCAGTACCGGCCCGGGGGGCAGCCCCTGGCTGTGTCGGGCGGCGACGACCCGGGCGACCTCCTGCTCGATCGGCATGAACACGCCGATGCCGAGGGTGAACACGATCGACCAGAGCACCGACAGGGACGAGTAGTCGGCCTGGCTGAGGCTGTGGCCGGCGACGGCGAGGTGAACGTAGGAGGCGAGCCCGAGAAGGGCCAGCCCGGCACCGACAGCGACGGTGCCGGGCGGGACCAGGCTCAGTAGCCGTCGGATCACCGGCGGATGAGCGCCAGCGTGAGAACGGCGAACGCGCGGCCGAGGTAGACCATCGCCTTGGCGGGGGAGTGGCTGGGTGTGCCCGCCATCCGCTTGCGCATGGCGACCGGCACCTGGCGGATGCGGTAGCCGCGGCGGGCGGTGTGCACCAAGGTCTCCACCGTGTCGCCGAGGTACTCGGCCGGGTACCAGCCGGCGAACATCTCGATGACCCGCCGGTTGGCGGCCCGGAAGCCGGAGGTGGTGTCGGTGAGCTTGGTGCGGGCGACCCGGGACAGCACGGCGGAGAGCATCACCATCGCCCAGCGGCGGGGGCCGCGGACGTTGTAGTCGCCCTCACCGGCGAAGCGGGCGCCGATGACGAGGTCGTTGTCCTCGAGCAGGTCGACGAGCTTCGGCACGTACCGGGGGTCGTGCTGGCCGTCGGCGTCGATCTGGATGGCGACGTCGTAGTCGTGGTCACGGGCGTAGCGGTAGCCGAGGCGCATGGCCCCACCGACGCCGAGGTTGTACGGCAGTTTGGCGACCAGGGCTCCGGCGGCGGCGGCGACGGCGGCGGTGCGATCGGTGGAGCCGTCGTCGACGACGAGCACGTCGACGCCGGGCAGTTCGCCACGGACCTCGCCGACGACGTCGGCGATCGAGCCCGACTCGTTGAGAGCCGGGATGATGATCAATGTGCGCTTGCCGTTAACCATCGGTCGACACCAGTTCGTCTCGGGCTGCCCGGTCCGCGTCGATCTGAGCGCGGAGCAGGGCGAAGTCTTCGGCCAGGGTGCGGGTCTCTTCTTCCAGGGCGCTGACCTCCCAGCTGAGGTGTACGCACACCAGCAGCAGGAAGACGATGCCGAGGAAGAGCACCAGGCTGACACCGGAGGCGACGCCGAGGAGTTCGGCGACGTTGTCGAGCAGCCGGGGGAAAAGGGACAGCGGAATCACGATGATCAGTACGGCGAGCCAGAGCATGCCGTACTTCTCGCGCAGCTGACGGCGGCGCAACAGCTCGACGATGGTGCCGAGGAGCAGCAGGCCGGTCAGGCCGGTGACGAGGGTGAGCTTCATGCGACCTTCCACGGGGCGGGTGGAGCGGGGGAGTGGAACGCGTCAACCAGGGCGCTGTGCCAGTCTGGAAGCGGGGGTAGACCCACGGCTGCCCAGCGGCTGTGCCCTAGCACACTGTACGCAGGCCGTGGGGCGGGACGCGGATACCGGTCGCTGGTGGTGGGTCGGATCCGGTCCGGGTCCAGTCCGGCCAGCGTGAACGCGGCGCGCGCCAACCCGTACCAGGTCGTCTGACCGGCGCAGGTGCCGTGGTAGACGCCGGGCGTCGCGTGACCGGCGAGCGCCGCGTCGGCGAGCGCGACGAGCCGCTCGGCGAGCGCGTACGACCAGGTGGGTTGGCCGTGTTGGTCGTCGACCACGTCGAGGTGGTCGCGCTGGGTGGCGAGTCGGAGCATGGTGGCCACGAAGTTCGGGCCGTGCGCGCCGTAGAGCCAGGCGGTGCGCACGACGTACCCGGTGTCGGGCAGCAGCCGCGCGACGGCCTGTTCGCCGACCAACTTGCCGCGGCCGTAGGCGTTGACCGGGGCGGTGGGCGCGTCCTCCGGGTACGGGGTGTCCGCGTTGCCGGCGAGGACGTAGTCGGTGGAGACCTGGATGAGCCGGGTTCCGTCGGTGGCGCACGCCGCGGCCAGGTTTGCCACGGCGTGGCCGTTGACGGCGGTCGCCGCGGCCTCGTCGGCCTCGGCGGCGTCGACGTTGGTCCACGCGGCCGCGTTGATCACCAGGTCGTGCCCGGCGACGGCGGCGTGGACCGCCGCGCGGTCGGTGACGTCCAGGTCGGCGCGGGTGGCGGCGGTCACCTTGAGGTCGGGCCGTGCACCCAGCACGGTGACCAGGTCCCGGCCGAGCATCCCGCCCGCGCCGGTGACGAGGAGACGGGTCATGCGGTCGGCGCGGACTTGAGGGGTTCCCACCAGTTGCGGTTGTCCCGGTACCAGCGGACGGTGTCGGCGAGGCCCTGGTCGAGGGTGATGCTGGGGTGGTAGCCGAGCTCTTCGCTGATCTTGGTGATGTCGAGGGAGTACCGGCGGTCGTGGCCCTTGCGGTCGGTGACCGGGACGACCCGGTCCCACCCGGCGTCGCAGGCGTCCAGGAGCAGGCCGGTGAGTTCCTTGTTGGTCAACTCGGTGCCGCCGCCGATGTTGTAGACCTCACCGGCGCGGCCCTTCTGCTGGACGAGGGCGATGCCCCGGCAGTGGTCGTGCACGTGCAGCCAGTCACGGATGTTGCCGCCGTCGCCGTAGAGGGGGACGGTGCCACCGTCGAGCAGGTTGCTGACGAACAGCGGGATGACCTTCTCGGGGAACTGGTACGGGCCGTAGTTGTTGGAGCAGCGGGTGACGACCACGTCCATGCCGTGGGTGCGGTGGTACGACAGCGCGAGCAGGTCGGAGCCGGCCTTGGATGCCGAGTACGGCGAGTTGGGGGCGAGCGGCCAGGCCTCGGTCCAGGAGCCCTCGTCGATCGAGCCGTAGACCTCGTCGGTGGAGACGTGCACGAACCGGCTGGTGCCGTGCCGCAGTGCCGCGTCGAGCAGCGTCTGGGTGCCCAGCACGTTGGTGGTGACGAACGGCGCGGCGCCCGCGATCGAACGGTCGACGTGTGACTCGGCGGCGAAGTGCACGATCACGTCGTGCTCGGCCACCACCTCGTCGACCACGACCGGGTCGCAGATGTCGCCCTGCACGAACCGCAGTCGCGGGTCGTCGCGGACGGGATCGAGGTTGGCCAGGTTGCCCGAGTAGGTCAGCTTGTCCAGCACTGTCACGACGGCTGGCTCGAGCGGCGGCACGCCGTCCGCACTGCCGAGGGGCTTGCCCAGCAGTAGGCGAACGTACTCCGACCCGATGAATCCGGCTCCGCCGGTGACGAGGATCCTCACGGGTCCGGAAGTATACGCGACGGGCGGCGCGGCCCCTGGTATGCGACCCCCGCACAACGGGTTCGGGTGCGGCTAGGCTTCCCCGATGCGCGGAATCCTACTTGCCGGCGGCACCGGGTCCCGGCTCTGGCCGATCACCCGGGCGGTCTCGAAGCAGCTGATGCCGGTCTTCGACAAGCCGATGATCTATTACCCGCTCTCCACCCTGGTGATGTCCGGGGTCCGGGAGATCCTGGTGATCACGACTCCGGACGACCAGGACCAGTTCCGCCGGCTGCTCGGCGACGGCAGCCAGTTCGGGCTGCGGCTGGAGTACGTCAGCCAGGAGCGCCCGGAGGGCATCGCGCAGGCGTTCATCCTCGGCGCGGACTTCATCGGCACCGAGTCGGTTGCGTTGGTCCTCGGCGACAACATCTTCCACGGCGTGGGTCTGGGCCGGCAGCTCGCCGACCACGGTGACCCGGTCGGTGGGCGGGTCTTCGCCTATCAGGTGGCCAACCCGCAGGAGTACGGCGTTGTCGACTTCGACGCCGATGGTCGGGTGCTCTCGATCGAGGAGAAGCCGGCCCGCCCGAAGTCCCGCTACGCGGTGCCCGGCCTCTACTTCTACGACAACCGGGTGGTGGACATCGCCCGCAAGCTCACCCCGAGCGCCCGCGGCGAGCTGGAGATCACGGCGGTCAACGAGGTGTACCGGGAGACCGGGGAACTGGCGGTCACGGTGCTGGATCGGGGCACCGCCTGGTTGGACACCGGCACGTTCACCTCGATGATGCAGGCCGCCGAGTTCGTCCGGGTGGTCGAGGAGCGGCAGGGTCTCAAGATCGGTTGCGTCGAGGAGGTCGCCTGGCGGGCCGGCCTGATCGACGACGCGCAGCTGCGCGCGCTCGCCGAGCCGCTGACCAAGAGCGGTTACGGCAACTACCTGCTCGGTCTGCTCAGCGATCAGGCCGGCAACGACGGGGGTTCCTGGTGAAGATCCGGGAGCTGAGCATCGAGGGCGCCTGGGAGATCATCCCCCAGCAGCACGGTGACCCGCGCGGCATGTTCATGGAGTGGTACCGCTTCGACAAGCTCGCCGAGGTGGTGGGGCATCCGCTGCGGCTGGCCCAGGCCAACCTGTCGGTCTCCGCGCGTGGCGTGGTGCGCGGCGTCCACTTCGCCGACGTCCCGCCCGGGCAGGCCAAGTACGTCACGTGTGTGCGGGGCGCTGTCCTCGACGTGATCGTGGACCTGCGGGTGGGCTCGCCGACCTTCGGTCGTTGGGAGGGCGTCCGGCTGGACGACACCGACCGTCGGGCGGTCTACCTCAGCGAGGGGCTGGGGCACGGGTTCTGCGCGTTGACCGACGACGCCACGTTGAGCTATCTCTGCTCGGCCACCTACAACCCGACCGGCGAGCACGCGGTGCACCCGCTGGACGAGGAGTTGGGCATCGAGTGGCCCGCCGACGTTCCGTTGCTGTCAGCGCGCGACGACGCGGCGCCGACTCTGGCGCAGGCCCGCGAGCGGGGCCTGCTTCCGGAGTACGACAGCTGCCGGCGGTTCGTGGCGAGCCTCGGTCCGGACGGAATGTCGCACTCAACCGGTATGTGACCGCGCTCGGGGCACGACCTGTGGTCTGACAGTGACGAACCGGGCCTCCGGGCGGCTAATGTCACACCATGGAGCGGCGAATCTTCGGCCTCGAGACCGAGTACGGCGTCACCTGCACCTATCGCGGGCAGCGGCGGCTGTCCCCGGACGAGGTCGCGCGGTATCTGTTCCGTCGCGTGGTGTCCTGGGGTCGGTCGAGCAATGTCTTCCTGCGCAATGGGGCCCGGCTCTACCTGGACGTCGGGTCGCATCCGGAGTACGCGACACCGGAGTGCGACTCGGTGACCGATCTCGTCGCCCACGACCGGGCCGGCGAGCGGATCCTGGAGGGCCTGCTCGTCGACGCGGAGAAGCGACTGCACGACGAGGGCATCGCGGGTGAGATCTACCTGTTCAAGAACAACACCGATTCGGCCGGCAACTCATACGGCTGCCACGAGAACTACCTGGTCTCCCGGCACGGCGAGTTCGGCCGGCTCGCCGACGTGCTCATCCCGTTCCTGGTCACCCGGCAGTTGATCTGCGGGGCCGGCAAGGTCCTGCAAACCCCACGCGGCGCGGTCTACTGCCTCTCGCAGCGGGCCGAGCACATCTGGGAGGGCGTCTCCTCGGCGACCACCCGCAGCCGCCCGATCATCAACACCCGCGACGAGCCGCACGCTGACGCCGAGCGCTACCGGCGGCTGCACGTGATCGTCGGCGACTCCAACATGAACGAGGTCACCACGCTGCTCAAGGTCGGCACCGCCGACATCGTGCTGCGGATGATCGAGGCCGGGGTGGTGATGCGCGACCTGTCCCTGGAGAACCCGATCCGGGCCATCCGGGAGGTGTCGCACGACATCACCGGCCGGCGCAAGGTGCGGTTGGCCAACGGCAAGGAGGTCAGCGCCCTGGACATCCAGCAGGAATACCTCGCCAAGGCCACCGAGTTCGTCGAGCGCCGCGGCGGCGACCAGGCCGCCAAGCGGGTCGTCGAGCTGTGGGGCAGGGTGCTCAACGCTGTGGAGAGCGGCGACCTGGAGCCGGTCTCGCGGGAGATCGACTGGGTCAGCAAGCTGCGGCTGATCGAGCGCTACCAGCGCAAGCACGACCTGCCGCTGTCGCACCCCCGGGTGGCGCAGATGGATCTGGCCTACCACGACGTGCGCCGTGGCCGGGGCCTCTACGGGCTCCTGGAGCGCCGCGGCGAGGTCGACCGGGTGGCCACCGACCCGGAGATCTTCGAGGCCAAGGAAACCCCGCCGCAGACCACCCGGGCCCGGCTGCGGGGCGAGTTCATTCGGCACGCCCAGGAGAAGCGCCGGGACTTCACAGTCGACTGGGTGCACCTGAAGCTCAACGACCAGGCGCAGCGCACAGTGCTCTGCAAGGACCCGTTCCGGGCGTACGACGAGCGGGTGGAGCGGCTGATCGCCAGCATGTGACCGGTTGCCGGCCCCGTCGGTGCGCTGCGCCGACGGGGCCGCTCAGCCCGGCGCACTGAGCGGTTAAGCTGAGCGCGCCATGACGACTTCTGGACCTTCCGACCGCTCCGAGCGCGGCACCGAGCGGCAGAACTGGATCGAACGCCGGCGAGAGAAGATCCGCGCCGAGATCGACCGTAACCGGCGCGGTGACTACACAGTGCCGACGTGGGTGCTGGCCCTGGCGCTGGCGCTCATCGTGGGCGGCTGGCTGGCCCTGATCTTCCTGGCCTAACCCCACCCCACCCCACCCCCGCCCCCCACCCCGCCTCAGCTCGCGTTGATCATGAAGTTATTGCCATGACACGCCGGGGCGACGGGCAATAACTTCATGATCAACCGGGTGCGGGTCCGGGGTCCGGGGTCAGGGGAGGAGGGTTGCCGCGTGGCGGCCGGCGGCTGCTGCCGCCAGGAAGTACGCGTGGTCGGCGTCGAGGCCACGGCCCATGGTGGACAGGGGCACGGCGCTGGCCCGCAGCGCGGCGTCCAACCCGTCGGTGGGAACCCGGACGATCCGGTGCCGGGCCGCGAGGGGCGCCAGCGCCGCGTCCACCTCGGCCGCGAGCGACGGCGCCAGGTCCTCGGGCACCACCAGCTCCGCCGGGGCGAGCGCCACCCGACCGTACGCGGTGAGGCTGTGGTGCGACACGCCCCGGTGCCGGGGGCGGGGGTCGGCGTCGGAGATGCGCAACGAGCCGACCGGCTTCCCGCCCAGCGTGGCGATCGCGTTGACCGCCTCGCCGACGGCGACGCCGGAGAAGCCCCACCGGGTTCCGGTGCCCAGGTTGCCCGGTCCCTGAGCCACGATCGCCACGTCCGCGTGGAGCACGTACCGGGCGGCGAGCAGACCGCCGTGCACTGTGGTGGCCTCCAGGTCGCCACCGAACGCCTGCCCGACGGTGATCGTGCCGGCCAGTTCGGCCCGCAGCCCGGCGAGGGTGCGGGAGAACCAGGCGGGCAGCGCCCCGCCGTCGGTGAGCAGGTACGCCACCCGCGCCTGCGGGGCGTCGGCCCGGATGCCGGCCAGGATCGCCGGGAGCGCCGAGTGCAGGTCGGCGGTGATCACCGGCAGACCGCCCAGGTCGTCCGCGTCGGCCAGCACGTCGCGGTGCGGAGAGGCCTCCTCGTCGACGCCGAGGAGGATGGGCTGCAACGGCGTGTAGCGGGCCTTGACCAGGTGCCCGGCGTCGCGGGTGTCGGCGACGTCCGGCGGGTCCGGCGGCAGCCGGTCCGGCAGGGCTACCACCAGGGCGTACCCGCCGGTGCCCAACCCCATCAGCAGCGCGCCGGCGTTGAGTAGCACCCGGTCGCCGGGCTCGGGCGTGCCGACCAGCTCCGGGTAGGCCAGCGCCCGCATCCGCGTGCCGTCGGGCAGGTCGACGTCCAGCTCCACCGCCCCGGTCCACTGCCGTCGCAGCGTCGCCACCGTCCCCGTACGCCATCGCACCATGACGGGCACGCTAGCCGCGCGGACGTGGCGGCCCGCGTCCGGGTGTGGGTCAGGTCGGCTCGGGGCCGCCGGCGTCCGGGCTCGGCCCGGCCTGGGTGTGCCGGGCTGTGCCGGTGGCGCCGGGCATCGAACGGGTCGGGTCGAGGAAGACGAAGCGGATCTCCGGGTACCGGTCGGTGAGCCGCCGCTCGGCCTCGTCGGCGGTGGCCTCGATCTGCGCGCCGGTGGCCTCGTCGCGGAAGTCGACCTTCGCGGCGACCAGGATGTCCTGCGGGCCGAGTTGCATGGTCAACAGTGTGTCGATGCGCTCCACCTCGGGCAGCCCGGCCAGATCCTGCTCGATCTCGTGGCGCAGCCGCTCCGGGACGGCCCGGCCGACCAGCAGCGACAGGTTGTTGCCGGCGAGGACCCCGGCGACAGTCAGCAGCAGGAGCCCGATCAGGATCGACGCGACGCCGTCCCACACCTCGTCGCCGGTGGCGTGGGACAGGCCGACGCCGAGCCCGGCCAGCACCAGACCGATCAGGGCCGCGCTGTCCTCCAGGAAGACCGCCTTGACCGTGGTGTCGGCGGTCAGCCGCAGGAACCTCCGAGGAGTGGTCCGCCAGCGTCGCGACTCGCGGCGGACCTGCCGCACGGCCCGGGCCAGTGAGATCGACTCGATGACGAACGACACCCCGAGCACGACGTACGAGATGAGGTAGTCACCGCTGTGCTCGTGCACCAGGATCGTGGTGACGCCGTGGGTGACGGCGAAACCGGCGCCGGCGACGAACGTGAACATGGCGGCGAAGAACGCCCAGACGTAGCTTTCCTTGCCGTACCCGAAGGGGTGTCGCTGGTCGGCCGGGCGGGCGCCGCGGCGCAGCGCCTGGAAGAGCAGCACCTCGGTGGTGGTGTCGGCGATCGAGTGCGCCGCCTCGGAGAGCATCGCGGCGGATCCGGAGATCAGCCCGGCGATCAGCTTGGCGACCGCGATGGCGAGGTTGGCGGCGCCGGCGACGACGACGGTGCCGACGCTCTCACTCTCGGGCCTGGCCTCCGCTTGCGACATGAGGATCACCCTATGACCGCGGGCGGCGACGCGCCGGAGGAGGCACGATCCGAACAAGTGTGCGGCACGCCCGCGTGGGTGCACGGTGTGGGCGGGTCGGCTGCTAGCGTCTACCGCGTGTCGCGGACCCGCACCGAACGCCTGGTCAACCTGGTGATCTGCCTTCTGTCCACGCGACGGTTTCTGACCGCCGCGCAGATCGCCGCGACCGTGCCCGGTTACGAGCACGATCCGGACGACGCGCGCGACCATGAGGCGTTCCAGCGCAAGTTCGAGCGGGACAAGGCCGAGCTGCGCGAGCTCGGTGTGCCACTGGAGACCGGCACGGCGAGCGCCTTCGACGCCGAGCCCGGCTACCGGATCGCCCACCGTGAATACGCGCTGCCCGACATCCTCCTCGAGCCGGACGAGGCCGCCGCTGTCGGCATCGCCGCCCGGCTGTGGCAGCACGCCGGGTTGGCCGCCGCCGCGTCCTCGGGGTTGGCCAAGCTGCGTGCCGCCGGGGTGGACGTGGACCCGCAGGCGACCCTCGGCCTGGAGCCGATGGTCACTGTCGACCCGGCGTTCGCGCCGCTGACCGCCGCCGCCCGGGACCGCCGCGAGGTGGGGTTCGACTACCGGGTGCCCGACCGTGACGCGCCCAGCCGGCGGCGGCTGCAACCGTGGGGCGTGGTCTGCTGGCGTGGCCGGTGGTATGTGGTCGGCCACGACCAGGACCGGGCGGCGACCCGCTGCTTCCGGCTGTCCCGCGTCGTCGGCGCGGTCCGGGTGACCGGCGCCCCCGGCGCGTACGAGCCGCCGGCCAACGTCGACCTGATCAGCCACGTGGCCCGCTGGTCCGGTCCGGTGGAGCGCACCGGCCGGGCCACAGTGCTGGCCGCGCCCGGGCGGGCCGCCGGGCTGCGCCGGTGGGCGGTGGAGGTGACCGCCGGGCCGGACGGTGACCGGCTGGTCCTGCCGTACGCCGACCCGGAGGGGCTGGCCGGTCATCTCGTCGGCTACGGCCCGGACGTGCGGGTCCTCGACCCACCGGAGGTCCGCGAGGCGGTCATCCAACGACTCAAGGAGATCGCCGTGCGCCACGACGAGCTGGCCGTCAGCGGGGGTGCCCGGTGACCCGCCCGGCCGCCCGCAACGGCTCCCGCGCGTCCGCCGACCGGCTGGCCCGACTGCTCAACCTGGTGCCCTACCTGTTGGCCCGGCCCGGCATCGAGATCGCCGAAGCGGCTGGTGACCTGGGCATCACCGAGCGTCAGCTCCGGGAGGACCTGGAGCTGCTCTGGGTGTGCGGGCTGCCCGGGTACGGCCCCGGTGACCTGATCGACATGGCGTTCGACGGTGACCGGGTGACGATCACCTACGACGCCGGCATCGACCGGCCGTTGCGGCTGACCCCCGACGAGGCCCTGGCCCTCGTGGTGGCGCTGCGGATGCTGGCCGAGACGCCCGGGGTGGCCAACCGGGAGGCAGTCGAACGGGCCCTCGCCAAGATCGAAGCCGCGGGCGACCTGGTGGGCGCGCCGGTGGCGGTCCGATTGCCCGGGGACACCCCACGGGTCGAGGCGCTGCGCGCCGCCGTGGAGGGCGGCAAGGCCCTGCGGATCACCTACTACACGGCGGCCCGGGACGAGACCACCGAGCGCGTCATCGACCCGCTGCGCATGCTGATGGTCGGCGGCCGGGCGTACGTCGAGGCGTGGTGTCGGCGCGCGGAGGCCGTCCGTCTGTTCCGCGCCGACCGGATCGACGCGGTCACCGAACTGGACGAGCCGGCCATGGTGCCGCCGCAGGCCGTCCCGCACGACCTCACCGAGGGCGTGTTCCGCCCCTCGGCCGACCTCCCGTTGATCACCCTGCGCATCGGTCGGGGCGAACGGTGGATCACCGAGTACTACCCGTGCGAGCGGGTGGAGGCCGGCGACGGCGACCAGTGGCTCGTCTCCCTGCGGGTCACCGACCTGCTGTGGGCCCGCCGGTTCGTGCTGGGCCTCGGCCCGGAGGTGACGGTGGTCGCCCCGGTCGAGTTGGCCGAGCAGGTGCGTGCGACAGCGGCCGCCGCGCTGGACGCGTACGCCGTGCCCGCGCCCACGGCAGTGCCCCGGCCGCCCGAGGTCGACAGGGAGCGCGCACCGTCGGGTGACCCGGCGGTGGCCGGCCGCACCCAGTAGGCTGACCGCCGTGCTGATCTGGATCGTGCTCGCGGTGGTGCTGCTACCCCTCGTGGCGCTCGCGTTGGCCGTGCGCCCGGTGCTCGCCCGGCTGCCCCGACTGCGCCGTGCCGCCGTGGCGTTGCAGCGGCGGGCCGTCGAGGCCGAGGCGCTGCGGGAAACCGCCGAGGCGCTGCAACAGCGTGCCGAGGACGTCCAACGTCGGCTCGACACCACCAACCAGCGACTCGCGGTGATCAAGGCCAAGCGCGGCTGATCGGGTACGCACCCGGCGGTGGTTGACGGATCATCGCGGGTTGGTCAAGACTTCACCCTCCCGCCCAGACCACCACCACCCAGCGGGTGGCGGGCAGCCGATCCGCACGTACGATGGGCTGCGTACCACCCCCCGGACACAGAGCGACTGGAGCTTCTCATGGGTGCCCTCAAGCCGTGGCACATCGCTGTTCTCGTGGTTGTGCTGATCCTGCTCTTCGGTGCGAAGCGGCTCCCCGACGCGGCCCGTTCGCTGGGTCGGTCGCTGCGGATCATCAAGGCCGAGACCAAGAGCCTGCAGGACGACGACCGCGACCTCGCCGAGAAGGCCGACGCGCAGGCCGGCTACCAGCCGCTGCCGCCGCACGCCGGGCAGCAGGCGCCGTACGCCGGCCAGCCGCAGCAGGCCCCGTACCAGCAGGCGCCGCCGCAGCAGCCGGTCGTCGACCCGGTGCACCGCGTCCGCGACAACTGACCGAAGGGCCCCACTCCCGTGGCCTTCGCACTGCGTAAACGCGGCCCAAAGGCGTTCGAGCGGGCCGCCGACGGGTCGATGACGCTCATCGAGCACGTCCGTGAGCTACGTAATCGTCTGTTCCGTGCGTCCGTGGCGATCCTGATCGGGTTCGGCTTCGGTTTCTGGTTGGCCAAGCCGGTGCTGCACCTGCTCCAGCAGCCCTACTGTGACCTTCCGCAGGCCAGGTATGTCGACGGCAAGTGTGAGTTCGTGCAGCTCGGCCCGGCCGACCTGTTCCTGCTCAACCTGAAGGTCGCGCTCTGGGTCGGTCTGATCGTTGCCGCGCCTATCTGGCTGTACCAGCTCTGGGCGTTCATCGCGCCCGGCCTGCACCGGCACGAGCGGCGCTACGCGTACTTCTTCACCGCCCTCGCCGCGCCGCTGTTCGCGGCCGGTGCGGTGCTGGCGTACTTCGTCACGGCCAAGGGCCTGGAGTTCCTGCTCAGCATCTCGGACAGCGAGATCAGCACGACCCTGGAGATCACCAAGTACATCTCCTTCGTCACCAACCTGATCCTGTTGTTCGGTGTGGCCTTCGAGTTCCCGCTTGTCGTGCTGATGCTCAACTTCGTGGGCATCGCCAGCGCGAAGCGGTTGCTGAGCTGGTGGCGCGTGGCGATCTTCGTGTTCTTCGCGTTCTCTGCCGTGGTCACCCCGACCCCGGACCCGTTCGGGATGACGGCCCTGGCGATCTGCCTCTCCGCGCTCTACTTCGGTGCGGTGGGCATCGCCTTCCTCAACGACAAGCGGCGTGGGCGCGGCAAGGAGATCTACGCCGGCATCGACGACGACGAGGTGTCGCCGTTGGACTTCGACGCGGACCCGGTAGTGGCCGGGCAGCGGGTCGACTCGACTGCGCCGATCGGCGTACCCGAACCGGTCGCCCCACCGGCGCCGATCGAACGCCGCTACGACGACATGACCTGACCGGCCCCGCGCCGGCCGGTCCACCGACGCCGTCCCCGTTCACCGGGGGCGGCGTCGTCGCGTCACCTCGTGCGTCGGCGGCGGAACTGATGGTGACGGCGCCTGCCCCTGGTGAACGGCGGGTGTCCGACCGGTACGGTGCTGCCCGTGACCGCAGACGATCACCTGCCCGGCCCGGTCGCAGTGCTCGCCAACCCGACCGCCGGTCGTGGACGGCACCGCGCGCTGCTGCCCCGGCTGCTGGACGGCTTGGCCGCCGCCGGACGGCCGATCCGGTTGCTGCCGGCGTCCAGCCCCGCCGAGGCGGAGGCGGCGTGCCGGGCCGCCGTCGCCGACGGCGCTGGCGCGTTGGTGGCGGTCGGTGGGGACGGCACCGTGCACCGGGCGTTGCAGGCTGTCGCCGGCACCGCCGTGCCGTTCGGCCCCATCCCGGCCGGCACGGGCAACGACTTCGCTTTGGACACCGGCTTCCCGGCCGACCCCCTCGCCGCGGCGGCGGTGATCGCCGAGGCGGTGCGCGACGGCCGCAGTCAACCGGTCGACCTGGCCCGGATGGTCGGGGCCGACGGCGTCGAGCGCTGGTACGGAGCGGTCCTCGCGGCCGGGTTCGACGCGATCGTCAACGAGCGGGCCAACCGGATGCGTTGGCCACGCGGCCCGCGTCGATACGACCTGGCGATCCTGGTCGAGCTGGCTCGGCTGCGCCCACGCCGCTACACGCTGCGCCTGGACGGGGTGCCGCACGACCTGGACGCGGTGCTCGTGGCGGTGGGCAACTGCCCCACGTACGGCGGTGGGATGCGGATCTGCCCCGACGCGGACCCGACCGACGGACTGCTCGACGTGGTGGTGGCGGGTCGGGTCAACCGGCGGACCCTGGTCCGGGTTAAGCCGCGCATCTACCAGGGCACCCACGTCAGCCACCCGCTGGTGCGCAGTTTCCGGGCCCGCACAGTGGAGTTGGCCGCCGAGGGCATCACCTCGTACGCCGACGGGGAGCGCTCCCTGCGGCTGCCGGTGACGATCAGCGCGGTTCCGGGCGCCCTGCGGCTGCTGCGTTGACCCGTACCGCGCCGATGCTGGCGGCGATGACCAGCACGATGGCGGCGCACTCCAGCACTGTCAGCTCCTGCCGCAGCACCAGCCACCCGGCGAGCGTGGCGACGGCCGGGCCGAGGCTCATCAGCACCGCGAAGGTGGCGGTGGGCATCCGTCGTAGCGCCAGCAGCTCCAGGGTGTAGGGCAGCCCGGAGGCGAGCACCGCGAGGGCGGCGCCGAGCGCCAGCACCGGCGGGTCGAGCAGCACCGCGCCGCCGTCGACGATGCCCAGTGGCAGGGTGACCAGCGCGGCGAGGGTCAGCGCCAGGGCCAGCCCGTCCGCGCCGGGGAATCGGCCGCCGACCCGGGCGCTCAGCACGATGTACGCGGCCCACATGGCGCCCGCGCCGAACGCGAAGGCCACCCCGACCGGGTCCAGTCTGTCGAAGCCGCCCTGCCCGAGCAGCGCCACCCCGGCCAGTGCGAGACCCGCCCAGCCCCAGCTGGCCGGTCGGCGGGCGGAGAACACCGACAGGGCGAGGGGGCCGAGCACCTCCAGGGTCACCGCCGGGCCCAGCGGAATGCGTTCGATGGCCTGGTAGAACAGTGAGTTCATGCCGGCCAGCGCCAGCCCGAACGCGCCGGCCGTGAGCCAGGCCGACCGGTCGTGTCCGCGCAGTCGGGGCCGGCACACCACGAGCAGCAGCACCGCCGAGATGGTCAGCCGCAGGGTCACCGCGCCGGCCACTCCGGTACGCGGGAAGAGCAACGCGGCCACCGCGGAGCCGAACTGCACCGACAGGGCCCCGCCGAGCACCAGCCCCACGGCGGCGACGCCACCGCGCCGGGCCGGTCGTGTCTCGCCCGACCGGGGCGTGGGCAGCAGGATCTCGGTCACGGGCACGACGGTAGGCGCTCAGCTCCGGCTACCTGGCGGCGGTGCCCACCGCTGTGACCAACGGTGGGCACAGCACGGATCGGGCGGTGTCGTTCAGGCTGGCAGGGCGAGGTCGAGGACGGCGCCCAGCCCGTTCTCCCGGCCCGGCTCGGCTGCCGGGAGCACCAGCACCGAGCAGCCGGCGGCCACCGCGCCCGCGTCCGCCGGGGTGTCACCGACCATCAGGGTCTGCTCCGGGTCGACGCCCAGCATGCCGCAGGCCCGCCAGAAGATCGCCGGGTCGGGTTTGCAGCGCCCCACCTCGTAGGAGAGCACGAACGCGCCGACCAGGTCGGTCAGCCCCCAGGCGTCGAAATGTGGCCGCAGGTCGAAGCCGATGTTGCTGACCACCGCCACCGGCACCCCGGCGTCGCGCAGCGCGGTCAGCGTGGGGGTGGTGTCGGCGTACGGCAGCCAGCCCTCGGTGGTCAGCAGCCGCTCGTAGAGCGCGTCGGCGAAGCCGTCGATGCCGGCGTCGACGGTCTCGGCCAACCCGGTGTACGCGCCCCGGTGGGCGTGTTGGTAGAGGTCCCGGTCTGCCCACAGTTCGGCGAGTCGGGGCGGCACCCGTGCCGGCAGTGGCCCGCCGGCGCGTCCGGCGGTCAGCAGCCGGTCGGCCAGCGAGGTGGCGCGGACCCGGTCCAGGGTCACGCCGCACGCCGCCGCGGCCTCCAGCACCCACCGCTGGGGGTCCTCCACCTGGGCCAGGGTGCCGTGAAAGTCGAAGAGCACCGCCTTGACAGGGCGTCGGGACGCCCGGCGGGCGGCGGGCGCCTCAGCGGTGCCCGGCGGACTGGTCTGGGGCGGTTCGGCATGGTCCGGCACGCCGTGCACCCTACCGACCGCCCCCGACCGCGCCTCCGGACGGCCTTGTGGGGTGACATGACGCGGCACGCACTAATCTTGGTGCCATGTCGAGCCCCGCCGAGCGGTACGCAGCGGCGCGCCGCAAGGCCGCACAAGCCGCACAGTTTCCGGCGCTGGACGAGTTCGCGCTCGAGTTGGGGTTCGACCTCGACGACTTCCAGCGGGAGGCGTGCCAGTCGCTGGAGCGGGGCAGCGGTGTGCTGGTCTGCGCTCCCACCGGCGCCGGCAAGACGGTGGTCGGGGAGTTCGCCGTCCACCTGGCGTTGCGGGGGCGACCCGACGACCCGGTGCCCGCCGTCGACGCGGCGACCCCACCGGCGCGACGCAAGTGCTTCTACACGACGCCGATCAAGGCGCTGTCCAACCAGAAGTACCACGACCTGGTGGCCCGCTACGGCGCCGAGCAGGTCGGCCTGCTGACCGGTGACAACGCGATCAACGGCGACGCGCCGGTGGTGGTGATGACCACCGAGGTGCTGCGCAACATGCTCTACGCGGGCTCCAGCACCCTCCAGGGCCTCGCGTACGTGGTCATGGACGAGGTGCACTACCTGGCCGACCGGTTCCGCGGTGGGGTCTGGGAAGAGGTGATCATTCACCTGCCCGCCTCGGTCACCCTGGTCTCGTTGTCGGCGACCGTCTCCAACGCCGAGGAGTTCGCCGACTGGCTGGTCACCGTGCGCGGCGAGACGGCAGTGGTGGTCAGCGAGCACCGGCCGGTGCCGTTGTGGCAGCACATGCTGGTCGGCAAGCGGATGTTCGACCTGTTCCACGACGCCGACGCCGCCCGCAAGCACGACGTGCACCCGGAGTTGCTGCGCTACACCCGGGAGACCGCGCGGCGGCTGGAGCTGGGTGAGGGGCGCAGCGCCGGGCCCGGTGCCGGCCGGCGCGGCCCGCGCTGGCGTGGCCCGTTGCGCCCGGACATCGTCGACCGACTGGACCGGGAAGGTCTGCTACCGGCGATCCTGTTCATCTTCAGTCGGGCCGGTTGCGCCGCCGCGGTGCAGCAGTGTCTCGCGGCCGGGCTGCGGCTCACCTCGGCGGAGGAGCGGGCCGAGATCCGCCGGGTCGTCGAGTCGCGGGTCACCGCCATTCCCGGCGAGGACCTGTCGGTCCTGGGCTACTGGGAGTGGCTGGATGGCCTGGAACGCGGCCTGGCCGCCCACCACGCCGGCATGCTGCCGGTGTTCAAGGAGATCGTCGAGGAGCTGTTCGTCCGCGGCCTGGTCAAGGCGGTCTTCGCCACCGAGACGCTGGCGTTGGGCATCAACATGCCAGCCCGCTGCGTCGTGCTGGAACGGCTGGTCAAGTACAACGGCGAGGCGCACGTCGACCTGACTCCGGGGGAGTACACCCAGCTCACCGGGCGCGCCGGCCGTCGAGGCATCGACGTGGAGGGGCACGCCGTGGTGGTGTGGTCCCCGGAGACCGACCCACGGCAGGTGGCCGGGCTCGCCTCCACCCGCACCTATCCGCTGCGCTCCAGCTTCCGGCCGTCGTACAACATGGCGGTGAACCTGGTCGGCACCGTCGGCGCGGAGCCGGCCCGAGCCCTGCTGGAGTCCTCGTTCGCCCAGTTCCAGGCGGACCGGTCGGTGGTCGGCCTGGCCCGGCAGGTGCAGCGCAACACCGAGACCATCGAGGCGTACGGCGCGGAGGCCGCCTGCCATCACGGCGACTTCGACGAGTACTTCGCGCTGCGGGTGGCGATCGCCGACCGGGAGAAGGCGATCGCCCGGCAGGGGCAGACCCAGCGCAAGGCCGCCGCGGTGGCCTCGTTGGAGCGGCTGCGGGTCGGCGACGTGATCCGGGTGCCGTCGGGCCGGCGGGCCGGGCTGGCCGTGGTGCTGGACCCGGCGACCGGTGGGTTCGGTGAGCCCCGGCCGCTGGTGCTCACCCAGGACCGTTGGGCCGGGCGGGTCAGCCCCGGCGACTTCACCACTCCGGCCGAGGTGTTGGCCCGGATCCGGGTGCCCAAGCACTTCAACCACCGGTCCCCGGGAGCCCGGCGGGATCTCGCCGCCGAGGTCAGCGGCACCGGCCTGGATCGGCACGGTGGCCGACGCGGGGGCCGTTCCCGGCAGGTGACCGGCGAGGACCACCAGATCACCCAGCTCCGCACCGAGCTGCGTCACCACCCCTGCCATGCCTGCCCCGAGCGGGAGGAGCACGCCCGCTGGGCGGAGCGGCGTCGGCGGCTGGAGCGCGACACCGATGAGCTGCGCGAGCGCGTCAGTGGTCGTACGGGGTCCCTCGCGCGAACGTTCGACCGGATCGTGGCGTTGCTGACCGAGCGCGGCTACCTTGCCCGCGACGGCGCGGTCACCGACGCCGGTCGGATGCTGGGCCGGATCTGGACCGAGGCGGACCTGCTGGTCGCCGAGTGCCTGCGCCGGGGGGTGTGGAACGGGTTGTCCCCGGCCGAGCTGGCCGCTGCGGTGTCAGTGGTGGTGTTCGAGGCGCGCCGCGATGTCGACGAGCGGGCGTCGCTGCCGCGCGGGCCGGTGGCCGACGCGGTGGACGAGACGCTGAAGCTGTGGGGGGAGATCGAGGCCGACGAGGCGGCGCGAGGGCTGACGGCGACCCGGGAGCCGGATCTCGGTTTCGCCTGGCCCGTCTACCGGTGGGCCCGGGGCGAGGCGCTGGCGAAGGTGCTCGGCAGCGGTCACGAGATCGATGGTGAGATGCCGGCCGGTGACTTCGTCCGGTGGGCCCGACAGGTCGTTGACCTGCTCGGTCAGATTGCCGACTCTGGCGGTGCCACAACGGAGCTGCGGTCGACGGCTCGACAGGCTATAGCGGCGGTCAATCGAGGCGTTCTCGCGTACCACACGTCAGCGTAATAGTCACGCTCAGTCATTTTCGTCGGTGAAATCGACGCAGCGGACGGTTACCGCAACGGCACCCCTCGGATAGCCCGGGGGGCACTGTTGCGCCTGATCACAGCACCCCTGATCATTGCCGAGGCGTCTTGTTGACGCGTCGGTAACGAATGGGGAGAAAGCCGCCGTGGCGGAGATCAATCACTTTGAGTACGGGTGGATTACGCCCGCGCTGAGTTATGCGCTGTCCGTGCTCGGTTCGATTCTCGGTCTGGTCTGTGCCGGGCGCATCCGCACGGCCCGGACGAACGGCCAGCGGGCGTGGTGGGGTCTGCTGTCGGCCTGGGCGCTGGGCGGCACCGCCATCTGGGCCATGCACTTCATGGCCATGCTCGGCTTCGCCGTCGAGAACACTCGGATCCGCTACGACGTGCCGCTGACCGCGGCCAGCACGGCCATCGCCGTGGTGGCGGTCGGTATTGGCCTGGCGATCGTGGGCACCGGCCGGCTGAATCCGGTACGCCTGATCGCCGGGGGTATCTTCACCGGCGTCGGCGTGGCCTCCATGCACTACACCGGCATGGCCGCCATGCGCCTCAACGGCAGCCTCGGCTACGACACGGTCCGGGTCGTGCTCTCGGTGGTAATCGCCGTGGTGGCGTCCACCGTCGCGCTGTGGCTCGCGATGACCGTCCGGCGGGGGTTGGCGATCTTCGCCTCCGCGTTGGTCATGGGGGTCGCCGTCAACGGGATGCACTTCACCGGCATGAGCGCCCTGTCGGTGCACCGCCACGAACGGGCGGGTGAGGTGACCGGCGCCGGGGTGAGCACCCTGCTGGTGCCGATCGTGCTGGCGGTGATCTTCGGGGTGGTCGGTCTGCTCTACGCGCTGCTCGCCGCTCCGACCGACGACGACCGGGCCGCCGCCGCGTACCTGGACGGACGGCGGCTCTCGGAGCCACCGACCCCGGCGCCCACCGCTGCTCCGGACCCGGTCGGGCTGCGCGCCCGCTCCACCCTCGGCCAGCCCGGTACCCCGTTCCCGTCCCGCCGGGACACGCCGCCGCGCTGACGCCGTGCGGCCGGCCCGCGCCGTGTTGCTGACGGCCTCATAGATCCGGCCGCCTCCGCCCGGTACGGAGGCGGATCAGGCTGGCCGTCGGCCGGGTCGGCTGCTGTCGATCGTGAGGGCGACCAGCAGCCCGGGGTGGTCGGTCGTCCCGTGCATGGGCACCAGGCTGCGACAGCAGAGGGTGATGTCGGTGGTCGCCGTGACGTGTTGCAGTCGGCCGTCGTCGACCCGCTGATGGCCCGGCGGGGTGCAGGACCGTACGTCGGGGTCGGTGCCGGCGCGCAGGTTGAGGTCGCCGCCGAGCACTGTGGGCGCGTACCCGGCGTTGCGGCTGATCGTCGGCAGGATGGTGTCGAGCAGGTGGTCGCACTGGGTGAGCGCGACGCGGTAGCCGGTGGCTGACAGGTGCGTGGTGCAGGCGAGCAGGGCGCCGTCGACGTCGACGCAGAGCCAGGCACGTTCCTCGGGGTCGGCGAGGTCCTGCGTCGGGTGGGTTCCGGCGTACACGGTGCGCGGGGTGGTTGGCGTCCGCACGTGGGTCAGCAGCCCGATGCCGAACCGTTGGCCGTTACGGCAGCGGGTGTCGTCGCCGCTCGGGCGGTCACCGGCGGCCTGGAACGCGGCCACGACGGTCCGCCCTGGGTGAACGGTTTGGAACACGCTCTGCAGGTCGGACACGTCACCGGCGCAGATTTCGTTGAGGGTGACCAGGTCGGGCGCCTCGATGCTGATCACCTCGGCGGCCCTGGCCATCGCTCGACCGCTGTAGCAGCCGGCGCGGCCACTGTTGCAGAGGTTCAGTTGGAGCATCCGTAGGACGGTGGGCTGCGCGGCGTCCCCGGCAAACGGCGATGTGGTCGGCCGGTTGGCCGGGAGTGCGGCGGCGGCGAGTAGACAGACCACGGCCAGGGTTCGGCGCAGGAACCGGTACGGACGGGCGGCCACACGGACTCCGGGGTGCACGAGGCGACAGTCGTCGCCGAGGTGCCAGTGATCCTACTGGCGGCCGAACCGGCTGTTCAGATCCGGAGCGTTGGTGCCGAGGGGGTACGCGCGGCGCGTACCCCCTCGGGTCGCTCAGTGGGCGCGGACCGCGACGGCCGTGTAGGGCGTGGTGGGGGTCGGCGGTGTGGTGAAGCGGGCGTTGGGCAGGTAGAGCCGGCCCAGCGCCTTGGCCACCGTGGTGGGTACGTCGAAGTTCGGATCGGTGATGGTGCTGGTGAGCGCTCCGGCGGTGCCGGAGTGGTTCAGCCGGACCACCGCGATCTGGTTGAGGCGGTTCTGCACCACGTAGAGGGTGCGGCCGAGCAGCAACAGGCCGTCGCCGTTGGTGAAGGTGTGGCCCGGGACGTCCACGGCGGTGCTCGCGCCGGTCGCCGGGTCGACCCGGTACAGCGTGCCGGTGGTGGACTGGACGACGATCAGCGCCCGGCCGTCCGGTGTGGTGGTGATGCCGTTGAGGTTCACCCCCGTGCCGACCTGCTCGTACGCGCCGGTCAGGGTGATCGTGGTGAAGGCGTCGGCGGGCGGCAGCGCCCCATGGCGACCGAGCGGCAGCCGGTAGAGCACCGGTCGGTTCGAGTCGGTGAAGTATGCCGCGTCGCGGGTCAGCACGACGTCGTTGACGAACGTCGGGGCGGTGGCGAACTGGTAGCGGGCCAGCACCTCGCCGGTGCGGGTGTCGAGCACGCGAGCGTCGCCAGCCGTGCCACCGGAGACGAAGAGCCGGCCACGTGGGTCGACCTTGAGGCCGAGCGACGGCGTGCCGGTGGCCGCGCCGATCGTCGTGCCCCGTCCGGTGATCAGGTCGACGCGCTGGATGGCACCGGTGGCGCGGGAGCCGAAGTAGGCGTACCGGCCGGCGGTGGCGATGCCCTCGGGCTGGAACCCGTCGGGGAGGGCGAGGACGGTTGGCGGCCGGTTTGCGGGGTGCGCCTGCGCCGGCGCGACGGCGACGGTGGCCAGCAGGGCGGCGGTCAACGCCCCGCCGAGCGTGGTGCGGAGGGGGCGGTTCACTGTGCTCCTTCCGGGCGGAAGCGGCACGAGCCGACACGTCCGCCACGTTCACTGGGGCCAGGACCTTCCCCACTGTACGACCGTTGGCGGGCGCCCGCCCGGCGTCACCGGCGCGGCCTTCGGGTGGCCGCGCCGGTGAGCCCGTCGAGCGGGGCGGAAATCAGGCGTTGCGGACCAGCCTCCACCGGTTGTCAGCGCTGCCGTTGTCCGGATCCTGCACGGCCTGTGCTCCCCAGGCGGTCGACCCGTTCAGGATCCCGAGCAGCTTGTTGCTGTTGACGTTGCGGATCTTGTAGGTCCCGTCGCCGTTGTCCACGAGGATCCACCGGTGGTCGGCGGTGCCGTTGTCCGCCCACTGCAGGACCCGTGCGTTGTCGGCGGTGGACATGTTCTCCACACCCAGCACCTTGCCGCTGTGGACGTTGCGGAACCGGACCGCGTTGCCGTCGGTCACGACCACCCAGTTGTGGTCGGCGGTGCCGCTGTCGCTCCACTGGACGGCCAGACCACCGTCGGCGGTGGACATGTTCTGCACGCCGAGGACCAGCCCGGTGCCGACGTTCTGCAGGCGGTAGCTGCTGCTGCCGCCGCCGCTACCGGTGGTGTTCCAGTAGACCGTGTAGTTGAAGCCGTGGGCGTCGTAGAAGGGCCCGAGGTTCACAGTGGACCCGTTCGCGCTGGCGGTGAACGCGAGCGAGCTGGTGCTGGTCCGGGTGATCGAGGAGGCGGTGAGGGTGGGCAGGGTGCTCAGGGCCGTGTTGCCGTAGTTGCCGGCCAGCACCGTCGGGCCGTACGTGACCGCGCCGACGTTGGCGTTGTCGTTGGCGGCCTTGACGGCGACCTGCATCGGCAGCCGCACGGTGATGGTGTCGCCCGCGGCCCAGGTACGCGTGACAGTGGCGTAGCTGCCCGGTGTGGTGGTGACGTTCTCCACAGCGCCGTTGACGGCGATCGTGGCGCCGCTGGTCCAGGACGGGATCCGCACCCGGATGCTCCACGACCCGCTCATCGAGCCGCTCAGGGTCAGGGTGCTGGTGTCACTGACCGGGAAGCTGGTGGTCTGGGTGACAGTGATGCCGCGCTGCGTCCAGTTCAGCACCGACGGCGTGAACAGGTTCACGCTCAGCGTGGTGCCGTTGTAGAAGTAGATGGAGTCCATCAACCTTGTGTTGATCTCCAGGCCGGTGCCCTGGCAGCACCAGAACGAGTTGTAGTCGGTGCTCCAGGTGCCGCCACCCCACGCTGGGCCCACGCCCCGACGACCACCCGGCCGCAGCGGGGTGAAGTAGGTGATGTGGCCGTGGCTGTCGGCCGGGTTCTGCCCGCCGATCAGGTGGTTGAGCAGCGCGCGCTCATAGAAGTCGAAGTAGTCCGCCCGGCTCGGGTCGAGCAGCCACAGCTCGCGCGTCAGCTTGAGCATGTTGAACGTGTTGCACTGTTCGCAGGTGTCGTTGCTGAGGTAGCCGGCGATGGCGTTCGGCGGCCGGAAGTGCTCTGCCTGGCTGTTGCCGCCGATGGCGTAGGTGTGCGCGCCGACGGTGATGTTCCACGCGTTGCTGGCGATGTTCCGGTAACGGGTGGTCCCGGTGGCCTTGAACTCCCGGGCCGCGCCGATCCACTTGGGCACCTGCGTGTTGGCGTGCTTGCCGTTGAGCTGGTCCTGGTTGTTGGCCAGCGGGTCGAACACGCCGGCGTGGTCGAACCGCTGCGCGGCGGCGAGCCACCGGCTGTCACCGGTCTGCTGGTAGATGTCGGCGAGCACGTCGTTCATGCCCCCGAACTCGGTGCCCAGCATCGACTGCATCTGGCTGGAGCTCAGCCGACTGGTCCGGGTGTCGACCCAGCCGGCGAGGGACAGCAGCACCGTACGGGCCTGGGTGTTGCCGATGTAGCGCCAGACGTCGAGCAGACCGGCGAGGGTCTTGTGGATGCAGTAGTAGGGCACGTTGCCGTTGGACAACGTCCGAGCCTCGAGCGCCGTGAAGTCGGACTCCGGGAAGCCGGAGAGGTAACCCGCGCCGAACCCGGCGGCACCGTTGTTCGCCTGGCACTTGGCCAACTCGGCGACCATGTAGTTCGCCTTGTCCCGGCAGGTCGTGTCGCCCAGCACCGCGTACGCGTACGCCCACGCGCTCAGGAAGTGGCCCTGCATGTGGGTCCGGAACGGGAAGTTCGGCGCGTCCCAGCCCCCGTTGGTGGCGGCGCCGTTCGTGGACAGCCGGTGGTTGGCGCGGAAGTTGTAGAGCATCCGGTCGACGTCGACGAACCGCAGGTAGTTGAGCGTCCGGGTCTGGTTGTCCATCCAACGGCCGGAGCTGAGTCGTACCTGACCCGGGTCGAACGCGTACGCCGAGACGCCGATGTCGGACCGGACCGGGGGCACGACGGCTGCGGACGCGCTCCCGGGGGAGACGGCGACGCCGGTTGCGGAGACCACCACGGTGGCTCCGGCGGCCTGGAGCAGGTGACGGCGGCTGAGGGGCAGGGGTGGCATGGGGAACCTCCAGGTGGCCGGGTACGTCGGGGCCGCCATCGATGGCGGCGGATCGTCGGCGGCAGAGAGCCGGCGACGGTGCGGTGCGGGTGGTGGGACGCGGTCGCCGTGAACGCCGGGTGCCCATCCCTGGCGCTATCGCGGCACATCGATGTGATCGCTAACATAGTTCGTCGTTAACACGCCCGCAACCCCCGGGGCACCTCGCCGACCCATTCCCGCGACGACCTGGCCCGGGGCCATCGGGGCCGGTGGCGGCTGTGGCCCGAAGCGGACGTTCGCCGGGCTCGCGATCACCGAAGCGTTACCGTGCGTGACGGCTGACTCGATGTCTCCGCCGTTGACGCCCCTCCGGTCGCTCAGTACCGTGCATCGTAAATCTTCGATGTCAACGCCGATACCTCAATGCTGCGATGGGCTACGACGGTCATCCCGCGCCTCACAAAAATGCAGGTCAGATGGGGGAGGGGGCATTCACCGAAAGCTGTTAGCGCTAACACGACTGCCGGTCAATGATCGGTTTCTGAACGACAAAGCCCGTTCGAGTGGCCGTCAGGACGGCGGCGGCTCGTCCAGTCAACATCGCGCACGGCGCACTCTCTGTGGGAGTAATCGTGAACGTGAAGGATCGAACCGCAACCCGGGCCGCTCGCCGGACCAGGCGCGCCATCGCCTGGCTCGCAAGCATGGCCTGTCTCCTCGCACTGATCCCGGGTACGGCCAGGGCCGACAACCCCATCGTCCAGAACATCTACACCGCCGACCCGGCGCCCATGGTGCACAACGGCCGGGTCTACCTCTACACCGGCCATGACGAGGACGGGTCCACCTATTTCACAATGCGTGAGTGGCGGGTGTACTCGTCCGCCGACATGGTGAACTGGACCGATCACGGATCGCCGATGAATCTGGCGACGTTCGCGTGGGCGGACGCCAACGCGTGGGCCGGACAGGTCGTTGCGCGTAACGGAAAGTTCTACTGGTACGTGCCGGTGCGCCAGCGCTCCAATGGGCAGATGGTCATCGGCGTCGGCGTCGCCGACAGCCCGACCGGGCCGTTTCGCGACGCGCTCGGTCGACCACTGGTCGGCAACAACGAGATCGACCCGCACGCGTTCATCGACGATGACGGGCAGGCGTATCTGTACTGGGGTAACCCGGGTCTGTGGTACGTGAAATTGAACCCGGACATGATCTCGTTCTCCGGCAGCGCGACACGCATTCCACTCACGACGGCGGGATTCGGTACCCGCAACGGTAATGCGAGTCGGCCGACGCTGTACGAGGAGGGGCCGTGGGTGTTCAAGCGCAACGGGTTGTACTACAACGTGTTCGCGGCGGAGTGCTGCTCGGAGTTCATCGCGTACTCCACTGCGACCGGGCCGACGGGGCCGTGGACATATCGGGGAACGATCATGCCGCGGCAGGGTGCCAGCTTCACCAATCACGCTGGTGTCATTGATTTCCAGGGTGGTTCGTATTTCTTCTATCACAACGGGGCGTTGCCCGGCGGCAGTGGTTACACCCGTTCGGTCGCTGTGGAGAAGTTCAGTTACACCAGCAGTGGCCTGTTCCCGACGATCACCATGACGACCACCGGTGCCCCGCAGGTGGGCACGCTGAACCCGTACGTGCGACAGGAGGCCGAGACGATCGCGTGGGGCTCGGGGATCGAGACCGAGGCGTCCAGCGAGGGCGGGATGAACGTCGGTTGGATCGAGAACGGCGACTACATCAAGGTCAAGGGCGTCGCGTTCGGCGCGGGTGCGACAGCGTTCAGCGCCCGGGTCGCGTCGGCAACCAGCGGCGGTCGGATCGAGGTGCGCCTCGACAGCGCCACCGGCCCAACCGTTGGTACCTGCACCGTGGGTGGCACCGGCGGCTGGCAGACCTGGACCACCAGCACCTGCGCGGTCAGCGGCGCGACCGGCACCCATGATCTCTACCTGCGCTTCGCCGGCGGCAGCGGCAACCTGTTCAACATCAACTGGTGGCAGTTCAGCGGCACCGGCGGCGGCAGCGCCAACCTGATCACCAACGGCGACGTGGAGAACGGCACGACGGGTTGGGGTGTGCACGGCAGCGGAACGCTCGCCAGGAACACCACAGTCGCGCACGGCGGCAGCGGGTCGCTGTCGATCACCGGCCGGACCGGTGCCTGGAACGGCCCCAGTCAGGACGTGGCCGCCAAGCTCACCAACGGTAAGAGCTACACCACAAACGTCTGGGTACGAGCACAGAGCGGCACCCCGTCGGCGAAGGCGACGCTGTCGCTGACCGCGAACGGCACGACGAACTATCTGCAGCTGACGCCGGCGGTGGGAGTGAACGTCAACGGCTGGACACAGCTCACCGGCACCGCGAGCGTGTCGTGGAGCGGCACCCTGACCAACGCCGCCTTCTACGTCGAGACGGCCGAGGGCACCGACAGTCTCCTCGTCGACGACGCCTCGTTCCAGTGACGGGCGCTGCCGGGGCCGTGCTCGGCGCGGCTCCGGCAGCGACGCGTGTCCCACCGGAACGACCCGTGTTCGGTGCGTCTGGTTACGACTTGACGAACGGCATGTTATCGCTCACAGTCGATGGTTGAGGGCGGCCGCACCTGTGGTTCACCGGGCGAACCTGCTGCGGCCCCTCGGAGCGCGACGTCCGCCCAGGGCATGCCGGACGTCGGGTCAGGATTCCCCGCACTGCTGCCGCGACGGCGATTGGTGCTGCCGTCGCCAACGTCGCAGGAGCAGATTCGGGCGCTGCGCCTCCATCGCTGCACCACCACAGAGAAGGAATCCGCATGAAGCACAGAAGAGTTCTGCGGGCGGCGGTGACCGTCGCGGTCACCGGCGCCCTTGCCGCGGGTATGACGATGGCGCTGACCACCTCGGCCAGCGCCGGCACCACCCTCCGTGCCTCGGCGGCCGAGAAGGGTCGTTATTTCGGCGCGGCCGTCGCGACGGGCAAGCTGTCCACCAGCGTGTACGCGACGATCTTGAACCGTGAGTTCAACAGTGTCGTGGCCGAGAACGAGATGAAGTGGGACGCCACCGAGCCGCAGCAGGGCCAGTTCCGGTACACC
>NZ_JBEZGK010000011.1:0-222449 GCF_040649935.1 Micromonospora sp. NPDC048842 | reverse complement strand
CGATCTCCCACCCCCACCCCCACCCCCACCCCCACCCCCACCCGTCCCCATCCCCGTCCAACCCGGTTGATCAAGAAGTTTGCGTCACCAGAGGGCGAATCCCTGACGCGAACCTCTTGATCAACTCGACGGAACGTTCAGCGGAACAGTCGAGCATTCTCGACCGCCCAGCCGTCGAAGCCGAGTAGCGGACGGCCGATGATCTCGCGCACGGCCGGCCGCTGGTCGAGCGTCCACTGGGTGAGGTCAGCGAGGCGCGTGCCGTACTCCTCAAGGGCGTACAGGGTCACGTCGATACCGCTGTCGGGCCAGCCGCGACGCCGCCAACGCGCGCGGCTGTAGTCGGGCGTCACCTCGATGGCGACGATGTCGCGGCCGACCGCTCTGGCGATGCTCGCCACCCGCGAACGGCTGCTGATCGGCAGCCCGACCGCTTCGAGGACAGTGCCGACATGGTCGTCGGTACGCAGCGCCGCCAACGCGACAGCGGCGAGGTCGTCCTCGTGGATGAAGGGGTAGTGCCCGCCGTCCAGGTACGCCTCCCGTACGGTGCCCTCGCCCCTGACCATCTCTGGCCAGTCCGAGCCGGTGGCCGGATAGGTGCCCTCGATCACCGAGCCCATCACCGCCGACGGCCGGATGTGCACCCACTCCATCCCGGAGCCTTCGACAGCCCGCTCGATCGCCAGCCAGAACCAGGTCTCGGGCGGGTAGCTCTCCTCGTACTCCGGCCCGTGCGAGGACAGCACGACGATTCGCCGCACACCGGCACCACCGGCGACATCCAGGGCATCCCGCACCGTCGTCGGCGAGGCTCCGGCGAGGAAGACGCCGTCGACGTCGTCGTAGACCTGGATGTGATCGAGCGGCCGGGTGATGGACCCCTCGACGACCTCGACCCCGTCGGGCCAGCCAGCCACCTGGTCGGATTCGGCGAGAACACGCACGCGGTCCCCAGCGTCCAGCAGTTGCCGCGCGAGGCTCCGCCCGACAATCCCCGTGGGGCTGCTGCCCGCGTCCTTCCGGGCGTTGACCGCGGTCAGCAGGTGCAGACGAGTGCGCGAGGCAGCCGCAACCCGATCGGTTTCAGCCATGGCAAGACCCTCCAGCAGCAAAGCGGAGATCTTGCGCCTCCCGCCGGACGGGAGGTTGCGGATCGTGAGGTCGTCAACGCTACCAGCCACCGCAACGGCAGGCCGGGCCGTCGGCGCGCCTGCACGCGCCTGGTCAGGGGTGTTGCGGCCAGTTGGTGAGGATGTCCTCTACCGGTAGGACGTCCCGCTCCGGATCTGGTGCCGGGGTTGGCCGCGCTGTCGGCGTTCGGTCGAAGCGGGGTGCGGGGGCCGGCTGGATCTCGCCGCCCACCTCGACGAACGTGCCCCGGGCGGCGTTGTGCGGGTGCTCGTGCGCCTCGCCGGGGGCGAGCACCGGCGCGACGCAGGCGTCCAGGTCGGCGAAGACCGCCGTCCACTCGTCCCGGGTGCGCTCGGCGAACCGCTCGGTGAAACGGCGGCGCAGCTCGTCCCAGCCGCTCGGGTCGTACTGGGCGGGCAGGTCCGGGTCGTCGGCGAGGCCGAGGCCGGTGAGCAGTACGGCGTAGAAGGCCGGTTCCATAGCGCCGACCGCCATGAATCCCCCGTCGGCGGTGGCGTACGTGTCGTAGAACGGTGCCCCGCCGTCGAACATGTTGCGCCCACGCGGGGCGGCCCACAGGCCGGTGCCGAGCAGCCCGTGCAGGAACGAGGTGAGCAGCGCCGAGCCGTCCACCATCGCCGCGTCGACCACCTGGCCGAAACCGGAGCGCTCCCGCTCCAGCAGCGCGGCCAGCACCCCGACGGCGAGCAGCATCCCGCCGCCGCCGAAGTCGCCAAGGAGGTTCATCGGCGCGTACGGGCGCTCGCCGGCCCGTCCCAGCGGCTCCAACGCCCCGGCCACCGCGATGTAGTCGATGTCGTGCCCGGCTCGGGCTGCCAGCGGGCCGTCCTGGCCCCAGCCGGTCATCCGCGCGTACACCAGTCGGGGGTTGCGGGCCTGGCACACCTCCGGCCCGATGCCGAGCCGCTCGGCCACCCCCGGCCGATACGCCTCGACCAGCACGTCCGCGCGCTCGGCGAGGCGCAGCAGGTCCGTCACCCCGGCCGGGGACTTCAGGTCCAGCGCGGTGACCCGCCGCCCGCGTTGCAACGGCCCGCTGGTCGGCGCGGCCAGCCGGCCCGCTCCCGGAGCGCCCGGCCGGTCCACCCGCACCACGTCCGCGCCGAGGTCGGCGAGCACCATGCAGCCGAACGGCGCCGGGGCGAGGCTGGCCAGCTCGACCACGCGTACCCCGGCCAACGGTCCGCCGCGTGCCGCCATCACGCGACGTCAGCCGGTTCGGCCCGCAAGGCGGCGAGCCGGTCGGCCAGGTCGGCGGGGGGCGTGAACCGGTCGCCGTAGATGCCGGCCAGCTCGGTGGCACGGGCCGCGAAGCCGGCGGGGCCGCCCGCGTACTGCCGGACGTAGCGGATCACCCCGCCCGTCCACGCCGGGAAGCCGATGCCGAAGATCGAGCCGATGTTGGCGTCGGTCTCGGTGCGCAGCACCCCCTCGTCGAGGCAGCGCAGCGCGTCAAGCGCCTCGGCGAAGAGCATCCGCTCCTGAAGGTCGGTGAACGGCACCGCCCGACCCGCGTCGGTGATCAGGTCGGCGAGACCGGGCCACAGTCGGCCCCTGGTGCCGTCGTCGTAGGAGTAGAAGCCCCGTCCGGCGGCGCGCCCCGGCCGGTCGTACGCGTCGACCAGCTCGTCCACCAGTCGGTGCGCCGGCAGCGGGCGGAACTCCTCGCTGGCCGCCTCGAACTGGCGGCGGATCCGCTGGATCAGCGTGAGACTGACCTCGTCGGCCAGCGCCAGCGGCCCGGTCGGGTAGCCGGCCTGAAGGGCGGCCTGCTCCACCGATGCGGCGGGGACACCCTCGGCGACCATGCCGACAGCCTCGTCGATGAACTTGCCGATCACCCGGCTGGTGAAGAAACCCCGGCCGTCGTTGACCACGATCGGGGTCTTGCCGATCCGCCGGCCCAGGTCGAACGCCCGGGCCAGCGCCACGTCCCCGGTCCGCTCGCCCACCACGATCTCCAACAGCGGCATCCGGTCCACCGGGGAGAAGAAGTGCATGCCGATGAAGTCCGTCGGTCGGTCCACGCCGGCGGCGAGCTCGGTGATCGGCAGGGTGGAGGTGTTGGAGGCGAGCAGCGCGTCGGGCGCCAGCACGGGCAGCACCTCGGCGAAGACCTGCTGTTTCAGCGCCGGGTCCTCGAAGACCGCCTCGATGACCGCGTCGCAGCCGGCCACCGCGTCCACCTTGTCGGTGGTGGTGATCCGGTCCAGTACGGCGCGGGCGTCCGCCTCGGTAGTGCGACCCTTGCGTACCGCGCGGGCCAGCAACCGCTCGGCGTGCTCCCGGGCCCGGCCGGCGGCCTCCGGCGTGACGTCCTTGACCACGACGTCCAGCCCGGCTTTGGCGCAGGCGTACGCGATGCCCGCGCCCATCATGCCGGCCCCGAGCACCGCCACCCGGCGTACCGGTGCGGCGTCCACATCGGCCGGTCGGGCCGCGCCACCATTGACGGCCTTCAGGTCGAAGAAGAACGCACCGATCATGTTCTTGGCTACCTGGCCGGTGAGTAGGCCGATCAGGTGCCGGGTCTCCACGGTCAGGGCGGTCTCCAGGTCGACCTGTGCGCCCTCGACGGCGGCGGCCAGGATCGCCTCGGGCGCGGGCAGCCGGGCGCCCTTGAGCTGCTTGCGCAGCGTCGCCGGGAAGGCGGGTAGTTGTGCGGCCAGCGAGCGGCTTGCCGGGGTGCCGCCGGGCATCCGATAGTCCGGCCGGTCCCACGGCTGCGCCGGGTGCGGGTTCGCCGCGATCCAGGCCCGCGCCCGGTCCAGCAGCTCGGCGGGCGTGGCGACCACCTCGTCGACCAGCCCGGCGGACATGGCGTCGGCCGGGCGCATCCGTCGGCCGGTGAGCAGCACCGTGGTCAGCGCGCCGGCCAGGCCGAGCATCCGCACGGTCCGGGTGACACCGCCCGCCCCGGGCAGGAGGCCCAGTGTCACCTCGGGCAACCCGAGCCGGCTGCCGGGCGCGTCCAGCGCGATCCGGTGGTGGCAGGCGAGGGCGATCTCCAGGCCGCCTCCGAGCGCGGAGCCGTTGACAGCGGCGACCACCGGTCGGCCCAGCGTCTCCAGCCGGCGAAGGTCCCGTTTGATGGCACCGAGCAGGGCGGCTAGGTCGGGCGCGTCGGCGCGGGTGGCCCGGATCATCTCGGGCAGGTCGCCGCCGGCGAAGAAGGTCGACTTCGCGCTGGTCACGATGACGCCGACGAGATCGCTCTCGGCCTCCAGCCGGTCCAGCGCGGCGCTCATCGAGGCGGCGTACGCCCGGTTCATGGTGTTGGCGGACTGGGTGGGGTCGTCCAGTGTGAGCGTGACGATGTCGTCGGCGCCGCGGTCGTACCGGATGGTGTTGGTCATTGTCGTCCTCCGGGTCAGCAGCGCTCGAGAACTGTGGCGACGCCCATGCCGCCGCCGATGCAGAGGGTCACCACGGCACGGCGCAGGTCGCGGCGCTCCAACTCGTCCAACGCCGTACCGAGCAGCATCGCTCCGGTCGCACCGAGCGGATGGCCGAGCGCGATAGCGCCGCCGTTGACGTTCACCCGGTCCGGGTCGAGGCCCAGGTCGCGGACGTACTTGAGCACCACGGCGGCGAACGCCTCGTTGATCTCGAACAGGTCGATGTCGTCGACTGTGAGCCCGGCGACGGCGAGCGCCTTGTGGGTGGCCGGGATCGGCCCGGTCAACATGAGCGTCGGGTCCGCGCCGGTGACCGCCGCCCCGACGATCCGGGCGCGTGGGTTGAGGCCGAGATCCTGACCGACCTGCTCCGAACCGATCAGCGCCAGCGCCGCGCCGTCCACGATGCCTGACGAGTTGCCCGCGTGGTGGACGTGCTCGATGGCCTCCAGCCAGTGGAACTTCTGCAACGCGACAGCGTCGAAGCCGGCCGCCTCACCCATCGTGGCGAAGGACGGGGTGAGCTTGGCCAGCGCCTCCCGGGTCGTCTCCGGGCGCGGGTGCTCGTCGACGGTGAGGATGTCCAGCCCGTTGCCGTCGCGGACCGGCACCACCGAGCGGGCGAAGTACCCGCCGGCCCACGCCTTGGCGGCCCGCTCCTGCGACCGCAGCGCGTAGCCGTCCACGTCGTCGCGGGTGAAGCCCTCCAGGGTGGCGATCAGGTCCGCGCTGACGCCCTGCGGCACGAACGACGTGGCCAGCGCGGTCTGCGGATCGGTGGCCCAGGCCGCGCCGTCGGAGCCCATCGGCACCCGGGACATCGACTCGACCCCGCCGGCGAGCAGCAGATGCTCCCAGCCGGAGCGGATCCGCGCGGCGGCGGAGTTGACCGCCTCCAACCCGGAGGCGCAGAACCGGTTGAGCTGCACCCCACCCACCTGGTCGGGCAGCCCGGCAAGCAACGCGGCCGCCCGCGCCAGGTCGCCGCCCTGCTCACCGACCGGGGTCACGATGCCGAGCAGCAGATCCTCCAGCCGGCCAACGTCCAGGCCGGGGTTGCGCTCCCGCAACGCGTCGATCAGGCCGACCACCAGGGAGATGGGCTTGACCCCGTGCAGGGCACCGGTGTCCCGGCCGCGTCCGCGCGGGGTGCGGACCGCGTCATAGACGTACGCCTCAGAGAGCACGGGCGATCAACTCCTTCATGATCTCGTTGGTGCCGCCGTAGATCTTCTGGACGCGGGCGTCGGCGTACATCCGGGCGATCGGGTACTCCGTCGTGTAGCCGTAGCCGCCGAAGAGTTGGAGGCACCGGTCGACGACCTCACACTGCCCCTCGGTGAGCCACGACTTCGCCATCGCCGCTGTGGAAACGTCCAGGTCACCACGCGTGTGGCGGACGATGCAGTCGTCCAGGAAGACGCGGCTGACCCGGGCGCGGGTGGCGCACTCGGCGAGCACCATTCGGGTGTTCTGGTGACCCATCAGGGTCTTACCGAAGGCGGTGCGCTCCTTGGCGTACGCGACGGTCAGCGCGACCGCCCGTTCCATGGCGGCGACCGCGCCGACGCCGATGACCAGCCGTTCCTGCGGCAGTAGCTGCATGAGCTGGACGAAGCCCAGCCCTTCGGCGCCGCCGAGCAGGTTGGCCGCCGGCACCCGGAACTCGTCGAAGAACAACTCCGCAGTGTCGTTGGCGTGCAGGCCGATCTTGGACAGCAGTCGACCCCGCCGGAAGCCCTCCGGGTCGCCGCCCACCTCGCAGACCAGCAGCGAGACGCCGGCCGCCCGCTGCTCGGGGTCCGTCTTCACAGCCACGATGACCAGGTCGGCCACACCACCGTTGGTGATGAACGTCTTCGCGCCGGTCACCAGGTAGTCGTCGCCCTCGCGGACCGCCCGGGTACGCATCGCCTGAAGATCCGAGCCCCCGTCCGGCTCGGTCATCGCGATGGCGCCGACCAGCTCACCGCTGCACAGGCCGGGTAGCCAGCGTCGCTTCTGCTCCTCGCTGCCGTACGCCACCAGGTAACCGGTGACGATGCCACTGTGGACGGCCAGGCCGAGGCTGCTCTCCCCGGCGTACGCCTGCTCGTGCAGCAGCACCGCCTCGTGGGTGAACCCGCCGCCCCCACCGCCGTACTCCTCCGGGACCGACAGGCCGAGCAGCCCCAGCTCACCGGCGCGCCGGTAGTGCTCGCGGTCCGGATGGCCCTGCTCCTGAAGGCGCTCGGCGTGCGGCAACACCTCCTTGGTGAAGAAGGTGCGGGCCAGTTCGGCCAGGTCGTCATGCTCCGGCTCGCGCCACTGGGAGGGGGAGCCGTCGGGCGGGGGGGTCGGCATGTGCACCACCCTCGCGCGCTGTTGGCGGCATGTCAATAAGTCGTGATCAGCCGCCGGGCCCCGGTGGCCAGGCACACGTCGGGACGTCCGGTCCGCAACCCGGCGCCGCTGGGCGGGATCCGCCAGGGCTGACTGGGGCTACGGCAGTACGAGATCGCCGGCCCAGGCCCCAGACGTCGTCGATCATGGAGTTGTGGTGCTTCACAAAGAGGGAACGCGCGGCCATGTCGCCCACCACAACTCCATGATCGACGGTCGTCCGGGCGGCACGCGGGCCGGGAAGGCTGCGCGCCGACGGGGAGGCTGCCACTGTCGTGTACGCGGAGATCTTGGACAGTTTCCGTTACGAGCTAACGGAAACTGTCCAAGATTGCGGGAGCATGCCCCGCCCCGAGGCGTGCGTGGTGCGGGGCGCGGGGTTGTGGAGGTGCATCGATCGCGCGAACCCGCTGCTGTCAGACATCACTGGCGGGCGGCGAGTGGGGGCGCGAGGCGGAGCGTGCGAACTACTCGGCCTCGTCGCCGTCGGTGGGGCGCGGCGGGCGGTGCTCGGCGATCCACGCCTCGACATCAGCACGCAGCCAGACCGTCGTGCCGTGCAGCCGTTGGAACGGCGCGGGCAAGGTCGGGTAGCGGATGAGCTGGCGCATGCGGGTCCGGCTCACGCCGAGCAGGTCTTGCAGCTCGTGAGGACCGACCAGCGGACCCGGGACTTCACCCATCACTTGACGGTAGTCAACGCGGCGCTCTACTCCGAGGCGTCCAATCTGCGCCACCTGGGCCGACACCTGGTCCGGCGTCGCCGGGGCCTGTGGTGATCATGGTGACGAACGGCGGCTGGTCGGTGAGCTGTCGATAGGGTCGGGCAGATGAGTGTCGAGACGGCTCCGCGCCGCCGCCGTCTGGAGCCGGACGCCCGGCGTGGGCAGATCCTGGCCTGCGCGGTCCGGCTGTTCGGTGAGCGCCCGTACGCGGACGTGTCGACCACCGACGTCGCCCGTGAGGCAGGTGTCGCTCGCGGCCTGGTCAACCACTATTTCGGTGCGAAGAAGGACCTCTATCTGGAGGTCGTCCGGGTCATGGTGACCATCCCCGAGGTCGCCCTGGAGCGGCTGCCCAAGGGTGATCTCCGGACCCGGGTCGACGCCAGCGTCACCTGGTTCCTCGACGTGGTTTCCCGGCACAGCACCTCGTGGCTGGCGGCGGTCACCGCCCGGGGAATGGGCGGCGACGCCGACGTGGAGCGGGTGCTCGCCGAGGCCGAGGAGGTCGCCGCGGACCGCATGCTGGTCGCCGTCGGGCTGGCCGGCGAGGCGGAGCACCGCGAGGAGCTGCGCGGGATGGTCCGGGCGTACGGGGGTCTGGCCACCTCGACCGCCCGCGAATGGCTTCAACGTGGCGCGCTGACCCGCGCCCAGGTGCACCTACTGCTCACCACGACCCTGCTGACAATCGTCGAACAGGTCATCCCGCAGGTGCTCGCCGTGGACGGTTCGACCCGGCCGGCCGAGCCTCAGCCTTAGCGGCTGGACCTTCGGCCTGGGGCGTAGCAAGCAGCAGCCCGGACCCGCACCCGGTCTCGGGTCGGGCCGCCCTGCCCTGGCCAAGTGGCGTGCCGGCTCACCTTCAGCCGGCGGTCCTCGGTGTGCCCGACCTGTGGTGTGCCGCAGGCCACGGGCGTGATGATCGCAGTGAAATAGGCATAGTGGCTATGGTTATTTCAATGGTCGGCGGGTACCCATCCGCGACATGCGGGCGATCGCGTCACCGAGGAGGAGACATGACCACATCTGCCCTGTCCTACGAGGTCTTTGTCTCGGACGGTCCGGTGCGAGCGGGTGACCAGCGCATGCCGGACGGGTCACGGATCCACTGGAATCCGGTCTCTTCAACGTTGATCTTCGGAGCCGAGGAGGCGCTCCTCGTGGATCCACCGTTCACCCACGAGCAGATCTCGAAGGTGGGCGACTGGATCGCACAGTCGGGTAAGCGGCTGACGTACATCTACGCCACCCACGGGCATGGCGACCACTGGTTCGGCGCGGGTGAGCTGGTCAAGCGCTTCCCCGGCGCGGTCACCTACGCGACGCCCGGCACCATCGAGGTCATGCACCAGCAGGCCACCGTCGGACGGAGCGAGTTGTTCGACCGGGTCTTCCCCGGCCTCATCCCGGAGTCGCCGGTCGATGCGGTGTCCGTGCCGGCCGAAGGGTTCCTGCTCGAGGGCAATCTCATCCAGCCCGTCGAGACCGGACACACCGACACCGATCAGACCACTGTCCTGCACGTTCCGTCGATCGGCCTGGTGGTCGCCGGTGACGTGGTCTACAACGGGGTTCACCAGTACATCGTGGAGACGGTCGACGGCGGCCTAAGGCATTGGCTTGACGCCCTCGACCGCGTCGAAGCGCTCGCGCCGCGCGCAGTCGTCGCCGGCCACAAGAATCGGGACCGCCCCGACGACCCGGCAAGCGTCGACCTGACACGGGAGTACCTGCTGAACGTGGAGCGACTGCTGGCCGAGAAGTCGACAGCCCGCGAGTTCTTCGACGAGATGGTGCGGCTCTACCCAGACTGGGTGAATCCGGGACCGGCGTGGTACGGGGCACTTGCCCTGCTCGGGAAGTGAGCTGATGACGCCCTCCATGCCCGAACGCACGGTCGATGCGGTGGCCGGGCCGTGGATCGCCACCGCGAGGTACGGCATCGACCACGCCCCGGGCGGCCTCGGGCTCGTCCAGGATCTGCTCAACACGATCTCGGCCGGCGCGCCACGGCATCCGGACCTCCTGGACGATCTGGGCAGCGCTACCGAGTGGGCACGGGTGGCCGTCGGGCAGTGGTCGACGGCCACCGGGCGCCCGGCGCCCGACGTCACGCTCGACGCCGCGGGGCTCCGGGCACTACGGATCTTTCGCGAGGAGCTGCTGGACGAGATCGATGCCAGGCTCCACGTCACGCCCGACCCCGGGCAACCCGTCACGGCGTCGTACCGGGTTTCGACCGGATCTCGTACCAGCGGCGCCACCCTCCGACTCGATCGAGGCGGATCCGTCCACCTCGACCCGGCCGGGGTCGGTGCCGATCTGCTGGTCTCGCTCGTCCTCGCCACGCTGTTCGAGGCGCAGCTCGCCGACGTCGGACGGCGGATCAAGACCTGCCGCAACCCCCGCTGCCGAGTGGCGTTCTACGACCGCTCCCGCAACAACAGCGGAGTCTGGCACTCCGTACGCGCCTGTGGGCACCCGACCAACCTGCGCGCCCATCGCGCGCGGCAGCGGCAGGTGGGCTGACTCAGCCGATCAGGCGGCCCGCCGCTCGTCGGCCTCGCCGGTGCGGGTGGATCGACCGGCATGCGCCGCCGGTGCCGCGTACCGATCGGCGGCCTGCACTGGATAGGACTCGGGGCCTACCACGCGCAGCGGCCGGTCCACCTCGTCGGCCCCAAACCGCCAGCGCGACGGTGTCGGCTGCCGTTGTGGTGCCGGGCCACCGGGGCGCAGCCCGGGCCGGGACAGCAGCACGGTGATCAGGTAGCCGACCACCAGGAAGCCGTGGCTGATCAGCCGTTCCCCGCCCACCGAACCGGTGGCCAGGTCGTTTACCGACAGCAGCAGCAACGTGCCGACGAACGCGCTGAGCATCGGCAGCAGCCCGGCGGGTGGGCTGCGGCGCAGCGCCACGAAGAGGAAGCCCGCGCCCACTGCCACGTTCCACGCCGCCGACTCGTGCCACAGGTGCTGGCCGGTGGGGTGCAGGTGATCGGCGGTCGCGCCCCGGCCCACCTGGGCCAGACCGAGCACCAGTTGCACAGCGCCGAGCAGCCCGAGCGCCGACCGCAGGCCGGCGACGAGCGGGCCACGTCCGAAGGCCGCGCGCAACCCGGCGGCGAGCTGGCCCCGTCCGGGCACCTTCCGCAGGCCGGCGACCAGCGGGCCACGCCGCCACAGTGACCGGCGGGCCGGGGCCGCGCTGGCGGCGGCGAGGATCGCCGCCGTCCGGTCGGGCACCTCAACCACCAATCGGGTACGGACCCGACGGGTCACCGCGGCCGCCGCCGTGAACCAGGCCCGGCACTCGGCACACCCGTCGAGGTGCCCCTGCACCGCCGTCAGTTCGGCGGCGGTCTCCTCCCCGTCCAACTGCGCGGACAGGACCTCCCGCCACTGCTCACACCCCATGTACCGGTAGTCGCTCCGGCAGCCGCTCCGGTTCCCGGCGACAGTGACTGGTTGTGGAATACTCGCCGGATCATGACGCGTTACGGCCTGCTGATCCTGCCCGCCACCAACCGGGTGTACGCCCGCGCCGCCGTCGACCTCACCCGAGCCGAGCTGGAGATCTTCGGCCGCTCGGCGCTGGACGGCCGGATCGGCGAACTGGACACCGAGGTCGTCGGAGGGGCGTCCTACATCACCTTCACCGGCGACGGGCTGACCGAGCGTGACCTGGCCGTCCTGGGTAACCTCTCCGCCGGGTACGCGTTGTTCGAGATCGTCGGTGAGCTGTTGCGGCCGATCGAGTGGAGCCGTCTGGACCGCTACGACGACGATCTGCTCACCATCCAGAAGTACCCGGGCAAGACCAACGAGCAGTTCACCAAGCTGCTGCTCAACGTCACACTGCTCGCCTCGGACTGGGCCGTCGAGATGACCAGCCGCCGGTTTCGGGTGCTCGACCCGCTCTGTGGTCGGGGCACCACCCTCAACCAGGCGCTCATGTACGGCTTCGACGCCGCCGGGATCGAGCGCGACCAGAAGGACGTCGAGGCGTACCGGGCGTTCATCACCACCTGGCTGAAGCAGAAGCGGGTCAAGCACCGGGTGCTGGAGTCGGGGCCGGTGCGGCGGGAGCGCAAGGTGGTCGGCCGGCGGGTGCGGATCGAGCTGGCGCCGACCCGTGAGGAGCACAAGGCCGGCCAGACGCAGTTGCTGGACGTGGTCAACGCCGATACGGCCCGGTCGGCGGAGTTCTTCCGCCCGGAGACCGTGGACCTGGTCGTCGCCGACGCGCCGTACGGCGTGCAGCACGGCAGTCGTACCGCTGGGCAGGGGTTGACCCGCGACCCGCTGTCGTTGCTCGCGGACGCCGCGCCGGTCTGGGCCCGGTTGTTGCGCCCCGGCGGTGCGCTCGGGATCTCCTGGAACACCCACGTCGCCAGTCGGGACGACGCGGCGACGGCGTTGGCCGACGCCGGCCTGACAGTGGTCGACTCTGAGCCCTACCGCGCGCTGCGGCACCGGGTGGACCAGTCGATCATGCGCGACGTGCTGGTGGCCCGCCGTCCGGCCTGATCCGGCCCCGCACCTCTCACCGCCCAGCGCCGCGCCGCCGCCCAGCGACGACGCCGGAGCCGCGCCCGGCCTCTCTCCATCCTTTGCTCTGCTTCAACCCACGCAATGGTTTGGGCGCCTCTCTGTTGCGCCCGTTGAAGCAGAGCAAAGGACGCGCAACTGGCCCTGGCCGCCCCGCGGACCACCGAGGGTCTGTGCCGCATTTCACCTGTTCAGTGGGCAGGTGTGAAAACCACGTCAAGAAAAGGTTCGCCCCCGTCATGGTCGCGTTATGACCCCTGCCGTCCGGCGGGTGGTGGGGCTTTGATTGCCCGGCGCGACCGGAAGGCGGTCGCGACGAACCTTTCCGGCTGAGGAGTCAGCGTGTCTGACGTGGTGTTCGTGGTCCTGACGGTGGTGCTGTTCGCAGTGCTCGCCCTGGTGGTCCGGGCGGTGGAGAAGCTGTGAACGCTGTCAACGCCGTCGGTCTGGTGCTCGCGGTCGTCCTGGGCGCGTTCCTGGTGTTCGCCCTGCTGTTTCCGGAGCGCTTCTGATGACCATGACAACAGCGGGCGTCATCTTCGTGTTGACGCTGGTGGCGGCCCTGGTCGCCGTTTACAAGCCGTTCGGCGACTACATGTTGCGGGCGGTCTCCGGCACGAAGCAGTCGCGGGTCGAGCGGGGAGTCTTCCGTCTGGTGGGGGTCAACCCGGCCGCCGAGCAGACCTGGGGTGTGTACGCCCGCAGCGTGCTGGCGTTCTCCGCGGTCTCGATCCTGTTCCTGTACCTGTTCCAACGGGTGCAGAACCACCTGTGGCTGTCGCTGGGGTTCGACCCGGTGGTGCCGCACGGCGCGTGGAACACTGCCGTGTCGTTCGTGACCAACACGAACTGGCAGTCGTACTCGGGTGAGTCGACGATGGGCCACCTGGTGCAGATGGCCGGCCTGGCAGTGCAGAACTTCGTCTCGGCGGCGGTCGGCATCGCTGTGGCTGTCGCGTTGGTACGCGGCTTCGCCCGCAGCCGCACCGGGCAGCTCGGCAACTTCTGGGTCGACCTGACCCGGATCACGCTGCGGATCCTGCTGCCGATCGCGGTGCTCGGCGCGATCGCGCTGATGATCGGCGGGGCGGTGCAGAACCTGTCCGCCGGCACCGACGTGAGCACGCTGACCGGTGGCACCCAGACCATCACCGGTGGTCCGGTGGCCAGCCAAGAGGTGATCAAGGAGCTGGGCACCAACGGTGGCGGCTTCTACAACGTCAACAGTGCGCACCCGTTCGAGAACCCCACCACCTGGACGAACTGGCTGGAGATTTTCCTGATCTTCCTGATCCCGTTCAGCCTGCCCCGGGTCTTCGGCCGGATGGTCGGGCAGAACCGGCAGGGCTATGCCATCGCCGCGGTGATGGGCATCCTCGCGTTCCTCAGCGTCGCCATCACCAACATCTTCGAGCTGGCCGGCCACGGCACGGTGCCGCAGGCGGTCGGCGCGGCGATGGAGGGCAAGGAGGTGCGGTTCGACGTGTCGAACTCGGCCACCTTCGCCGCCGCCACCACGCTCACCTCGACCGGTGCGGTGAACTCGTTCCACGATTCGTTCACCTCGCTCGGCGGCATGATGACGATGGTCAACATGATGCTCGGCGAGGTCGCGCCGGGCGGCACCGGTTCGGGGCTGTACGGCCTACTCATCCTCGCGGTGATCACGGTCTTCGTGGCCGGCCTGATGGTGGGTCGCACTCCCGAGTACCTGGGCAAGAAGATCGGGTCGCGCGAGATCAAGTTCGCCTCGCTCTACTTCCTGATCACGCCGATCCTGGTGCTCGTCGGCACGGCGGCGGCGTTCGGCACCGGCAACAACTCCACGGCGCTCAACGTCGGCCCGCACGGCCTCTCCGAGGTGCTGTACGCGTTCACCTCGGCCAGCAACAACAACGGCTCGGCGTTCGGCGGCATCACAGTCAACACGACCTGGTGGGACACCGCGCTCGGGTTGTGCATGCTGCTGGGCCGGTTCCTGCCGCTGATCTTCGTGCTCGCGTTGGCCGGCTCGCTGGCCCGCCAGGCACCCACCCCCGCGTCCGAGGGCACCCTGCCGACCCACCGACCGCTGTTCATCGGCATGGTCGTCGGCGTCACAGTGGTCCTCGTCGCGCTGACCTTCCTGCCCGCGCTCGCGCTCGGTCCGCTGGCAGAGGGGCTCTGACCATCATGAGGAACGAGGACATGTCCGTCACGTCCGCCCCAACAGAGCAACTCCCCGGCACGCCCGCCACCCAGGGCAACCGGATCGGCGGGGGCCTGCTCGACCCCAAGCAGTTGATCCGGTCCCTGCCGGACGCGGTCCGCAAGCTCAACCCCCGCACGCTGTGGCGCAACCCGGTGATGCTGATCGTGGAGGTCGGCGCGGCCTTCACCACGGTCCTGGCGGTGATCGACCCGTCGGTGTTCGCCTGGGCGATCACCATCTGGCTCTGGCTGACAGTGGTCTTCGCCAACCTGGCCGAGGCGGTCGCCGAGGGTCGGGGCAAGGCCCAGGCCGCGACCCTGCGGCAGGCGAAGAAGGACACCATCGCCACCCGGCTGATCGACTGGAAGCCGGGCGCGCGGGCCAACACCTACCGCGATGAGGCGGTGCCCGCGCCGGACCTGCGTCAGGGCGACGTCGTGCTCGTCGAGGCGGGCGGCATCATCCCCGGCGACGGCGACATCGTCGAGGGCATCGCCAGCGTCGACGAGTCGGCCATCACCGGCGAGTCCGCCCCGGTCATCCGGGAGTCCGGCGGCGACCGCAGCGCGGTCACCGGCGGCACCAAGGTGCTCTCCGACCGGATCATCGTGAAGATCACCCAGAAGCCGGGGGAGAGCTTCATCGACCGGATGATCGCCCTGGTCGAGGGGGCCAACCGGCAGAAGACGCCTAACGAGATCGCGCTGAACATCCTGCTCGCCGCGCTCACTGTCATCTTCCTGCTGGCCGTCGTCACCCTCCAGCCGCTGGCCATCTTCTCCAAGGCGTACCAGGCGGCGGCGCCGGACAGCGGGGCGATCACCGACTCCGGTGTGACCGGCGTGGTGCTGATCTCGCTGCTGGTCTGCCTGATCCCCACCACCATCGGCGCGCTGCTCTCCGCCATCGGCATCGCCGGCATGGACCGGCTGGTGCAGCGCAACGTCCTGGCCATGAGCGGCCGGGCCGTCGAGGCGGCCGGCGACGTCAACACCCTGCTGCTGGACAAGACCGGCACCATCACGCTGGGCAACCGGCAGGCCGCCGAGTTCGTACCGGTGGAGGGGGTAGACGCCGCGGCGCTGGCCGACGCCGCGCAGCTGTCCAGCCTGGCCGACGAGACCCCGGAGGGGCGCTCGGTGGTCGTCCTGGCGAAGAACGAGTTCGGGCTGCGCGAGCGCGAGCCCGGCGTGATGCCGCACGCCACCTTCGTACCGTTCACCGCGCAGACCCGGATGAGCGGCGTAGACCTCACCCCGGACGCCAGCGTGGACGCCGGCGCGGTGGGCACGGCCCGCCGGGTCCGCAAGGGCGCCGCCGCCGCGGTGATGAAGTGGGTACGGGAGAACGGCGGCCACCCGACCGAGCAGGTCGGCGAGATCGTGGACGCGATCAGCGGCACCGGCGGCACCCCGCTGGTGGTCGCCGAGCACGTCGACGGTGCGCCCGCCCGAGCGCTTGGCGTCATCCACCTCAAGGACGTGGTCAAGTCCGGCATGCGGGAGCGGTTCGACGAGATGCGCCGGATGGGCATCCGAACCGTGATGATCACCGGCGACAACCCGCGCACCGCGAAGGCGATCGCCGACGAGGCCGGGGTGGACGACTTCCTGGCCGAGGCGACACCGGAGGACAAACTCGCGCTGATCAAGCGGGAGCAGGAGGGTGGCCGCCTGGTCGCGATGACCGGTGACGGCACCAACGACGCGCCGGCGCTCGCGCAGGCCGACGTCGGGGTGGCCATGAACACCGGCACGTCGGCTGCCAAGGAGGCCGGCAACATGGTCGACCTCGACTCCGACCCGACCAAGCTGATCGAGATCGTGGAGATCGGCAAGCAGTTGCTGATCACGCGCGGCGCGCTGACCACCTTCAGCATCGCCAACGACATCGCGAAGTACTTCGCGATCATCCCGGCCATGTTCGCCGGCCTCTACCCGAGCCTGGACGCGCTGAACATCATGCGGCTGTCCAGCCCGGAGTCGGCGATCCTGTCCGCTGTCATCTTCAACGCCCTGGTGATCATCGCGCTGATCCCGCTCGCCCTACGGGGCGTGCGGTACCGGCCGGCCGCCGCGTCGAAGCTGCTCAGCCGCAACCTGCTGGTCTACGGGCTGGGCGGCATCATCGTGCCGTTCATCGGGATCAAACTCATCGACCTGCTCATCCAGTTCATCCCGGGGATTTCGTGATGCGCCTACCCACCTGGATCGCCCAACACCTCGCCGCGCTGCGCGCCGTACTCGTCTTCACCGTGCTGCTCGGCCTGGTCTACCCGCTGGCCCTGGTAGCGCTCGGTCAGCTACCCGGCCTCAACCACAAGGCCGACGGCTCGCTGATCTCCTCGGGAGGGACGACCGTCGGCAGCGCGCTGATCGGTCAGTCCTTCACCGACGCCGACGGCAACCCCGTCGCCAGGTACTTCCAGTCCCGCCCCTCCGCCGCCGGCGACGGCTACGACCCGACCTCCACCTCGGCCAGCAACCTGGGCCCGGAGAGCGTTGTCGACACCATCGCCACCGACCCGGAGGAATCCAGCGAGAGCCTGCTCACCCAGGTGTGCGGGCGCAGCAAGTCGGTCGGCGAGCTCAACGGCGTCGACGGCGGGCGCCCGTACTGCACCGACGACGGAGTGGGCGCCGTGCTCGCGGTCTTCCGCGCCGACGGCCTGACCGGCCCGGTCACCCGGGTGGTCAGCGTCAACCAGGCCGCCCCGGCGACGCCCTTCGTCACCGAGTACCAGGGGGTGACTGTGGAGCCGGCCCAGCCCGGCGAGGACTACGTGGCCGCCGGCGGGGTGGTCACCCCGATCCGGGGCGACGCGCCCGCCGACCCGGGGGTGCCCGCCGACGCGGTCACCGCCAGCGCCAGCGGTCTCGACCCGCAGATCAGCCCGGCGTACGCCGAACTGCAGGTGAACCGGGTCGCGCGGGAGCGCGGCGCGGACCCGGCGGCGGTCCGCAAGCTGGTCGAGGAGCACACCGGCGGGCGTGGGCTGGGCTTCATGGGCGCGCCCGGCGTCAACGTGCTGGAGCTCAACCTCGCGCTCGACAAGCAGTTCGCCGCACGCTGAGCACTCTCGCGGGCGGGGCCGTGCCGACCGGCGCGGCCCCGCCCGCCCATCTGACCAGGGAGGATGGTCCCCGTGCCACGCGGAGAACTGCGCATCTATCTGGGGGCCGCCCCCGGCGTCGGCAAGACGTACGCCATGTTGGAGGAGGCCCAGCGGCGGGCCGCGCGCGGCACCGACGTGGTGATCGGTTTCGTGGAGACCCACGGCCGTCAACACACCGCCGCGATGCTCGGCGACCTGGAGCAGGTGCCCCGCCGCACCATTGACTACCGCGGTGCGGCGTTCACCGAGATGGACCTGGACGCGGTGCTGGCCCGCCGGCCACAGATCGCTGTGGTCGACGAGCTGGCGCACAGCAACGTGCCCGGTTGTCGGCACGACAAGCGCTGGCAGGACGTCCAGGAGCTGCTCGACGCCGGGATCGACGTGCTGTCCACTGTCAACGTGCAGCACCTGGAGTCGGTGAACGACGTCGTCGCGCAGATCACCGGCACCACCCAGCGGGAGACAGTGCCGGACGAGATCGTCCGCGCCGCCGAGCAGGTCGAGCTGGTCGACATGACCCCGGAAGCGTTGCGTCGGCGGATGGCGCACGGCAACATCTACCGACCCGACAAGATCGACGCCGCGTTGGGCAACTACTTCCGGGTCGGCAACCTCACCGCCCTGCGCGAGCTGGCGCTGCTCTGGCTGGCCGACAAGGTCGACGAGCAGCTCGACCGCTACCGCAGCCAGCAGGGGATCGCGGCCACCTGGGAGGCTCGGGAACGGGTGGTGGTCGCGCTGACCGGTGGCCCGGAGGGTGAGACGCTGATCCGTCGTGCGGCCCGGGTCGCGGCCCGCAGCAAGGGCGCCGACCTGCTCGCCGTGCACGTGGCCCGCAGCGACGGCCTGGCCGGCGCCGACCCGGCCCAGTTGGCCCGGCAACGAGTGCTGGTGGAGAGCCTGGGCGGCACGTACCACCAGGTGCTCGGCACCGACGTGCCGGCCGCGCTGCTGGACTTCGCCCAGGGCGTGAACGCCACCCAGTTGGTGCTGGGGGCCAGCCGGCGGGGTCGCCTCGCGCAGATCTTCGCCAGGGGTGTCGGGGTGACCACCACAGCGCTCTCCGGCTCGATCGACGTTCACCTGGTCACCCACAAGCAGGCCGGCAAGGGTCGCCGGGCGGCGGCCGTACCGGCGGCGCTGTCCCGACGCCGCAGGCTGCTCGGCTTCGGCCTGGCGGTGCTGGGCATGCCGCTGCTCACAGTGCTGCTGAAGACACTGCCCGACCTGACGCTGACGAACGACATCCTGCTGTTCCTCGCCGGGGTCGTCGGGGTCGCGCTGGTCGGCGGGGTGTGGCCGGCCCTGGTGGCCGCGCTCGGCGGCTCGCTGCTGCTCAACTGGTTCTTCACGCCGCCGTTCCGCACGCTGACCATCGCCGAGGCGGACAACCTGCTCGCCCTGGCCGTCTTCGTCGGGGTGGCCCTCGCGGTGAGCTGGATCGTCGACGTTGCTGCCCGTCGTACCCGGGAGGCCGCGCGGGCCGCCGCCGACGCGCAGACCCTCGCCGCCGTCGCCGGTGGCGTGCTGCGCGGCGAACGTCCGCTGCCCGCACTGCTCGATCAGCTCCGGGAGACCTTCGGGCTGCGCGCGGTGAGCGTGCTGGAGTTGGCCGAGGAGGCCAGCGGGCGACCAGAACGGGCCCGCGAGGAGCACGCCTGGTGTGTGGTGGCCAGCGTCGGCGAGCAGCCGGCCTGCACGCCTGACGCTGGCGAGACGGCGGTACCTGTCGACGACCGGATCACCGTCGTGCTCAGCGGCCGGCGGTTGGAGGCCGCCGACCGGCGGATCGTCGAGGCGTTCGCCGCCCAGGCCGCCGTCGCGCTGCGCCAGGAACGGCTCGCCCAGGAGGCCGCCACCGCCCGGCCCCTCGCCGCCGCCGACCGGATGCGCACCGCGCTGCTCGCGGCGGTCAGCCACGACCTGCGTACGCCACTGGCGTCCGCGAAGGCGGCAGTGACCAGCCTGCGCAGCCACGACATCGAGTTCGACGAGTCCGACCGCGAGGAGCTGCTGGAGACCGCCGAGGAGTCGCTGGACCGGCTCGCCCGGCTGGTCGGCAACCTCCTGGACATGAGCCGGCTCCAGGCGGGCGTGCTGGGCATCTCGGCGACAGCTATCGGCCTGGAGGACGCCGTACCCCTGGCGTTGGACGAACTTGGTCCGGCGGCCGCGACCGTCGGGACGGACATCCCGGCCGACCTGCCGGCCGCCACCGCCGACCCGGGCCTGCTGGAACGGGTGCTTGTCAACATCGTCGCCAACGCGCTGCGCTACAGCCCGCCGGATCAACCGCCCACGATCACCGCCAGCGCGCACGCCGGCCAGGTGGAGCTGCGGGTGATCGACAGGGGGCCGGGCATCCCGGAGGACCAGTGGGAGCACGTCTTCCTGCCGTTCCAACGTCTCGGCGACCGGGACAACCAGACCGGCGTCGGTCTCGGGCTTGCCCTGTCCCGGGGGTTGGCCGAGGCGATGGGTGGCAGCATCACCCCGGAGACCACGCCCGGCGGTGGGCTCACCATGGTGCTGCGGCTGCCCGCCGCGCCGACCAGCTCGGAGGGGCCGCAGGAATGACGCGCATCCTGGTCGTCGACGACGAACCGCAGATCCTGCGCGCCCTGCGCATCAATCTGCGCGCCCGCAGGTACGACGTGGATGTCGCCGGCACCGGGGCCGCCGCGTTGAAGGCCGCCGCCAGCCACCCGCCCGACCTGGTGGTGCTGGACCTCGGCCTGCCCGACATCGACGGCGTGGAGGTGATCCGGGGCCTGCGCGGGTGGACCACAGTGCCGATCATCGTGCTCTCCGGCCGGGCCGGCAGCGAGGACAAGGTCGCGGCGCTGGACGCGGGCGCCGACGACTACGTCACCAAGCCGTTCGGGGTCGAGGAGTTGCTGGCCCGCATCCGCGCGGTGACCCGCCGCCTGGGCGCGCCCAGCGAAGCGGTGCCGGCTCTGCGGATCGGCCAGCACACAGTCGACCTGGCCGACCACAGCGTGCTGCGTGACGACGGCACCGAGGTCAAGCTGACCCCCATCCAGTGGAGCGTGCTGGAGAAGCTGCTGCGTCACCCCGGCAAGTTGGTCAGCCAACGTCAGCTCCTCCAGGACGTGTGGGGGCCGGAATACCAGAACGAGACCAACTACCTGCGGCAGTACCTGGCCCAGCTTCGGCGCAAGCTGGAGGACGACCCGGCCCGCCCCCGCCACCTCATCACCGAGCCGGGAATGGGTTACCGCTACCGGCCGTGAACCGTTGACACCCGCCGGCAGAGATTGAAGAATTTCTCTCGCAGCGGCAGCGGCGTGCTTCTGTAACCGTCCCCTTCACCGGTTACCCCTCGGGAGCCCGCCGTGTCCGTGCCCCTGCCCCTGCCCCTGTCCCGTCGTCGGCTGCTCGTCGCCGGCGGTGCCGGCCTCGTCCTGGCCGGTCTCACCGACCCGTTCCGGGCCGTCCCCGCCCGAGCCGCCGTCACCACCGCCGACCTTGTCGTCTACGGCGCCACCTCCGGCGGGCTGGCCGCCGCGATCACCATGCGCCGGCTCGGCCGCACCGCAGTGGTGGTGGAGCCCACCGGCCACGTCGGCGGGTTGAGCACCGCCGGACTGGGCGCCACCGACACCGGCGTCCAGGCGTCCATCGGCGGGCTGGCCGCCGAGTTCTACCGCCGGGTGTACGTGAAGTACCACGGCGGAACCCTCACGCCGACGTCGCCGCTGCGGATGACCTTCGAACCGCGCGTCGCCACCGCCGTCTTCGCCGAGATGCTGGCTGAGGCGGGCGTGCCGGTGGTCGTCGACGCCCGGCTGGCCGGCCTGGGCCGAACCGGGAACCGGATCACCGAGCTGCGCACCGAGGACGGGTCGATCTACCGGGGCGGGGTGTTCGTCGACGCCACCTACGAGGGGGATCTGCTGGCCATGGCCGGGGTGGGGTTCACCGTCGGGCGGGAGTCCAACGACACCTACGGCGAGACGATCAATGGGGTGCAGTCGCGCAACACCCACCAGTTCGCCTACCCCGTCGACCCGTACGTGACGGCCGGCTCGCCCGCCAGCGGGCTGCTGCCGGGCATCTCCGCCACACCGCTCGCCCCGCAGGGCAGCGGCGACGACAAGATCCAGGCGTACTGCTTCCGGATGTGCCTGACCCAGGCGGCCAACCGGATCCCGTTCGGCAAGCCGTCCGGGTACGACCCGATCCGGTACGAGCTGCTGCTGCGGCACATCCAGGCCGGCTACGCGGGACCGTACTTCACCACCCACTCGGTCGGCGGCGGGAAGACCGACTCCAACAACAACGGTGCCGTGTCGACCGACAACATCGGCTTCAACTACGCGTACCCCACGGCGAGCTGGGCCACGCGCGAGAGCATCATCGCCGAGCACCGCACCTACCAGCAGGGGCTGATGTGGTTCCTGGCCAACGACCCCCGACTGCCGGTGTCGGTCCGCGACTCGACGGCCCGGTGGGGGCTGCCGGTGGACGAGTTCACCGGCACTAGCGGCTGGCCACCGATGCTCTACATCCGCGAGGCACGCCGGATGATCTCCGCGTACGTGATGACCGAGGCCGACTGTCGGGGCCGGGTACGCGCCACCGACTCGGTGGGACTGGCCAGCTACACGATGGACTCGCACAACTGTCAGCGGGTGGTCGTCGACGGCAGGGTGCGCAACGAGGGAGACGTGCAGATCGGCGTGCCGGCGCCGTACCCGGTGAGCTACCGCGCGATAGTGCCGCACCAGGCGCAGTGCGCCAACCTGCTGGTGCCGGTCTGTCTCTCGGCGAGTCACATCGCGTACGGCTCGATCCGGATGGAACCCGTGTTCATGATCCTCGGGCAGGCCGCTGCCACAGCGGCGTCCCTGGCGCTCGCCGGGAACCTCGCCGTGCAGGCCGTCTCCGTGCCCACCCTGCAGACCCGGCTGCGCCAGGACGGCGCGGTGCTGGAGTGGGGCTCCACCAGCGAGGTGATCCTGGACAACGCCGCGTCCAGCGGCATCACCAGGGCCGGAACGTGGCTGCGCAGCACCAGCATCGGCGGCTACTACGGCCCGGACTACGAGCACGACGGCAACACCGCCAAGGGCGTCAACCGGCTGCGGTTCCGCCCTTCACTGCCCGCCTCCGGGTCGTGGACGGTGCAGTTGCGCTGGACCGCGGACCCGAACCGCGCGACGAACGTGCCGGTCGACATCGCGTACTCCGGGGGGTTGGTCACCCGGACGGTCAACCAGCGACAGTCCGGCGGCCAGTGGGTGCCGTTGGGCACCTACCAGTTCACTGCGGGCAGCGACGGAAGCGTGCTGATCCGCACCGAGGACACCGACGGCCACGTGGTCGCGGACGCGGTGCGCTTCGTACGCGCCTGACCGAAGGCGGGTGCCGGGTCGACCCGGTCAAGTGGCGGGGCCACCAGCAGCGGGTCGACCTGGATCACCTCGATGCCGAGCGGGCGCAGCATGGTCCGCAGCGCGGGCTCGCACAGCTCTTCCCACTGCTGCTCCGCGCCCATCGCGGCGACCAGCAGCTCCGGTCGGGTGAAGGCGATGCCCACCCGTTGCCCCTGCGGCGAACGGCCGGTCCGCACCGTCCGCACCAGCCGTCCCGGCAGGTCGCGCACCGGAACGGCGAAGATCATCGGGGCGTCGTCCATGGCCGGGTTGGTCCTTTCCACACGTGTCGGGAGGCGGTGGGCGTCGGTGCGGGGGTTCATGCCGCTGACCTCACACGGGCCGGGGCGTCCTCGGCGATACGCGGGTCGGTCGGCGTGGTCAGGTCGAGCGCGCGCAGGATGTAGTTGGCCTCCGCCACCTCCACTCCGGCGCGCAGGCGCAGGTCGGCAACGGCGCGGTGCAGCACTGTGATGCTCTCGGCGGAGAGGCGGACCACGGCGTCGACGTCGGCGGCGATCCACCACGCCGCGACCGCGCACGGCTCGTGCCGCAGGTACTCCACCAGGTGACTACCGGGCGCGGACGGGCCGAGCCGGACGCTGACCAGCGCCTCGTGCCACCGCTCCGGCTCGTCCGCTCTGGTCGCGGGCTCGCCGGGGTCGCTGGCCGTGTCGGTGCCGGGTGGCGGCTCGCCGCGTTCCCAGCGTGTCATCCGCCAAGGACTCATGGACCCATCGTCACCACCGCGCGACGGCGGAGCACCGGTCGATACGCGCTTTCGACGGGCCAGCGCCATTTCTTGACGCCGCGTTCACGCGGCTGCCCGCCGGGGGTGCCGATACGGCGAGTAACGTTCCGAACGGACCAAGATCGGCGTACGAGGAGGCACGGTGCTGACGACGACGGTGGACATCCCGACCAGTGACGGAGTGGCGGACGCGAGTCTGACCCGACCGGACGGCGAGGGCAGGTTCCCTGCGGTGCTGCTCTTCATGGACGCCTTCGGGCCGCGCCCCCGCCTGGTCGAGATGGCCGAGCGGATCGCCGCCCGGGGCTACCTGGTGTTGACGCCCCACCTGTTCTACCGGGCCGGTCGGGCGCCGCTCTTCGACCTGTCCCGGCTCGGCGAGGCCGACCAGCGCGGTGCGCTCTTCGAGAAGATCATGCCGTTGGTCGGCGCGTTGACCCCCGAGGTGATCAGCCGGGACACCGCCGCGTTCCTCGACTTCCTGGCCGCCCGCGACGACGTCCGACCGGGCCCGGTCGCCATCACCGGTTACTGCATGGGCGGCACGAACGCGCTGCGGGCCATCGAGGCGCACCCGGACCGCATCGCCGCGATCGCCAGCTTCCACGGCGGGCGGATCGTCACCGAGGCGCCGGACAGCCCGCACCGGGGCGTCGCCTCGATCACCGGCGAGGTGTACTTCGGGCACGCCGACGCCGACCAGTCGATGACGCCCGAGCAGATCGCGACGCTGGAGGAGGCGCTCGACGCCGCCGGGGTGCGCTACCGCTCCGAGGTGTACACCGGGGCGCACCACGGCTACACCATGGCCGACACCCCGGCGTACGACGAGCAGGCCACCGAGCGTCACTGGGTCGCCCTGTTCGACCTCCTGGACCGCACCCTGCCGGCCAGCTGACCAGCGCGCCGGCCCGATCAACGGCGCAGCAGTACCGGGCCGGCGTCGATGCGGGTGCGGAACAGGGCGTACGGCTTGCGTCGCAGGTCCTGGCCCCGCTGGTACTGCGGCTGCCGGTGCAGTTGGTTGGCGGTGACGTAGAGGTACCCGTCGGTGGCCACCGACATGGTGTCCGGCCAGAGCAGTCGCGGGTCGTGCACCAGCGTTTCGTACTCGCCGTCGGGCAGTCGACGCAGCACCGCGTTGTGCTCGTACGCGGTGAGGTAGAGCCGCCCCGCGTCGTCGCTCTCCAACCCGTCCGAGGCGGTGCCCCGGTCGCCCTCGTCGACGACTGTCGCGGCGACCGCCTCCTGGGTGACGCCCGGGTCGGCCAGCGCCTCGGTGGAGACGCTGTGCAGGCGCCGGGATGCCAGCGGGCAGTAGTAGAGCCGGGTGCCGTCGGCGGAGATGGCGATGCCGTCGGATCCCATGGTCAACGGCTTCGGCGGGCCGTCGGCCGGCCGTTCGAGGAACGGTCGGCCCTCCACCACCGGGCGGAACGACGTCAGCGGCTCGGCCTTGGTGGACGGGTGGTCGTGCAGCCGCCGCCAGGACGCCCCGCTGGCCAGGTCCACCACGATGATCCCGTTCGGCCCGGTGGACGCGGAGTCGGTGATGTACGCGACCCCCGCCTCGCCCCGCCGCAGGTCGAAGCGGACGTCGTTGAGGTACGTCGTCGGCAGCGCCACGTCCGCCGGAAAGGTGATCACCTGGGCGACCGTGTCGGTGTCCAGGTCGATCCGGACCAGCTTGGGGCCGCCCGGCTTCGTGGGCTGGAACATCGGGCTGCCGGTGTCGAGCACCCAGAGCCGGTCGGCCGGGTCCACCACGATGCTCTGTACCGAGACGAACGCGCCCGCGTCGTCGTCGCCGGACGGGTCGTTCCAGGCCTGGTCGGGGTAGGGCATCTCCCGGCCGTCGCGCAGCTCGACGACTGTGGCCGGCCCCTCGTCGCCCCACTTGGGGAAGTTGACGAAGATCCGGCCCTGGTGCGAGACGCTCACCCCGGTCGGCATCGGGCCGGTGAAGGTGTGCACCAGCTCCAGCTCGCCCATCGGCTCGTCGCCGACCGGCCCGTTCACGACGTCCGCCCCACTGTGCTCATCGGCTCGCTCCCTACCGGTCGGCTGCTACCGCGCTTCGGTGCGGTTGTTCCCGCCCTGCCGTCCGATATGCCTCCGGTCAGCTCGCTGGCGCGCCGGCCCGCGCAGCGGGCAGGCCGGGCACCGGGACGTCCACCGCGAGCAGCGCGCCGTCCTGGGGGCCCGCCGAGTCCAGCCCCACCCGGGCGGTGCCGATGAAGAGTCGCCGCAGGTCGGGGCCGCCCAGGCAGATGCCGGCCGGCTGCGTGGCGGGCAGCCGGATCTCCCGGTCGAGGGTCCCGTCGGGCCGGTAGCGGCGTACCGCGGAGCCGCCCCACAACGCGATCCAGAGGTGCCCGGCCGCGTCGAGCGTCATGCCGTCCGGGCCGCCGTCGGCGGGGGACAACCGCAGGAACGGCTCCCGCCCGCTCAGGTCACCGGTGGCGGGGTCGACGGTGAACCGGTCGATCTCGCCGCGCGGGGTGTCGGCCAGGTACATGGTGGTGCCGGTCGCGTCGAACGCCGGCCCGTTCGGGATGGTCAGCCCGGTCACCGCGGGGACCGGCTCGGCGCCCGGGGTGAGGCGGAACAGCGCGCCTCCGCCGGGCACCATCGCGTACGTCATGCTGCCGGCCCAGAAGCGGCCGTGCGGGTCGGCGACCGCGTCGTTCATCCGGGTCGGCTCGGGCGCGTCGGCGACCAGCTCGGCGACCGGTCGGGGGTCGCCGGTGGCGGGCAGCACCGCGACGCCGGTCCCGGCGGCGGCCAGCCATTCACCGGGTCGGTCGGCCACCGGGGCGACAGCGCCGAGCGGTACGTCGAGGCGGCGTAGCTCCCGCAGCGGGTTCGGGGCGTCGCCGTCGGTCTCCAACAGTCGCCCGGCCAGCAGGTCGACGAGGACCAGTCGGTCGTCGACCCAGCGCAGGCCCTCACCCAACTCCAGCCGGTCGGTGCTCCAGACGGTCGGCTCGGTCAGCTCCATGGTGCTCCTCCAAAGGATCGTCAGCGGACCGTACCGCCGGGGCCGTGGTCGAGCAGCGCCAGCTCGGCCCGGTCGGGCAGGCCCTCCCAGTCGCCCCGGGTGGCGACAGCGAACGCGCCGGTGGTGACGGCCCGGTCCAGTCGGGCCGACGCGTCGGCGCCGTCGAGCCAGCCGGAGAGCAGCCCGGCGACGAAGGCGTCGCCCGCGCCGACGGTGTCCACCACCGGCACCGTCCGGGCTGGACGGTGGATGGTGCCGGTGGCGCTGTGGCTGGTCGCTCCATCGGCGCCGTGCTTGACCACCACCTCGGCGACGCCGGCCGAGAGTAGCGCCGATGCCGGATCGGTCGCGTCGGTCAGCACCGCCAACTCGTCGTCGGAGGCGATCACCAGGTCGATCGAGGGCAGCAACGGGCGCAGCACGGCGGCGGCCTCGGCGACCGACCAGAGCCGGTTGCGGTGGTTGACGTCCAGGCAGATCGTGCTGCCGGCGACGCGGGCGCGGCGCACGGCCTCCACCACCGCCTGGTACGGCTCGACGCCGAGAGCGCAGGTGATGCCGGTGACGTGCAGCAGCCGGGGTGGTGGCCCGGGCGCGTCGAAGGCCCGGGTCACGTCGGCCGGGCCCAGGCGGGAGCCGGCCGACCCGGCGCGGTGGTAGGTGACGCGGTTGATGTCGGCGACCCGATTCTCGAAGAGGATCAGGCCGGTGGGGGCGGTCGCGTCGACGCGGGACCAGGTCAGGTCGACACCCTCGGCACGCAGCGTGCGGCGGACCAGCTCGCCGGGCTCGTCGGCGCCGGTGACGCCGACCCAGGCCGGCCGGTGGCCGAGCCGGGCCAGGCCGATCGCCACGTTCGACTCGGATCCGGCGACGGAGATACCGGCGGTGCCGCCCAGTCGCAGTGGGCCGGTGGTGCGGAACGCCGCCATCGTCTCGCCGAGGGTGAGCAGGTCGGTCATGGCCGGACCGCCGCGAGGAAGGCGGCGGCGCGCTCGCGCAGCGCCGTCGTGTCGCCGCCTCGGACGGCGTCGCCGAGCAGCGGCGAACCGACGCCGACGGCTGTCGCGCCCCGCTCGAGGTAGCGCCGAGCGCCGTCGGCGTCGACACCGCCGACCGGCACGAACGCGGTACCGGGGAACGGGTCGCGCAGGGCGCCGAGGTAGTCGGGCCCGCCAAGTGAGGCCGGGAAGAGCTTGATCGCGGTGGCCCCGCCGTCGGTGGCCCGCACCACCTCGGTGGGGGTGAGAGCACCGGCGAGCACCGGCAGCCCGAGCCGGCCGCCCTCGGCGAGGCTCGCCGCGATGGCCGGGGTGACCAGGAAGCCGGCGCCCGCGTCGGCCGCCGCGCGGGCGTCCTCGACGCTGAGTACGGTGCCGGCACCCAGGGCGAAGTCGGGCCCGAGGGCGGCCCGGGCGCGGCGGATGACGCCGAGCGCGTCGGTGCTGGTCATCGAGACCTCGACCACTGCGACGCCGCTCTCGGCCAGTGTGAGCACTGCGGTCAGGGCGGCGGCCGGGTCCGGGCCGCGCACGATGGCCAACAGTCGATGGGTACGCAGCTCGTCGAGCAGGTTCATTCCGGTGTCCTCAGTGGTCGCGGTGGGCGGAGATGGTGAGTCGCCAGGTGACCTCGCCGGTGGGCGGGACGACCGCCGCGTCCGAGGGGCCGGCGTCGGCCAGGTCGAAGGCCGCGCCGAGCATCGGTTCGATGCCGACGCTGCGGTAGGGGCCGTTCGCCGGCCAGCCGCCCAGGTTGCGCCAGAGGGCGGTGCCGCGGGGCTGGTCGGCGCACTCCAGCTCCAGGGTCAGCCGGTCGGCTCCGTCGATGACCTGGACCCGGGCGCAGTCGAGCAGCACCGCGCCGAGCGCCGTCCCGTCGTCCCTGCCGAACGTGTCCAGCGTCAGCCCGGCCGGGGCCGGCCACGGGCCGGTCAACCATGGCTCGCCGGCGGGCCAGCCGCCCGGTGGCAGGAGCGCGGCGGCCTCCGGGTGCAGCCGGGTCGGGGTGCCGGCGGGCGCGTCGAGGCGGGCGGCGGGGGAGAGGTCGAGCAGGGCGTGCGCGGCCCAGACGAACCGGTACCCGGGGTCGGCGGCCAACCGGTAGTCGGCCGCCACCACGCCGGCGAAGTCGGTGATCCGGCGGGTGAGGGTGAACGTCGGCCGCTCGATGACCGCGGTGCCGGGGCCGCCGTCGCGCCACTGCCGCGACCACACCTCGCCGTGGTCGGGCTCACCGCGCACTGTGGGCAGGCACTCCTCCAGACCGCCGGCGTCGACGAACGCGCCGTCGGGGCGTACCTCGTGGCGGCCGGGTTCCGGGCCACGCCACAGCCACTCCCGGTCGCCGCCGCGCAGACTCGTCCACCGACCGCCGTGCGCCGCGTCGTACGACGCCCGCAGAGCCACCGGCCGCACGCCGGTCACCACTCGGCGAAGGACCCGTCGGCGTGCTGCCAGACCGGGTTGCGCCAGGCGTGGGGGGTCTGGGCGGCCTTGCGGACCGCGGTCTCGTCGACGGTGATGCCCAGACCGGGCCGGTCGAGGCGGGCGATGTGCCCGTCCACGAAACGGAACGGCTCCGGGTCGATGAGGTAGTCCAGCAACTCCGAGCCGGCGTTGTAGTGGATGCCGATGCTCTGCTCCTGGATCAGGAAGTTCGGCGTCGCGAAGGCCACCTGGAGGCTGGCCGCCAGGGAGATCGGGCCGAGCGGGCAGTGCGGGGCGAGCAGGGCGCCGTACGTCTCGGCCAGCGCGGCGATCCGGCGGACCTCGGAGATCCCACCGGCGTGCGACAGGTCCGGTTGGACCACTGCGACCCCGGCCTGCAACGGGCCGAGGAACTCGGACCGGCCGTAGAGCCGTTCGCCGGTGGCCACCGGGATCGGCGTGCTGGCGACGATGTCGCGCAGGTGGTGAGCCTGATCGGGCAGGACCGGCTCCTCCACGAAGAACGGGCGCAGGGCGGCCAGCTCGGGCAGGATCCGGCGGACGGCGGCCATTCCGGCGCGACCGTGGAAGTCCACGGCGATGTCCCGGTCGGGGCCGAGCACCTCGCGGGCGGCGGCCACCCGGCCGATGACCGCGTCCACCTCGGCCGAGGTGGGGATCGGCGAAAGCCGCCCGCAGGCGTTCATCTTGACTCCGGTGAGGCCGGCGGCGACCTGCGCGGCGGCGGCGTCGGCCACCTCACCGGGTTCGTCCCCGCCGATCCACGAGTAGATCCGTACCCGGTCGCGCACGTGCCCGCCGAGCAGCGCGTGCACCGGCGCGCCGTACGCCTGACCGGCGATGTCCCAGAGTGCCTGGTCGAGGCCGGCGACCGCGCTGGAGAGGATCGGGCCGCCCCGGTAGAAGCCGCCCTTGGTGAGCACCTGCCAGTGCTGCTCGATACGCAGGGGGTCCGCACCGATCAGATGTTCGGAGAGCACCTCGACCGCGCTGCGCACCACCTCGGCGCGGCCCTCGACCACCGGCTCACCCCACCCGACCAACCCGTCGTCGGTCTCCACCCGGCAGAACAACCACCGTGGCGCGACCAGGAAGGTCTCGATCCGCTCGATCTTCACTGACTGCCCCTTCGTCCCCGTGCCTTCTCGACGTCGCGGACGGCCTTGTCCAGCAACTGACGCATCGCGGTCTCGGCCGTCGTCTCGTCCCGGTCGCGCAACGCGTCGACCACAGCGCGGTGGCTGGGCACCGGGTCGTCGTGCGGGCTGCCACCGTGCACCAGCCGGTCCCGTTCGGCGAGCCCGGTCTCCATCACCACCTCCATCCGCTCCAGCAGCTCGTTGTGGGTGGCGGTGAGCAGCGCACGGTGGAAGGCGAGGTCGGCGGCGATGGCGGCGGCGGGATCACCGTTGGCCTGGGCCATCTCGGCCAGCGCCCGGTCGAGGGCGGTCAGGTCGTCCTCGGTGGCGCGGGTGGCGGCCAGCCGTGCGGCGGCCGGCTCGATGATGGCGCGCACCTCGTGCAGTTGGTCCAGCAACCGCTGGTCGGTGCCCTCGGCGAACTGCCAGCGGATCACGTCACCGTCGAGCAGGTTCCAGTCCGCACGGGGCCGGACAAAGGTGCCGCGCTTCTGTCGGGCGTCGACGATGCCCTTGGCCGAGAGGACCTTCAGCGCCTCGCGGAGCGCGGTGAGGCTGACGTCGAACTCCTCCTGCAAGGCGACGATGTTCAACGTCGCGCCGGCGGCGATCTCGCCGGTGAGGATGCGACGGGCGATCGCTTCGACTGTCTGCCCGTGGACGCCGCGGCGTGCGTACTGTGCCAATGCTCCTGGCCTTTTCGCTGGTCGGTATCGATCTCTCAGGCCGAGGCTTTCACCGCTGTCCAACCACCGTCCACCACGAGGCTCGCGCCGGTGACGTACGCGGCGTCCGGCGAGGCGAGGAAGGCGACGGTGGCGGCCACCTCGTCCGGTGTGCCGAAGCGCTTCGTGACGGTCTCCGCGATGCTGCGTTGACGGTCCTCTTCGGACACGTCGGCCCAGGCGGCGGTGAGGATCGGCCCGGGCAGCACCGTGTTGACCCGGACCTGCGGGCCGTACTCGACGGCGAGTTGGCGGCCGAGCGCGACCAGGCCGCCCTTGGCCGCGGCGTACGCGGGCCGGCCGGGCAACCCGACCAGCGCGTGCACCGAGGAGATCAGCACCACCGCACCGGAGCGCGCCCGCAGGTCGTCCAGGCAGGCGCGGACGCCGAGGAACGAGCCGGTGAGGCTGACGCCGAGTTGGTGGTCCCAGGACTGCCGGCTGGTTTCGTGCGCCGGGGCGACCCGCACGGCGTACGCGGTGCTGACCAGGATGTCGACTGGGCCGAGGCGGTCCCGTACGGCGCTCACGGCGGCCGTCCAGTCGGCCTCGTCGCTGACATCGCCCACTACGGACAGTGCGCGGTCGCCTCGCGCTGTCAGTTCCTCGGCCAGTGGGGCCGAATCGGTCACGTCGAGCAGCGCGACCGCTGCCCCCTCGGCGGCGAGTCGCCGGGCGATGGCCGTGCCGATCCCACCCATCGCACCGGTGACCAGCGCGTTCTTGCCCTCAAGCCGACGCATAAGCTGATCCACCTGACCCTCGCCTTGGTCTCGTCTAATCATTAATTACGAAGATATCTTGACAGCCGGCGACGGCCGATGCAACCTTCTGGTCACAGCATTCACATGGACGACACATCGCGTGGTGACGCTGAGTGTCGTAAAGGAAGGGATACCTCCGTGAGCGACTTCGACCCCGGTCGCCGGCGATTCCTTGGCCACCTTGGGCTCGCCGGACTGGGCGCGCTCGGCGCCAGCTCGTTCCTCAGCGCGTGCGCCAGCTCCGCCAGCGGGCCGACCGCGAGCAACGGCTCGGGCGCTGTCACCATCCAGTCCAATCTCTCCTCGCCGCAGGCCAAGGCGGCGATGGAGAAGCTGATCGAGACCTTCAACGCGCAGGGCAAGGGCACGGCGAGTCTCAACACGATCGCCTCGGAGACCTTCCGGACCCAGCTGCCGACCTACCTGACCTCGGCCAACCCGCCGGACCTCTACACCTGGTACGCGGGCTCGGTCGCCAACGACTACGCCAGCAAGAACCTGCTGCTGGACGTCTCCGACGTGTGGAAGTCACTGGACGGCTACCCCCAGTCGCTGCGCACCCTCTCCACCGACGCCAGCGGCAAGCAGATCTTCGTGCCGATGAACAACTACTGGTGGGGCTTCTTCTACCGCAAGTCCAACTTCGCCAAGTGGGGCGTGCAGGAGCCGAAGACCTGGACCGAGTTCCTGGCGCTGTGCGAGACGCTGAAGAGCAAGGGCGTCCCGCCGATCGGCATCGGCCTCGGCGACACCCCGTGGGTGGCCTCGGCCTGGTTCGACTACCTGAACATCCGGATCAACGGCGCGCCGTTCCACCGCGAGCTGCTCGCCGGCAAGCAGCGCTTCGACGACCCGAAGGTCAAGGCGGTCTTCACCCGCTGGCGCGAGGCCCTGCCCTACTTCGACCCCAAGGGCAAGGCGTACCCGTTCCAGGAGGCGACCACCGCGCTGCTGGCCGGCAAGACCGGCATGTTCCTGATCGGCACGTTCTTCGCCGACGCCGCACCCAAGGACGCGCTCGGCGACCTGGACTTCTTCCGGTTCCCGATCATCGACCCGGCGGTGCCGCTGGCCGAGGAGGCGCCGACCGACGGCTTCTTCGCCAGCGCGAAGACCGCCAACCCGACCGGCACCAAGGCCCTGCTCAGCTACCTCTCCGGGGTCGAGGCCCAGGAGGCGTACGTCAAGGCCAGCTCCGGCATCGTGCTGCCGGCCAACCCCAAGGCCAAGGCGTCGGACTCGCCGCTGGTGGTCAAGGGAAAGGCGATGCTGGACGAGGCCAAGGAGCTGACCCAGTTCTTCAACCGCGACTCCAGCGACGCGCTCCAGCCGACCGCTGACACCGCGCTGACCAAGTTCATCGACAAGCCGGACCAGATCGACGCGATCCTGCGGGAGTGGCAGGCCGGCGCCGAGAAGGTCTTCAAGGGCTGACGTGACAGCAACGATCTCCACGACTTCGGTCACCCCCACCCGGCGGCGGCGACGGTCGGCTCGACTGTCGCCGCTGCTGGTGGCGTTCGTCCTCGTGCCGTTCGCGGTCGAGAGCGTCTGGGTCTTCTGGCCGGCGATCCAGGGCTTCTGGTTCTCCCTCACCCGCTGGGACGGGATGACACCGCCGACCTTCGTCGGCGCCGACAACTACGTCGAGCTGGCCGGCGACGCCACCTTCCGGGGTGCGCTGGTCAACACGGTGATCTGGCTGGTGCTCTTCGGCGGCCTCTCCGTGCTGGGCGGGTTCGGCATGGCGCTCGTCCTGCAGAAGGAGCGGCGCTTTGTCGGCTTCTACCGGGCGGCGCTGTTCACCCCTGTGGTGTTCTCGCTGGTGGTGACCGCGCTGGTCTGGCGGGTCTTCTACCAGCCCGACGGCGTCGCCGACACACTGCTGCGGGCGGTCGGCCTGGAGCAGCTGATCCGGCCCTGGCTCGCCGACCCGCAGACCGCCCTGTACGCGGTGATCCTGCCCGCGCTGTGGCGGCAGATCGGGTACGTGATGGTGCTGTTCCTGGCCGGGTTGAAGGCGATCGACCCGGCGCTGCACGAGGCGGCCCGGATGGACGGCGCAAACGCCTGGCAGCGGCTACGCCACGTCACGATCCCCCAGCTCAAGGGGGTCAACGCGGTGGTGCTGTCGGTCATCGTGATCGACTCGCTGCGGTCGTTCGACATCGTCTGGTCGCTGACCAAGGGCGGGCCGTACCACTCGTCGGAACTGCTCAGCACCTACATGTACTCGACAGCGTTCCAGAGCCTGCGGCTGGGCTACGCCTCGGCGATCGCTGTCGTGATCTTCGTGCTCGCGCTGGCCGTCATCCTCGGCTACCTGGTCCGCGCGTTCCGGGAGGAAGCGTCATGAACAAGCTCCGTACCGGGGCCTTCCACACCGGCATGATCCTGCTCTCGCTGCTCTGGCTGGGCCCGGTGCTCTGGGTGGTGGTGATGTCCACCCGGTCGTTCGACGACATCGCCGCGCACGGCGTGGGCAGCCTGCCCCGATCGTTCACGCTGGACACCTACCGGCAGGCGTGGACCGACGGCGGCGAGCTGCGCGCGCTGATCAACAGCATGCTGGTCACCGTCCCGTCGGTGGCGCTGAGCCTGGGGTTGGCCGCGATGGCCGCGTTCGCGCTGAGTCGCTTCCGGATCCCCGGGCGGCGCACGATCCTGCTGCTGATGCTCGCCGGCAACCTGCTTCCACCGCAGATCCTGCTCATTCCGGTGGCCAAGTTCAGCGAGCTGACCGGCCTGTACGACACGCTCTGGGCGTTGATCGCGGTGCAGGTCGGCTTCGGGCTCGGCTTCTACACGTTCGTCCTGCACGGCTTCATGCGGGACCTGCCGGGCGAGATCCAGGAGGCGGCCACCATCGACGGCGCGGGCACGGCGCAGATCTTCACCAAGGTGATGCTGCCGCTGACCCGACCCGCGCTGGCCGCCCTCGGGGCGCTCTCGTTCACCTGGATCTTCAACGACCTGCTCTGGGCGATCACCGTGCTGCGTACCGATGACAACATGCCGGTCACCCCGGCGCTGCTCGCCCTCCAGGGCCAGTTCGTCTCGTCCTGGAACGTCATCGCCGCCGGTACCGTCATCGCGGCCGTGCCCACCGTCGCGGTGTTCCTCCGCTTCCAACGGCACTTCGTCTCCGGTCTGGCGCTCGGAGCGGTCAAGTGACCGCCGAGGCCGGGCAGCGCTGGACGCTGCGGGGCACGCACACCGAGTACACGGTGACGGTGCCGGCGCACGGCCGGTGGCTGGAACTCGACGCGTGGGGGTCGCACGGCGTCTCCGACGGGCCCTCGCCGGTCGCCTACGACGGCCCGGTCCCGTTCCTCACCGCCGGGGACGCGGCCCCCATCGAGTACGCCACCGACGCCGACCGCCCGTTCACCGGCGCCGACCTGGTGATCGAGACCTCGAACGGGCAGCGCCGGGTGGGCTTCGTGCACACCGACGCGCGGATCGACGCCGACCAGCGGGAGCTGGCCGTCGAGTTCGCCGACCAGGTCACCGGGCTGCGCGCCACAGTGCACTACCGGGTGCCCGTCGGCACCGACGTGGTGCAGCGGTGGGTCGAACTGGCCAACGACGGAACCGGCGCGCTGCGGGTCGTCCGGGCCGGATCGGGTGGGTTCTGCGTACCGACGCCGCACGGCGCGCTGCTCAGCCACCAGTGGGGTCAGTGGGAGCAGGAGTTCCAGCTCTCCCACGTCGAGCTGGGCCACGGCGCGTTCAGCATCGGCAGCTCCCAGGGCGTACCCGGGCATCTGCACGTGCCCTGGCTGGCCGTGCGCGACACCGCCGAGCCGGCCGGTCCGGCCTGGGGGATGGCGCTGGCCTGGACCGGCTCGTGGGAGATCAGCGCCGAGCGGGACACCGGCGGCCTGACCCGGGTCCGGGTCGGCCGTCAGCTGGTCGACGGCCCGCTGGAGTTGGCCGCCGGCGAGCGGTTGACACTGCCGGTGGCCACCGGGGCGTACAGCCCGGACGGCCTGGACGGGCTGGCCCGGGTCTGGCACACCCACCAGCGGTTGCTGGCCGCCGACCGGCTCGGCCCTCGCCCGGTGCTCTACAACTCCTGGGAGGCGACCTACTTCGCCGTCGAGGCGCAGAGTCAGCTCGCGCTCGCCCGGATCGCCGCCGAGCTGGGCGTGGAGACGTTCGTCGTGGACGACGGCTGGTTCGTGGGCCGCGACGACGACACCGCCGGCCTGGGCGACTGGACGCCCGACCCGGCGAAGTTCCCGGCCGGGTTCGACACGTTCATCGCCGACGTCCGCGCGCTCGGGCTGAACTTCGGGCTCTGGGTCGAGCCGGAGTGCGTCAACCCGAAGTCGTCCCTGTACGCCGAGCACCCGGACTGGGTCTACTCCGTCGACGGGAGGCCCCTCACGCCGGTCCGCAACCAGTACCTGCTCGACCTGGGCCGGCCGGAGGTCGCCGAGTTCGTCCACTCCACAGTCAACGGCCTGCTGCGCCGGTACGACATCGACTATCTGAAGTGGGACTTCAACAGGCCGCGTACCGATCCGGGTCGGTCCGGCGGGTTGGGTCCGCTCGACCTGGACGGCGCGCACGTCGCCAACCTGCACCGGATCTACGAGCGGTTGCGCCGGGACCATCCCGGTGTGCTGATCGAGGCGTGCGCCGGCGGGGGCGCGCGGACCGACCTGGCGATGGCCGCACGGGCCGACGTCTTCTGGCCCAGCGACAACACCGGCCCGCTGGACCGGCTGGCCATCCAGTACGGCTTCCTGCACGCCAACGCCCCACACCTGCTCAGCTCATGGGTCACCGACGCGCCCGGCCTGTTCGACACCCGACCCCGGTCGCTGGCGTTCCGATTCGTCCTGGCGATGGCCGGTGTGCTCGGCATCGGCGCGGACATCCGGGCATGGACCCCCGCCGAGCGGGCCGAGGCGGCCGGCTGGATCGCCCGCTACAAGGAGATCCGGGACGTCGTCACGCGCGGTGATGTGCACCTGATCGGTGGCCCCGACCAGGCCCGCTGTGCGGTGCAGTACAGCGCGCCCGACGAGAACCAGATCGTCGTGCTGGCCTGGCACACCGGCCGGCTCGACGGCGCCGGGCTGCTTCCGTCCCGCCCGGTCCGGTTGCCACTGCGCGGCCTCGACCCGGCGGCCCGCTACTCGCACGGCGACCGGCACTACTCCGGCAGCCACCTCGCCGCTGTCGGCCTGCCCGTGCAGTGGAGCGCGACCCACGACGCCGACCTCATCGTGCTGACCCGCGACTGAGATCGGAGCACCACCACCCCCACCCCCGAGGGACAGGAGTACCTCCATGCGCCTGAACCGACAGCTGACCGCCGCCCTGGCCGTGCTCGGCCTGGGCCTGGCCAGCCCGATGCCGGCGATGGCCGGCCCACCCCACGCCGACCCACCACAGGCCGGCCACGGGCCCGGCCGCCCCGGTAACGCCCCGGCGGCCACCGGCGCCGAGGACCAGGGCGCGCCGACCTTCTTCAACAGCGGGCTCGCCCCGACGCCCTACCAGGGCTGGAACACCTACTTCGGTCTCGGTGGCGACCCCACCGAGGCCGAAGTGCGGTCGGTCACCGACCACATGGTCAACAGTGGCCTGCGGGACGCCGGCTACACCTACGTGTGGATCGACGGCAACTGGGCCGCGCCCACCCCTCGCAACGAGGCCGGTCAGCTCGTCGCCGACCCGGCCCGCTTCCCCGGTGGAATGGCCGCGCTTGCCGCGTACATCCACAGCAGGGGCATGAAGGCCGGCATCTACACCGACGCCGGGCCGTACCTGCCGGGGCAGTGTGGGCTCGGCAGCAACGGCCACTACCGGGCGGACATCGCCCAGTTCGCCGGCTGGGGCTTCGACGCGCTGAAGGCCGACTGGCTCTGCGGCCGGGCCGCCGGCCTCGACCCGGAGACCACCTTCCGGGAACTGGCCGAGGCGGTACGCCAGTCGCCCCGACCGATGCTGCTCAACATCTGCAACCCGGTCAGCTCGGACTGGGGCGGTGGCCCGTACACCCCGGAGCAGCTCTCCACCTGGAGCTACACGTACGCGCCCACCATCGCCGACTCCTGGCGGACCTACACGGACGTGGGGCTCACCGACCCGTCCCCGCAGTGGGCGTACCCGTGGGTGCTGCGCAACATGGACATCAACGCGTACCACCCGGCGGCCACCGGGCCGGGGCACTACAACGACCCGGACTACCTGCTGCCGATGCGCCCGCTACCCGACGGCGGGTACGAGTTGAGCCTGGACGAGTCCAAGACGCAGCTCGGCATGTGGGCCATCATGGCCGCGCCGCTGGTGATCGGCTCCGACCCGCGTGGCCTGCCGAAGGAGATGATCTCGGCGCTGACCAACCCGGAGATCATCGCGGTGGACCAGGACCCGCTGGTCCGGCAGGGCGTCAAGGTCGCCGACACCGGCACCGACGCGCAGGTGTGGAGCAAGGTTCTCAGCGGATCCGGCAAGCGGGCGGTCGCGCTGCTCAATCGGCACGACACCGCCCAGCAGATCACAGTGAACTTCGCCGACGTCGCCCTCGGCGGGCCGGTCAAGGTCCGCGACCTGTGGTCCCGCTCCAACGTCGACGCCCAGCCGGGCAGCCCGGGCGTACAGCCGTTCACCGGCTCGTACACCGTCGAGGTGCCGGCGCACGGGGTGGCCATGCTCGGCCTCACCGGCGCCGACCAGGTCGCCGGCGCCGACCTCGGTGGCACCGCCAGCGCCAGCCCGGCGCTGGTCCGGGTGGACGACACCCACGCCACCGTCTTCGTCCGCGACGCTTCCGGTGCGCTGGCCGTCAACACCCGCACCGGTACGACGTGGGGCACGCGCTGGACGTCGCTCGGCGGCCCGGTCGCCGGCCGGATCCTCGGTCAGCCGTCGGCGTACGGCTCCGCCGACGGGCGGCTCGACGTCTTCGTCCGCGGCACCGACAACGCCGCCTGGCAGCGCAGTTACGTGGCCGGCAGGTGGGGGCCGTGGCGCAGCCTCGGTGGCACGCTGACCGACGCGCCCACTGTGGCGTGGACCAGCCCGACGCAGTGGACGCTGGTCGCCCGCGGTGCCGACGGCAAGCTCTGGTCGCGTACGCCGAACGCCGGCTGGACCGGTGTCGGGGCTCCGGAGAACCGGCCGTTCTACGGTCGGCCGAGCGCTGTCGTCGACGATGCCGGCGTGCTGCACGTGGCGGTCCGCAGCCGCACCGACGAGGTGTGGTGGAGCAGCCGGACCGGCACCACCTGGTCGGCCTGGACCAACCTGGGCGGTACCACCAGCGGCAGCCCGACACTGCTTGCCACCTCCGGCCGGGTCTACCTGTTCGCGCTGGCCGCCGACAACCGGCTCTGGCAGCGCAACCTGGCCGACGGGGCCTGGGGCGGCTGGTTCCGACGTGGTGAGTTCGCCACCGACGCGTTCCGGGGTGCTCCCGGGGCCGCCGCCGGTGCCAACGGCAGCGCCTGGCTGGCAGTACGCGGCGTGGACGACAGGGTGCACCAGGTCACCCTGTGATCCACTGTGGCGGGCCGTCGACCGGACGGCCCGCCACTCCGCCAGCGTGGCTCAGGCCGGGACGAGTGCCCGGCATCGGCGTAGGGCGGCCTGGGCCAGCGGCGCGTCCCGGCCCGCTATCCCAGCCTCCAGTTCGGCCACCGCTCCAGCGGCCCGCCCCGGATCACCGGCAGCGGTCGCCGCCTCGGCCAGCACCAACACGGCCTCGGCGGCCCACGCCAGGATGCCCTTTCCGCGTACCAGCACCAACGCCTCCGCCGCGTGCCGGACGGCCTCGTCCGGACGCCCGGTCACAGTGAGCCGGGCCAGCGCCGAGAGCGCCTGCACCAGCGGCCAGATCGCACCCACCCGCCGGGCGTCGACCATCACCTCGCGCAGCGCCCGTTCGGCCGATTCCACCTGGTCGTGCCTCCCGCTTTCGGTGCCGGCGGTACGGGCCAGCACTGTCGCCAGTTCGGCCCGCGCGTCCAGCAGGGTGACCGGCATCCGCTCGGCGCTGGCGACCAACCGGCTGAGCCGCTCGGCGAGCCCGTCCAGCCGGCCGGCGGCCCGGTCCAGTGACAGTTCGGTCGCCTCCACCAGTGACGCCAGCCGCTCGTACCCGGTCTCGTCGACCAGCGCCCGACCGGCCGCCAGCAACGCCTCGGCCTGCTCCGGGTGACCGGCGTGCAGCGCGCCCTGCGCCCAGTTCAGGCAGGCTCGCGCGTGTTCGCGGGGCCGGTCGGCCAGGTCGGCGGACGCGCGCAACTCGGAGATGATCGCCCAGACCGCCGGGTCGCCCAGCTCCAGCAGCAGCGAGGCTCGGGCGATGCGGACCGCGAGGTGCGCCGCCGGATCCCCGCTGGCCGCGGCGGCGGTCTCCGCCTCCGCGCAGCGGGCCAGGTGGTCGTCGACGTGCCGGCCGACGACGGTGTCGGGGGCCGCCAGCACCGCGAGCGCCGGGGCCTTGCGGCGCGGCGCGCGCAGGTACGGCACGGCACGCTCGATCTCGGTGTACCCGCGCAGCGCCTCGCCCTGCTGACGCAGCATCCGCCCGAGCACCAGACCCAGCTCACCTCGGGCGCCGGGCGGCAGCCGTCGGTCGGCGAGCAGCCGTTCCAGCACCGGGATCGCCTCGGCCTGGCTGAGCCCGTCGATGGCCGACCGGCCCAACTTGGCGGCGAGCCGCACCCGTACCGGCCGGGGCAGTTCGGCGATGTCCATCGTCTGGAGCAGGAAACTGGCGGCTGTCGCGTCGTCGCCGCGTTCGGTGGCCAGGTCGGCGGCCGCCTCCGCGTTGCGGACGAAGTCGGCCCCGCTGCCGGCCCGACGGTAGTGGTGCGCCAGTTGGGCCACCGGCCTCGGCAGCTCCTGCTCCAACACCCGCGCCACCCGCAGGTGCAGCCACTCCCGGCTCTCCCGGGGCACCAGGTCGTACACCACCTGTCGGGCCAGGTCGTGCCGGAACCGCAGGCCGTCCCCGGCGTCGTGCAGCAGGCCCGCCCGGTGCGCGGTCGTCAACGCCGCGCCGATCGCCACCCGGTCCAGGCTGAGCACCGAGGCGAGGACGCGCTGGTCGGGCGTCATCCCCAGTACGGCCGCAGCGCCGAGCACCTCCCGGGTGGCCTCGTCGAGCGGGCGCAGCCGCCAGAGCAGCACGTCCCGCAGGACGAACGGGACGCTGTCGTCGGCCAACGGGTCGCCGCCCCGCTCGGCGAGCGTCCGCAGCACCTCCTCGACCACGAACGGAATGCCAGCGGTGCGGTCGAGCAGGATGGCGGTCAGCTGCTGCGGCGGGTCATCGAGGCGCAGGGTGCGGGCCGCCAACCGGCGTACGTCGTCGGCGTCCAGCGGGCTGAGCGCGACGCGCGTGACGCTCCACGGGGGAGTCCGTGCCAGGGCGTCGTGGATCGGTGTGCTGCTCCCCGGCGTCGCCGTACGCGCCGTGAGCACCACGGCCAGCCCCTCCACCGGGTGGGTGCTCAGGTAGGCGAGGAGTTCGCAGGTCGCCGGGTCCGCCCAGTGCAGATCCTCAAGCAACAGCGTGGCCGGGCTCAGCGCGGCGAGCACCGCCGCGACGGCGCGGAGCAGGCGATGTCGCTCGGCCGCCGGGTCGGTCAACGGGGGCGGCGCGTCCGGCAGTACGTCGGCCAGTTCGGGCAGCAGCGGCGCGAGGGCGCCAGCCACCGGGTTGAGCGGACCGAGTCGGTCGGCGCCGCCCCGGATCGCGTCCAGCAGCACGCCGAGCGGGAAGGGTTCGGGCACGTCGTCGCACTCGCCGATGAGGTGCCGCCCGGGCAGTTCGGCGAGCAGTTCGGCGACGAGTCGACTCTTGCCGATCCCGGGCTCACCCTCCAGCAGGATCAGGCAGGGCGGGGTTGCGACGAGCCGGCGTAACCGGGCCAGCTCCGCCGCCCGGCCGACGAACTCGACGGGCCCGCGCAGACGTTCGGAGCGGACGGGAGTCGGGCTCCCACCGCCCCGTGTCTTGTCCTCGCCGCCGTCGATCACCGTGGGCCGAGCAGATCACCTCTGCCCGGCCCGACGGTGGGCCGGCGGACCGGCGGTGACCTGAGTCACACGCCGGCCCGCCGACCCGTCGGAACGGTCAGGACTGGACGGTGACCGGCACCGTCTTCAGCGAGCCGTCACCGTTGCGGAACTCCAGCACCCCTAGGTAACGCTGGCCCGGGGCGAGACCGAACCAGCGCAGAGTCAGGTTCGCCGTCGCGCCCGGCCGCACGCTGCGCTGCTTCGGGTCGATGGTGAACCTGCCGGTGGAGGTGCCCGGCGCGCCCGGCAGGTAGCTGGTCACCGTGTACGCGTTCGCGCCGTCAGTGATGTTCTCGGTGAACTCCTGCTCGACGACCACTATGTAGTCCCCGGCGCCGTCCGGCAGTGTCACCTTGGCGCCGTCCCGGCCGCTGGCCGTGGCGGTGACGAACTTCCCGAACTTGTCATAGACGTTGAGGCTGAACTCGGTGCACTCCATCACCCCCTCCTCGTCGTCCCAGTCGATGTGGGAGCAGGTGGGCCGCTCCGACGTCACCTGGACGAGTGGGCTGCGGGTCCCGGCCGGCACGTGCAGAGTGGTCCTGCTGATCGACGCGGGCAGCGGCACCGGCAGGTTGTTCGACGTGCTCCAGTCCCAGCTCGGCCCGTCGCCAGTGAGGGTGACCACGTTGCTGGTGCCCGAGGTGAGGCCGGAGAGCTGGGAGATCAGCTGACCCTGGTAGCCGACCTCGGCGGCGATCCGGACGCTGCCGAAGGTGCCCTTGCCGGTGATGGCGTCGGGCGCGACCAACCCGGAGTTGCGCACTACCAGCGGGCTGCGTACCGCGTGCTTGAACTGGTCGCGCCAGGTCAGCGAGCCGTCGGCCCAGGTGTCGAACGCACCACCGGTGTTGGTGACCTCAACTGTGAAGCGGGCGCTCTTGCCCGGACGGATCTGCAGCTTCTTCGGGGTTACCTTGACCTGGTAGCCCGGCGGGGCCTGCACGGACGAGGAGTAGGTGCTGGTCTTGTCGCTGACGTTGGTGACCGTACGGGTCACGCTCTGCTTGCCCACCATCCGGCCCAGCGAGATGGACGGGTAGTTGAGCTGTGCCGTGTCGGTCGCGCCGACCGTGTCGCAGCCGTCCAGGTCGCCGAGCCCGTAGTCACCGCCACGGTCGGCGGAGACCCCGCACAGGTACTGGATCCAGTCCTGCTGGTTGGAGTCGTAGACCAGGCCGGGGTCGAAGGCGCTGCCCGGCTCGACCTGGCCGGCGCCGTAGTTCATCGGAGTCGCGTCGTACGTGCCGATCTTGATCGGGTTGCCCTTGTCGGTCTTGTCCACCGCGCTGGTCATCAGCGCCGAGCGGACCGCCGCCGGCGACCAGCCGGGGTGCTTGGCCAGCAGCAGGGCGGCGATGCCGGCGATGTGCGGCGCCGCCATCGAGGTGCCCGACTCCAGTGCGAAGTCGTTGCCGCCGATGGACGGGGAGAACGCGGCGACGATGTCCTGACCGGGCGCGCTGATGTCCGGCTTGAGCAGCTCACCAGCGTTCAGGTTCGACGGGCCCGCCGAGGAGAACGCGGCGACCGCGGGCGCCTCGACCGTCTCCAGCTCGCTCGGCGAGATGGTCGCCGTGGCGTTGCCCTTGGCGACGTACGCGGTGACAGTGGCCAGATCGACCTCGTTGATGTGCACGGTCGGCACTGCCTGCACGTCGGCGTTCAGGGAGTTCAGCTCGTCGTTGTAGAGCACCATGCCGACGCCGCCGGCCCGCGCCACCTCGATGCTCTTGTCGGTACGCGGGATCTCGCCGCGCAGGCAGAGCACGATAGCGCCCTTGACCTTGGCCGGATCCAACGTGTCGTCGGCACAGAGGCCGGCACCGTAGGCGCCGTCCGGGTCGATTGCGCTGTCCTTGGCGAAGACCAGTCGGGCCGGCCCGACGCCGGTCTCGCCCATGCCCACACCGGCGATGGTGGTGCCGTTGCCGAGGGTGAGCTTCCGAGTGTTCAGCCGATCGGTAGTGCTCGCGGCCACAGTGGTCAGCCAGGGCGTCGAGTTGTCGACGGTGTTGGCGAACGGGCCGGAGTTGCCGGCGGCGGCAGCGACGAACACTCCGGCGGCGGCGGCGTTGAAGAACGTCGCGTCGACAGCCCCGAACCGCTCGGTGTCGTCACCGATCGAGTAGTTGATCACGTCGACACCGTCCGCGACCGCGTCGTCGATGGCGTGCACGATGTCGATGTCGGTGCCGGTCGCACCGCCCGCACCGTTGTCGTACAGCGCCTTGTAGATCGCCAACCGCGCGGCCGGCGCCATGCCGGAGATCATGCCCAGGTCCTGGGTGCCCGACGTGGCCCGCACGCCGTGGATACCGGCCGCGGTGCTGGCGGTGTGGGTGCCATGGCCGTTGCGGTCGCGCGGCGAGGAGTAGTCGTCCGGGAACGAGTCGGCGATGCCGCTGTCGTTGTACCAGCGCGCCCCGATCACCTTGTTGTTGCAGGTGACCGGCGCCTCGACGCCGACGTCGCAGGTGCCCTTCCACTTGGCGTCGATGACGGCCTGATCGGGGCGCGGGCTGGGCAGCGGCGCGAAGCTCGCGCTCTCCGGCCAGTAACCGCTGTCGATGACCCCGATGATGACGCCCTCGCCGGCGTGGGAGTCTCCACCGAACTCCTTCTTCCACACCCCGCCCTTGCCGGTCAGGCCCAGGTAGTCGGGGGTGTGTGAGGTGGCGGCGTGCACCTTCTGGCTCTCGTACACTGCGCGAACACCGCTGGTGGCCCGCAGCCGGGCGGCCTGCGGCCCGGTCAGGTCGGCTGCGAAGCCGTTGAACGCGGTCTCCATGGTGACGCGGGTGCGCTCGGCCGGCACACCGACGTGGTCCAGCACCGACGTACGCTGCCGGCGCAGGTGATCCCGGTACGCGTTGGCGTTCCCGGACGTGCGGTTCAGCTTGGCCCCGTCGGCCGGCTTGGTGGCCGCGATCCCGGGAACCCCGCCGGTGTAGGTGGCCAGCGGCTCCTCGGCGAGCTGGACGAGGTAGCGGGCGGTCGGCCCACTGCCGGCCGGCGCGGCGGTAGCGCTGGCGGGCAGGCTGGTCAGGCCGGCCGCGGTCAGCGCCACGGCGGCCAGCATGCTGACCCCGTACCTGGCCCGTCCGGTCCGATGTGCGTTCGGTTGTGGCACGTCGTTGCCTCCACGTTCGGTGCCGGCCGCCACGACTGATGACGGTGGCCGAAACCTAGGATCGGTACCGATCATCGAGAAGCACCCGTAACCTCGCTGTCATCTTGGAAACAAGCTCGTAACACAACGGGTACTTTGCGCGTCATTTGGGAGCGCCGACCTGGGGGATTCATGCCATTTGGTCGGTTACCCGTGCCGTCCGCCACCCGGCCATCGTCCGTCCCATCCGGACGGTCCACGGCGTGGCGGGTCCGACGCTCGTCTACCCCTGGTACGACGGCAGCGTCCTGAACCACGCCACAGCGCACGGCGTGGACCGCAGCGGGCTGACCCGATTCCAACACCTGCCGGTCCCGCAGATCGAGGTGGCGCTCGACGCGATCCTCGACGCCCACCTCGCCGTCAGCGCCGCCGGCCTGGTCGCGGTCGACCTCTACGACGGCTGCTTCCTGTACGACTTCGCCGCCAGCCGGATACGGCTGATCGACCTCGATGAGTACCGGCCCGGTCCGTTCGTGCTCGCGGCGGATCGGCTGCCAGGTTCACGCCGCTACATGGCAGCGGAGGAGTTCGCCAGCGGCTCGCTCATCGACGAACGGACCACAGTGCACGCCCTCGGCCGTACCCTGCACCACCTGCTCGATTCGCCAGAGGGCTGGCGCGGTCCTCAGGATTGCCGGCCAAATGCACCGAAGCCCTAGCGGGGCATTAGCGAGCAGCGCCGGGTCGTGGAACGAGCAGCGAGGCAGGCGCCGGCCGCCCGGTACCCCGACGTGCCAGCACTGGTCCACGCCTGGCGGCTGGCGACATCCTGAGGCGGGCGGTGGTGCGCCCCCGGCAGGCGTGGGACGCCCGGGACCACGCGCGGACGTGGTTGTCCGGCTTGAGGAGCTGGTTGGCGTCGGCTGGCTGCTCTTACGTTCGTCGGTGGTGGTGGTTGCGGCGGGGGAGTTGTTCGGGGTCGAGCCAGGTGGGTGGAATGAATTCGGGGTGGCCGTCGAGGCCGAGTTGCACGGTCCAGTCGCTGTGGTGCAGGTGTCGGTGGTGGTGGCCGCAGAGGAGGACGGCGTTGTCGAGGTTGGTGGTGCCGCCGTCGGCTCAGTGGTGGATGTGGTGGGCGTGGCACCAGCGGGGTGGTCGGTCGCAGCCGGGGAAGGCGCAGCCGCGGTCGCGGAGGGCAAGGGCGCGGCGTAGCGGCCCGGTGATGAGTCGGCGTTGTCGCCCGACGTCGAGGACTTGGCCGGTGCCGCCGAGGACGGTGGGCAGGATGGTGGCGTCGCAGGCGAGCCGGCGCGCCGTGTCCGGGGTGAGCTGTAGGCCGATGTCGAGTGCGCCGGCACCGAGTTGCAGGGTCAGCCCGTCGTAGCTGGTGGTGACGACGATCTGTGCCGGGTCGCCACCGCTGTCGGGCAGTTCGTCGGTCCGGAGGGCGAGTCGGCAGATGTCGGCGAGGGCGTCGTGGCGGCGTTGCCCGGGGGAGCGGGTGTCGTCGGGGCCGCAGGGTGCGCTCAGTGGGTCGATGGCGGCGCGGAACAGGCCGGCGGTTTCGGCATCGAGGGTGCCGGTGAGCCGCAGTCGGCCGTCGGTCTGCTCGGACAACGTGAGGTGTCGGTCGCGGGTGGCGCGGCGTGCTTCGGCGTCGAGGGCGGCTTGGGCGGCGGCGTCGGCGATGTCGGGGGCGACGTGGTCGAGGATGCGGGTGCCGAGTTTGCGCCGGTGGGTGGGGTCGAACTGGCTGGCCCAGCCGACGAGCACACCGACGGCTTTGTCGGCGGTCTCGGCGTCGGTCGACGTGTTCACGGTGTCGACGGTGTCGGCGATGCCCTCGGCCTGGTCCAGGTTGATGGCGCCATCAGTCAGCGCTTGTCGGATGCGGGGGTTGCCGGTGTCCAAAGCGGTGGCGAGGTCGATCAGGCGGCGGGCGGCGGGGATGGTGAGTCGCAGTCGTTCGCGCAGCCAGACCGCAGTGGAGGAGGCCCCCTGCGCGCGGGGCGTGCCGCGGCCGTCGAGCTCGCGGACGAGAGTGAGTTTGACGGCGGCGAGGCGTCGCTCCAAGCGGTGCGCGGCGTCGAGTGCGGCGATCAGCTCGGGCTCCGGCAGGGCCCAGGCGGGGGCGTCGACGCAGGCGGCGACCGCGTCGTCTGCCTGCGCCAACTCCTCGACCATGACCCGACACTAGAACAGGTGTACGACATCCTCAGTGACCATGATCGAATGCTTCGGGTTGTCGACGCCGAGCTGCTAGGGCCGCGCTCTTGCCAAAGCGTGCCGGCGTGCGAGACAACGCCGCAGAGCGCGTGGTGAAGCGCGGCGGCGGGTGCGGCAAAGGTGCGCGGCCAGAAGGAATCGCCGGACCGGGGCTGCCGCGCGACTTGGTTGGCGGCAGGGGCGCGGGGTGAGGTCGTGGCCCGGAGCGTCAGTCGCGCCGGACGAGGCCCGGGCCGGCGACGATGTCGATGTCGCCGTCGGCGATCCCGTGGCCGGCGGCGCAGCGGAGCACCGCGCGGATCGGCTCCCCGCAGTCGTGGTGGGTGGCGACGATGGACGGGCCGGTGTCGGTGGCGGCCCAGGTGTCGCCCCAGTTCCGTAGTGCGGTGATGACGGGCAGAAGTTCGCGGCCCTTGCGGGTGAGTTGGTACTCGTGGCGGGTGCGCTGCCCGGGCTCCCGGTAGGGGATTCGTTCGAGCAGTTCGGCGGCGACCATCTCCTTGAGGCGGGCGGCCATGGCGGGTTCGCCGACGCCGACCCGGCGGACGAAGTCGTCGAAGCGGCGCGTGCCGAGCAGGGCCTCGCGCATGATCAGGACCGTTGACCTGCTGCCCACGATGTCCATCGCCCGGGCCACCGAGCAGTTCTCGCTCGTCCAGGAATCACGATCGCCTCGTAGGTCCTCCATGCCGTCCAGCCTACCTGACTTGCATGAAGGCTAGCCAGGTGCTTCACTGGGTCGCGCTGACTTCAGCATACGCAAGTCAGACCACCAGCCTGAAGGATCTTCAGTGACCACCAGCGCCACGGCACCGACCCCGCCCGGAGCGACCCCGCCCGGAAAGAACCCACCAGGACCGGCCGTCACCGGCCGTTCGTCCTGGCGCGGCTCCCGCCCGGTGACCCTGATCGCCATGTGCCTGGGCGCGATGATCACGTTCCTGCAGATCACCGCGACGGTCTCCGCGCTGACCACGATCCAGCGGGACCTGCGGGTCGACCCCACCACTCTGGTCTGGATCCCCAGCGCCTACACCCTGATGGTGGCGAGCGTCGTGCTGTCCGCGGCCACCCTGGGCAGCCGCTACGGGCGTAAGCGCATGTTCGGTGCCGGGGTCGTCGCGATGATCGTCGGCGCAGCCGTCGTGGCCGGCGCTCCGACCGTCGCGTGGGTGATCGTCGGGCAGTTGGTCGCCGGACTCGGTGGGGCCCTGATCCTGCCGAACAGCCTGGCGATCCTCGGCGCGACCTTCACCGACCCGCACCGACGGACCGAGGTCATCACCGCGTGGTCGGCGGCCTCCGGCATCGGCCTCGCGATCGGCCCGCTCATCGCAGGCTTCCTGCTGCGGCACTACCAGTGGCACAGCGTCTACCTGTCGACGATCGCGCTGGGTCTGGTCACCCTCGTGGTCGCCATCGTCGGGGTGGCCGAGTCCCGGCCGAGCGCCGCCCGACTCGACGTGCCCGGCCTGCTGCTGGGCACCGTCGCCATCGCGGCAGCCGTCTACGCGCTGATCCAGGGCGGCAAGGTCGGCTACACCAACCCGGTGGTGTCGACGGCCTGGGTCGTCGCGGTCGTCGCACTTGTCGCGTTCGTCCTGATCGAGCTGCGGACCAGCGCGCCAATGCTCGACGTGCGGCTGTTCCGGTCCGCGTCGTTCAGCGCCGTCATGGTCGTCGGCGCGGTGTCGCTGTTCGGTTTCACCGGCGTGGCGATCCTGCTGGTCCTCTTCCACGAACGTGCCCAGGCGCTCAGCCCACTGGACACCGGCTGGCGGATGCTGGTGCTCTTCGGCGCGTACGTGCTGGTCGCCTTCGGTGCCGGGCGCGCGATTCGTCGTACCGGATTCAAGGCGCCGTTGACCCTCGGCCTGGTCCTCGGTGCGGTGGCCAGCTTCGCGCTGGCGCACCAGGGGCCGACCACGTCGTTCGGTGACCGCTGGGCGCTGTTCGCGTTGTTCGGCGCGGCCAGCGGTCTGGTGGTGGCCCCGGCGACGGCGGCGGCATTGGCCAGCGTCGCGCCCGCCCAGGCCGGCATGGCCTCCGGTGCTGTCAACGCCGCCCGCCAGGTCGGCTCGGTGCTCGGTTCGTCACTGCTCGGCACGCTCCTCACCACCACGATGGTGGCCGACCTGCCGGGCCGGCTCGCCGCGCACCAGATCGGCGAACCCACCGGTACCGCAGTGCAGGCGGCGGTGGCCTCCGGCGCCAGCGGCGGCCAGCCGCTGCCCGACCCGGTCCGGGCGGCGATCGCCGAGGCACTGACCTCCGGTGTCCAGGCCGGTTTGCGGGTCAACGGCGTCGTCTTCCTGGTCACCGCCGTGCTGGCGCTCACCCTGATCCGCAACCGGCCGCACCAGCAGTAGCTACGAAGCCAAGGCGTCCAGCTTCTCGATGGCGTCGGTAGGCAGTTTCAGGTCGGCCGCCGCCATGTTCTCCCGCAGGTGCGCCAGGCTGGAGGTGCCGGGGATCAGCACCGTGGTGGGGGAGCGCTGGAGCAGCCAGGCGAGGGCGACCTGCTGCGGCGAGGCGCCCAGTCGGAGGGCCACGTCGTCGAGCGTGTCGGACTGCAATGGCGTGAACCCGCCGAGCGGGAAGAACGACGCGAACGCGATGTTCTCGGCCGCGCACCTGTCGACCAGGGCGTCGTCCTGCCGGTTGGCGAGGTTGTAGAGGTTCTGTACGGTGACCACCGGCGCGATGGCCTGGGCCTCGGTGAGCTGGTCGAGCGTGACGTTGCTGAGCCCGAGGTGCCGGATCAGGCCCTCCTGCCGCAGCTCCGCCAGGGCGGTGAACTGCGCACCGAGCGGCGCGTCGCCCGTGCCCTCCGCCACGCCTACCCGCAGGTTGACCACGTCGAGCACGTCCAGGCCGAGGTGTTCCAGGTTCTCCCGTACCTGGGCCTTGAGGTCGTCCGGCTCCAGAGCCGGGATCCAGGAGCGGTCGGCGCCGCGGCGCGCGCCGACCTTGGTGACCAGGTGCAAACCCTGGGGGTACGGGTGGAGCGCCTCGCGGATCAGCTCGTTGACCACGACGGGCCCGTAGAAGTCGCTGGTGTCGATGTGCCGGACGCCCAGCTCGACGGCCTCCCGGAGCACGGCGAGCGCCTGCTCGCGGTCGCGGGGCGGGCCGAAGACACCCGGGCCGGCCAACTGCATCGCCCCGTAGCCCATCCGGCTCAGGGTAAGGCCGTCAGCGGGGGTGAGGGCACCGCCGGGAAGGTTCTCGCTCATCTCATCCTCTTGTCAGTCGTCGTTGTGACATCTGGGCCGCTTGGAACCGGCCCTGCGACGACTGTCCGCCGGGAGCGGGCCGGGCGGCAGGGCGAGCTGTTCCTGGTAGTGACACAGCCAGTCACCGGGCCGCCCGGCGATCTACCGTCGGTGGCATGGACGCAACGAACCCGCTCGGCGACTTCCTGCGCGCCCGCCGGGAGCAGACCCGGCCCGAGGACGTCGGGCTCGGCCCGGGCGTTGGCCTGCGCCGGGTGCCGGGGCTGCGGCGCGAAGAGGTGGCGATGCTGGCCGGCATCAGCGCCGATTACTACCTCCGGCTGGAGCAGGGTCGCGAGCGGCACCCTTCGGTGCAGGTCCTCGACGCCCTCGCCGGAGTGCTGCGACTGGATCCGGAGGCGACCGCGTACATGATCGGGTTGAGCCGTGCGCGGTCGCGGCGGGCGGCCCGACCGGCCGCCGAGCGAGTGCCGGCCAGCATCTTGCACCTGCTGCGGCAGCTCTCCATGCCGGCCTTCGTGCAGAATCGCTACCTCGACATCCTGGCCTCGAACCCGATGGCGAGGGCGCTGTCGCCGAATCTCGCCCCGGGCGCCAACCGACTCCTCGCGGTGTTCCTGGACCAGGCCGAGCGGGAGCTGTTCCGCGACTGGCGGCAGGCGATGCAGAGCGTGGTGGGGCAGATGCGTGCCGACTCGGGCGGGGCCACCGACGACCCACGGTTGACAGCGCTGGTGGGGGAGCTGTCACTCAAGAGCGACTGCTTTCGGCAGCTGTGGGCGCGCCACGAGGTCCGTCGACGGGAGGGCATCGTCAGTCGGCTGCACCACCCCGAGGTGGGCGACCTCGACCTGTACTGCGACAAGCTCGCCGTGGCTGGCGCCGACGGGCAGTTGCTGGTGATCTACCACGCCGAGCCCGGTACGGAGTCCGCCCGCTCGTTGGCGCTGCTCGGCTCGATCGCCGCCAGCAGCGCCGACGACGTGCCGGACAGCCTCCGACCCGGCGACCCGGCCCGCCTCTATCCGCTGGAGTGAGCCGGTCACTGTCGCTGCGGGGCCACCTGGGTGGGGATGTGCTCGTAGCGTTTGCGCATGGTCTCGCTGGCGGCCGGGCCGGTGGCGAACACGAAGGCGGCGTCGTTACCCCAGGCGGCGAGGGATGACAGGGTGGCGGACTTGACGACACTTGTTTGTGAGTGCACACTTACAAACATGCGATCCACCGCCGAGGCCCGCCGGGTCACCGTTCTGAACACCGCGGTGTCGGTGTTCGCCCGCGCGGGCTTCCACGCCACACCGGTCACCGCCGTGGCCGCCGCCGCCGGCATCTCCGAGGCGTACGTCTTCCGGCTCTTCTCCGGGAAGCTCGGCTTGTTCGCGGCGGCAGCCGGGGCGTGTTTCGACCGGATCGCCGACGCGATCGAGGCGGGCGCGGAGCGCGCCGCGGGTGACAGCCCCGAGGAGATCCTCGACGCCATGGGCGGCGCCTACGCGGAGCTGATCGCCGATCGCGATCTGCTGCTCTTCCAGGTGCAGGCGCAGGCCGTCACGGACATCCCGGAGGTCGCCGAGGCGGTGCGGGCCGGCTACCGGCGGGTCGCGACCTTCGTGCAGAGTCGGGCACAGGCCAGCGACGCGCAGGTGCAGCAGTTCTTCGCGTACGGCCAGTTGTGCCACCTGATCGTGACCGCCGGCCTGGAGCAGGTCCCGGAGCCCTGGGCTCGCGCCCTGACCGCCGGCATTCGCCACCCCTGACCGACCCGATGCTGGGCCGCTTCGGCGGCCCACTCTTTTAGGCCGATAAGTGTGTGAGTGCACACTTACAAACAAAGGAGAACTCCGATGACCACCGAAACGACGATCACCGAAGTGGTACTGCCCGGCGTGGTGGAGCCCGACGGCCTCCTGCTGCACCGACGCGCGATGCCCGCCCCCGCCCGAGGGCAGGCGCTCGTCCAGGTCGAGGCCACCGGCATCTCGTTCGCCGAGCAGCAGATGCGCCACGCGCTCTACCCCGGCCAGCCGAAGTTCCCGTTCGTGCCCGGCTACGACCTCGTCGGCACCGTCCGGGCGGTCGGTCCCGGCGGCGACGACGCGCTGGTCGGCACCCGGGTGGCGGCGGTCACCAAGACCGGCGCCTGGGCCACACACGCGCTCGTCGACATCGACGCCCTGGCCGCGGTGCCCGTGGGTCTGGACCCCGCCGCGGCCGAGACCGTCGTCGTCAACGGCGTGACCGCCTGGCAGATGCTGCGGGACGCCGACCTGACGACCGGACAGACGATCCTCGTGCACGGCGCGAACGGCGGGGTCGGGAGTGTGCTCGTCCAACTCGGCCGACACCTCGGCCTGCGGGTCATCGGCACCGCCGCCGAACGACACCACGTCGGCCTGCGCGAACTCGGCGTCGAACCGCTCGACTACCGCGACCCGGACATGGCCGCGCGGGTCCGCGAGCTGTCGCCGGGCGGCGTCGACGCCGTCTTCGATCCGGTCGCCGGCCCGGGCGTACGCACCTCGTACGCCCTGCTCGCCCCCGGCGGCAAGCTGGTCGTCTACGGCAACGCCGCCGCCGTGGGCACCGGGCAGTCGGTCGCGTGGGTCTTCGTGAAGCTGCTGACCCGCCTCTACACCTGGAACGCGCTGCCAAACGGCCACCGGGCCGGCTTCTACAACTTCTGGGCCGGTCAGCTCACCAGGCGTGCCGCGTTCCGCCGTCGCCTGCGTACCGACCTCGGCATCGTGCTCGACCTGCTGCGGCAGGGAGTGATAGTGCCGCAGATCGCCGCCCGCTACCCGCTCAGCGAGGTCTCCGCGGCGCTGGTGTTCGCCGAGAACCGCAGCCGGGCCGGCAAGGTAGTGCTGGAGCCCTGACCTCCGGCCCGTCCAGGGCGCTGGTGCGGCGGGACGCCGCGAGGGCGTACGGTGAACATGTCGCCCGGGGGACCCCGGTGGTCGCCAGACGCCGTCGCCACCAGCCCGCCAGGGGCGTTACCGCTCATCTTCTCCATCGCCGCGACGTAACGGTCGTGTCGGCTGATCGCAGACCGCGTCCCGACCGACCGGCGCCGCGTCGCCGGTGTCCGGCGGTCGGTTGCCCGACGCGCGCACTTGGGTACACCCTCCGTGCGAATTGTTCCGAACGCCTTAACTAGGGAGTACCAGATGAGGATCGCCAGGGATCGGATCGTCACCGCACTTCGCGACCGGGGCCAGCAGGCCCGGGCCGACTGGGTCGAGCGCGAGCTGCCGGAGCGCGTGGACCCGGCCAAGCACTCGGGGCTGCTCGCCACCCTGAACCTCAACCCAGCTGATCTCGTCGACGCGTCCTCCCCTTGAGGGTTGCGCTGCTCGGACCGGTCGCCTGGCGTACGCCCCCACACCACTACGGCCCGTGGGAGCAGGTGACCGGCTTGCTCGCCGAGGGGCTGGTCAGCCGCGGGATCGACGTGACGCTCTTCGCGACACTGGACTCCGTCACGTCCGCCCAGCTCGACGGAGTCTGCCCACGGGGGTACGCGGACGACCCGGACCTGGACGGGCGGGTGTGGGAGGCGATGCACGTCTCCCACGCGATGGCCCGCTCGGCGCAGTTCGACCTGGTGCACAGTCACCTGGACTGGCTGCCGTTGGCGTTCGCGGAACACTGCCGCGCGCCGCTGCTGACCACAGTGCACGGTTTCTCCGGCGCGGGGATCCTGCCCGCCTATGGCCGAGCCCGCTCGTCGTACGTGTCGATCTCCGACGCCGACCGGGCGCCGGAGCTGGACTACGTGGCCACGGTCTACCACGGCGTCGATGTCGCCGGACTGCCGTTCACCAACGAAGCCGGTCCTGGGCTGGCCGCCTTCGGCCGGATCCACCCGGACAAGGGCACCCATACCGCTATCGAGATCGCCCGCCGCGCCGGCCGGCCCCTCACCATCTGCGGGATCGTGCAGGACGAGCGGTACTTCGCCGAACAGGTTGCCCCTCACATCGACGGCGACCAGGTCGTCTTCCTCGGGTCGGTGGGTCCGCGGCGGCGTGCCGAGGTACTGGGTGACAGCACCGCACTGCTGCACCCGATCGCCTTCGACGAGCCGTTCGGGCTGTCGGTAGTGGAATCGATGGTCTGTGGCACCCCGGTCGTCGCCTACAAGCGAGGGTCCATGCCCGAGGTCGTCGACGAGGGGATGACGGGTCTCCTCGTCTCCACCGTCGACCAGGCCGTCGAGGCGATCACCCGGGTCGCCGGCCTCGATCGGGTGCAGTGTCGGGCGCAGGCGTTGAAGCGCTTCAGCGCGGACCGGATGGTCACCGACTATCTCGCCGTCTACGACAACCTCGTCCGCAACTGACTGAACTGCACAGCTCTCCGTTCCGCCGGTCACACACGCTGACCGGCGTGCGCCGTCCCCGCGTGAGGCTCACCCGTACTCCTGCGGTGGCCGACAACCGGAAGGCCCGACGTTCATGCTCAGCTACGGATTCCTCAGCACCCACCCACCGACCCGGTGCGGACTGGCCACCTTCAACGCGGCCCTCGCCGCCCAGTTGACCGCCGACGGCACCCGCGGCGGCATCGTCCGGGTCACCGACCACGGCGACGACCAGCGGCCCGTACCCGGGGTGGTGCACACCTGGTCGGCGCGTGACCCGGCCGGCTGGCGGGAGGCGGCGGCCGCTCTGAACGCGTACGACGTGGCGATCGTCCAGCACGAGTACGGCATCTACCCCGGCACCGACGGCGAGGAGGTCCTGCCGTTGCTGCGGCGGCTCAGCGTGCCGAGCATCGTGGTGCTGCACACAGTGCTCAGCCAGCCCTCGGCCCGGCAGAAGTCCCTGTTGGAGCAGATCGTGGCGACTGCCGGGGCGGTCGTCACGATGACCGACACGGCCCGCGACCGGCTGCTCGTCGGGTACGCCGTGCCAGCGGGCAAGGTGACAGTGATCCCGCACGGCGTGGCCGAGCTTGCCGGTGTACCAGTCGACCGGCGTACCCGCCCGCACCTGTTGACCTGGGGGCTGCTCGGGCCGGGCAAGGGCATCGAGTGGTCGTTGCGGGCCCTCGCGCGTTTGCAGGATCTGGAACCGACTCCGACCTACACCGTGGCGGGGCGGACCCACCCGAAGGTGATCGAGCACCACGGTGAGGCGTACCGGGCGGGGCTGCACCAGCTCGGTGCCCAGTTGGGCGTCGCGCACGCCGTCGACTACCAGGACGTCTACCACGACCAGGAGGCGCTGGGCCGGTTGATCCGCTCCGCCGACGTGGTCGTCCTGCCCTACGACTCCCGCGAACAGGTCACCTCAGGGGTGCTCATCGAAGCGGTGGCCGCCGGAGTGCCCGTCGTGGCGACGGCGTTTCCGCACGCCGTCGAGCTGCTGACCGGTGGGCCCGGCCTGGTCGTACCCCACCAGAACCCGGCGGCACTGGCCAAGGCGATCCGGCGGGTCCTGATCGAACCGGGCCTGACCGCCCGGTTGGCCGGACGGGTTCGTCCGCTGGCCGCGCACCTGCGTTGGCCTGCGGTGGCGGCCCGCTACGGCGCTCTCGCCGAAGAGCTCGTCGACGCCCGTAAACCCGCCGTCAGCGCCGTGCCGGCGTGACGGCGACCACCGGACGCCCCCGGACGTCGACGGGTGGGCGCTGGGTGACGGCACCCGCGCCGAGCTTCGCGCACCTGGCTCGGCTCAGCGATGACACCGGTCTGTTCGAGCACGCACGGCACGCCATCGTCCGGCGTGAGCACGGTTACTGCACCGACGACGTGGCCCGTGGCCTGCTGGTCGTTAGCCGCGAGCCGGAGCCGAGCGAGGAACTGCTCCGGCTGGCGGAGGGGTACCTGGCGTTCCTGACCCACGCGCAGGACGCCGGCGGAGCGTTCCACAACCGGCTCGGGCACGACCGGCGCTGGGGCGACGAGCCGGGGCTCGGCGACTGGTGGGGTCGAGCTCTGTGGGGCCTGGGCACTGCCGTCGCCCGCAGCCCCGCCCCATGGGTACGCGAGGAGGCGCTGGTCGCCTTCAGCCGAGGCGCCACCCGCCGGGCCAAGGCCCCGCACACGATGGCCTTCGCCGGTTTGGGCGCGGCCGAGGTGCTTCGCCGTCACCCGGGCCACGTCGCCGCCGCGTCCCTGCTGGCGGACGCGGCCAGCACGATCGGCCCGCCGGCCTCCGACGCGGGCTGGCAGTGGCCACGGCAGGAGCTGACGTACGCCAGTGCCGCCCTCGCCGAAGTGGTCATCGCCGCGAGTCAGCTTCGCGAGGGTGGCCCACCTCTCGACGATGGCCTACGCATGTTGACCTGGCTGCGCGATGTCCAGCTCCGTGACGGGCACTTGTCGGTCGTACCGACCGGGGGTTGGCGGCGCGGCGCCGTACGGCTGCACCACGACCAGCAACCGATCGAGGTCGCCGCCCTCGCCGATGCCTGCGCCACGGCGGCCACCGTCACCGGTGACCCGGAGTGGGACAACGGGGTACGGCAGGCGGTCGGGTGGTTCCTCGGCGACAACGACCTCGGCACGCCGATGTGGGATCCGGCGACCGGCGGTGGCTACGACGGGCTGACCGCGCACGGGCCCAACCTCAACCAGGGCGCCGAGTCCACCCTTGCGCTCATCTCCACGCTGCAGCACGCCAGGCGGTGGTCGTGACATTGAGTCTGGCCGTCCGGCAGGACGTCACTCTCACCCCGGATCCGCGCCGCGTCATCGTCAAGCTCTTCGTACCGGGTGAGGACGCCGCCGTGGTACGGACCCGCGCGCAGGCGCTGATCGACCGGGTCGGGCACCTCGACGACGAGGAGACCGCACGGCTGCTGCGGGAAACCCTCGACCGGTTCGGCGCCCGGCACCGCGACCTGATCGGCACCTTCCACCACCACTACGAGCTGGTCCGGCACCGCGCCGCGCGGGCCCGGGACCTCTCACCGAACAGCCGGCTACTTGTCGGTGCCTACTTCAGCCACGAGTACGCCGTCGAGGCCGCCGCCCTGTGCAACCCGTCGATGGTGGTCCACCCGGACCAGAGCGGTCTCGGCCCGGGGCAGCTGCGCGTCGCCCTCAGCCTGCGCCAGGTCGGGGAGGGCCACGTGTCCTCGATCGGTTTCGCCACCGGAATCGTCGGACCAGGGGAACAGCTCACGATCGCCGACCGGGCCGGACCGTTGGCCGTCGGGCAGCGGATGGGTGTCCGGCATCGTCGGGACCTGCTCGTTGCCGGCCTGGCCGAGGAGGGCTGCGACAACGAGGTAGCGGCCACGGTGCTGGACGCGTTGCCCGAGTGGTACGACGGGGCCGCCTTCGAGCGGGTGCTCGGGAACCTTCCACACGATCTGCTCTCGCGCAGCACCGGGTTGGCGACAGTCGAACAACTGCGTCGTACCAACGCCGGTAGCTACGCCACTGCCTTCCCCGCCGACACGGTCCTGCACCAACGGGTGCTGTGGCCGGCGACCCCGGCGGAGAGCAACGGCATGGAGGACGCCCGGTTCGTCCGCTTCGTCGACGATTCCGGGCCGGTGTACCGGGCCACCTACACCGCCTACGACGGCCGGAACATCGCCACCCGCGCGCTGGCCAGCGACGACCTGCGCCGGTTCGAGATGACCCCGATGCGCGGACCGGGTGCCCGCAACAAGGGGCTCGCGCTGTTCCCGCGTACCGTCGGCGGCCGGCACCTGGCACTGTGCCGCGCCGACGGCGAGACCATCGGCCTGACCGCCCTGGACGGCGAGAGTCGCTGGCAGGCCCCGACCCCGCTGCACGCGCCGGGCGAGAGCTGGGAACTGATCCAGGTCGGCAACTGCGGATCACCGATCGAGACCGACGCCGGCTGGCTCGTGCTCACCCACGGCGTCGGGCCGATGCGCCGGTACGCGATCGGTGCGCTCCTGCTCGACCTGCACACACCGGAGCGGGTGGTCGCCCACCTGCCTGGTGCGCTTCTCGCACCCGACGAGGACGATCGGGACGGGTACGTGCCGAACGTCGTCTACTCCTGCGGTGCGCTCGTGCACGACGGTGCGCTGTGGGTGCCGTACGGGGCGAGTGACGCGCGAGTGGGATTCGCCACCGTGCCGTTGTCCGCGCTCCTCAGCGCGATGGTCGAGGCGGGCGGAGAATGCGCTGGGGCGAGGTAGCCTCACGCTCGCACTACGTGCTCCTGCGATCGGGGAGGACAGGGGGAGGTGGAGCATGGCCGATATCGGCGAGGTGGTGCGTTGGTTGCAGCTCAACGCGCCTCGGGGCGGCCCGGACGAGGTGTCGCAACTGGTTGCCCGTGCGGCGCCCGGTATCGATGCCAGCGAGATCGTGATCTATCTGGCCGACTACACGCAGACCCTTCTCGTGCCGCTGCTCGGCGCGGGACTCGACCGGGACCAGTTGCCGATCGAGACGACGCTCGCCGGCCGAGCCTTCACCACCCTCGACATCCAGCGCGCGCCCGACAACCCGGACCGGCTGTGGGTGCCACTGCTGCTCGGGTGTGAGCGGATGGGCGTACTGGAGATCGTCTCCCCGGCCGCCGCCGACGAGACGATGGACGCCCCGGCCTGGGAGGTGGCGGTCAACGTCGCCCAGATCCTGGTCAACCGCCGGCTCTACGGTGACGTGGTCGAGCGGATGCGGCGGCGGATGCCGATGCAGGTCGCGGCCGAGATCGTGTGGGGCCTGCTCCCGCCGCTGACCTTCGCCACCGACGACCTGGTGGTCACCGCAATCCTCGAACCGTGTTACGACGTCGGCGGAGACATCTTCGACTACGCGTTGAACGACGACGTGCTCAGCGTCGGGCTCTTCGACACCTGCGGGCACGGCATCAAGGCGAGCACCCTGGCCTCGCTGGTGGTCAGCGCGTACCGCAATGCCCGTCGGTGTGGCCTCGACCTGGTCGACACGGCGATCAGCATCGACCGGTGGGTGCGCTCCGAGCACCCGAACTTCTTCGCCACCGGGTTGCTCATCGAGTTGGACCGCCAGACCGGCCAGCTCAGCATGATCAACGCGGGGCATCCCGGTGCGATGTTGCTGCGTGACGGCAAGGCCGTCCGGGAGCTGCCCGGGCCGACCATGTTGCCGCTCGGGCTGGGCCACATGTCACCTCGTCGACCGCAGGTGCACGTGGAGAATCTGCACCCGGGCGACCGCATCCTCGCCTACACCGACGGCATCACCGACGCCCGTAGCGCGGAGGGGGAGCAGTTCGGGCTGGACCGGCTCGTCGACTTCGTCAACCGCGCCCTGAACGACGGGTTGCCCAGCCCGGAGACGATGCGTCGCCTGGTCCGCGCGGTCGTCGGCTACCAGGACGACCAGCTCGAGGACGACGCTACTGCCCTCTTCGTGGAGTGGCAGCCACCGCACCTGCCGCTCGCGCACCTCCGCGACCTCGCCGCGCTCCGACACTGAGTGCGTGCAGTGGGATTTTGCACTCCCAGTGCACTTGTCTCCGGTTGCGAGGCTGTCTAGCGTCACCTCATGGCTGACTCATGGACCTTCGCCGTGGCGCGTGACGACCTCGGGCAGACCACGCTCGTCGATGGCTCCACCCCCGCCCTGGCCGACGGCGAGGCCCTGCTGCGCGTGGACCGCGTCGGCCTCACCGCCAACAACGTGACCTACGCGGTGCTCGGCGACTCGATGCGGTACTGGCAGTTCTTTCCGCCGGCGGCCCAGGGCCTCGGGCCGCAGTGGGGCCTACCGCCGCTCTGGGGCTTCGCGGAGGTGGTCGGTTCGGCGGTGGCCGGTGTCGAGGTGGGGCAACGGGTCTACGGCTACCTCCCGCCCGCCGGTCACCTCCTGGTGCGGCCGGACCGGGTGGACGCGTCCGGGTTCCGCGAGGCGAGCCCGCACCGGGCCGAGCTGCCGTCGCCGTACAACGCCTACCGGTCGACCACCGGCGACCCGGCGTACCAGCGCGACCAGGAGGATCTGCTGATCCTGTTCCGTCCGCTGTTCTTCACCTCGTTCATGCTGGCCGATCAGGTCGTCGACAACGACTTCTACGGTGCCGAGACGCTGCTGGTGTCATCGGCGTCGAGCAAGACCGCGTACGCCGCCGCGTTCGAGCTGTACCGGCGCGGGCCGCGCCTGGTCGGTCTCACCTCACCGGGCAACGTGGAGTTCACCCGGTCGCTCGGCTGCTACGACGAGGTCGTGTCGTACGACGACATCGACGCCCTCGACGTGGTCCCGACCGTCTACCTCGACCTGTCCGGGGCGCCCTCGACCCGTGCCGCAGTGCGTCGACGCCTCGGCGATCGGCTCGTCCGGGACATAGCGGTCGGGCTCACCAACCAGACGCCGAACGCCGACGCCGCCGAGGAGGTGTTCTTCGCGCCGGTGCAGATGCGCAAGCGCGGCCACGACTGGGGCCGAGACGGCCTCGACGAGCGATTCACCGAGGCCTGGCAACGCTTCGCCGCAGTGGTGAGCGGGTGGCTGGACGTTCGGGTGGGTGCCGGGCCGGAGGCGCTGCAACACGCGTGGCTGGATGTTCTCGCCGGTCGTACGCCGCCACGGGTGGGCCACGTCATCCAACTCTGATCGGGCTCAGGCTGCGATGTCCGGGTTGAGCTGGTGACGCAGCGCGGCCAGCGAGCGGGTGATCAGCCGGGACACGTGCATCTGTGAGACGCCGATCCGGTCGGCGATCTGCGCCTGGGTCAGGTTGCCGTGGAAGCGCAGGCTCAGGATCTCGCGCTCGCGTGCAGGCAGCGTGGCGAGGGCCGGGCCGAGGGCGACGCGGATCTCCACGAGGTCGAACGCGACGTCGTCACCGCCGAGGGTGTCCCCGAGCTCGCGGCTGCCGTCAGCGCCGGTCGGGGTGGACAGCGACGTGGCCCGGTAGGCGCGCGCACCCTCCAGCCCCTCCAGGACGGTCTCCTCGGTCACGTCGAGGTGGGTCGCGATGTCGGCGACGGTCGGCGAGCGGCCGAGGGTCTGGGTCAGGGCGCTGTTCGCCGCGCTGATCGACAGGCGCAGTTCCTGGAGGCGGCGGGGTACGCGCACCGCCCAGGTGCGGTCCCGGAAGTACCGCTTGATCTCGCCGATGATGGTGGGAATGGCGTACCCGCTGAAGTCGACACCTCGGTCGTGGTCGAAGTTGTCAACGGCCTTGATGAGCCCGACGAAGGCGGTCTGGGCCAGGTCGTCGTCGGGTGCGCCGCGCCCGCCGTAGCGGCGCGCCAGGTGCCGGGCCAGCGGCAGCCACGCCTCGATGGCGCGGTCCCGCACTGCCGGGCGGCGGGGATCGTCCGCCGGGGTCGCCGCCAGGGCGGCGAGGAGGTCGTCCGGGCTTCGCTCGCTGCTCCGCTGATCGGCGGTGGTGGTGTTGTCGACAATGGTGGCCATGTGGGTGGTCCTTCCCGCAGGCCCGTCGATCGAGTCGACCGGAAGAGTCTCCGAACCGGCTACCGCCGGGGCGCACGTACGGGCGAAGGTGCGCTGTCGCAAGGCCACGAGCACGGGCCTCGCCACCGCGTCATGTCGTTCACTTGATGACCCGGACACTACCCGAAAGACCGACTATTTTCTAGCCGAAAGTATGAGGCTAGGCGTTTAAAGGGGGAGCAGGCGGGAATCAGCCGCGCTGATCCGAGGCGTCGACAGCGGCCGCGGCCGGCTGGGCCGGCTTCACAGCGAACGGGTGGCGCAGTCGCCGCATGGCCTCCTCACTGCTGTCGAAGGTCACCGCCGGTCCGTCCAGCACGTCACCGTGCGACGTGGCGAGGAACAGGGCGGGTCGACCGTTGTCGTTCGATGTCATGCAGGGATCCTGTCTCTACGAGAGGGGTGCGTCTGGGCCTCGGCAACGTCGGCCGTGCGACCTGGTGACGCTTCGGCGCACACGCTGGCGCCCGAATGCTGGTGTCCTGTGCACGGGCGAGCGCCCGGCGACACCGACACCCCGCACCATACCCGGCGCCGCCACCACATATGCGCCGCCGACGGACCCGTCTCGCTTGTGGCGAACCGGCCGCCCGGGAATTCTGTAATCCCACCCGCTGCCGCGAGTCTCCGATCTTGAGGGCGGTCAGCACACCCAGCGTGGGCGCCGCGCGGAGATGAGCACCCAAGGAGTGAGACCCATGTCGTCAGCCGGTCGAGCACTGCCCGATGTCGGGTTGGTCGTCGCGGCCCGGCAGGGCGACCAGCGCGCTCTCGACGACGTCGTGGCGGCCTCGCTCCCGCTGGTCTACAACATCGTCGGGCGTGCGCTGCGCGGGCACGCCGACGTCGACGACGTGGTCCAGGAGACGTTGGTACGGGTGATCCGGTACCTGCCCGCGCTCAACGACCCGGCGGCATACCGGTCCTGGCTGGTGGCGATCACCATCCGCCAGGTGCGTGACTGGGAGACGCGTCGGCGCGTCGCGCTCAACCGCGATGCCGGGCTGGACGCGATCCACAACGTGCCCGACCCGGCCTCCGACTTCGCGGGGATGACCATCCTCCGGCTCGGCCTCACCGACCAACGACGGGAGGTCGCCGAGGCGACCCGCTGGCTCGACCCGGACGACCAGGAACTGCTCTCGCTGTGGTGGCTGGAGGAGACCGGCGAGATCACCCGCAACGAGGTCGCCGACGCGCTCGGGTTGTCACCCGGGCACGTCGCGGTGCGGATCCACCGGATGAAGGATCAGATCCAGAGCGCCCGTGGCGTCGTACGCGCGCTCCGCGCCCGCCCTGGCTGCCCGGACCTGGGCGCCGTGACCGCCGAGTGGGACGGCACGCCCAGCTCGCTGTGGCGCAAGCGACTGGCTCGCCACGTCCGCGACTGCGCGTACTGCGGGCGGCTGGGTACCACCCTCCTGCCGATCGATCGGCTGCTCGCCGGTATGCCGTTGCTGCCGCTGCCGGCGGGTCTCGGCGCGCACCTGCCGAGCGCTGCCGCCCCGGCAGCCGCCGCGCAGGCCCTCGCGCCGCCCGGCCCGACGGCCGGACCCGCCGCCGGGCCGACCCCACAGGGCGCGGTGCCCACCGATGCGGGCGGCGGCCCGAGCGTCGTCGACCTCGCGGTGAACCGGCCCCGTGGCCTCGTGCCGTCCCTCGCCGCCGGTGTGGCCGCCGCCGTCCTGGCCATCACCATGGCGGTGGTGATCCTGCCGGACGATCCATCCGCGCCCTCGTGGGCGGCGCCGCCGTCTGCCGCGCCCACCGCCGTCGCCACCCCGAGCGTCGCGCCCTCGCCGAGCGCACGCCCCTCGTCGAAAGCTCCGGTCGCGCCGGCGGTCAGCTCCGCCCGCAAGGGCGTCGGGGTGTGGAACTTCACCGGGGCGAGTCAGGCGTTGGCGAACTCCAAGGCCGGCTGGTACTACACCTGGGGCACCCAGCACCCGGGGATCAGCACGCCGCGCGGTGCGACGTTCGTGCCGATGATCCGCAGCGCGGAGAACGTCACCGCCGCGGAGCTGGCTCGGGCCAAGGCCGCCGGGCCGTACCTGCTCACCTTCAACGAGCCGGACATGCCCGAGCAGGCGAACATGACAGTCGAGCAGGCGTTGGACCTGTGGCCGCAACTGATGGCGACGGGCAGCAAACTGGGCAGCCCGGCGGTCGCCTGGGGTGGGCCGGACCCGCAGGGTTGGCTGGACAGGTTCATGACCGGCGCCCAGGCCCGCGGCCACCGGGTGGACTTCATCACGCTGCACTGGTTCGGCGCCGACTTCACGACCGCTACCGCGGTGGCCCAACTCCGGCAGTACCTCCAGGCCGTCTACCAGCGGTACCGGAAGCCGATCTGGCTGACCGAGTTCGCGCTGATCCGCTTCGCCGGTGGCGGTCCGCAGTTTCCCAGTCAGCAGCAGCAGGCAGCCTTCCTCACGGCGGCCACCGCAATGCTCGGCCAACTCCCCTACCTCCAGCGCTACGCCTGGTTCGGGCTACCCGCCACGGACAAGGACCGGTCCGGGTTGTTCAGCGACGGGACCGAGGCGACAGTGGTCGGCCGCGCGTTCCAAGCCGCCCGTTGAGCACCGGCGAACGGATGGACGAGCAGATCATGGTGGAGCGCCGAGGGCTTCGCGTACGGGCCGGGCGGCTGGTCGGCGTCGTCGCGACAGTGGTCGCCACGGCGGTGGCCGTCGGGCTCACCCAGGGCTGGGGCCGCACCGACCAGGCACCAGCAGCGTCGTCGGTGGCAGCGTCGTCGGCCGCTGCGGCGCCGACCGCCTCGGTGGTGCTCAACGGCACCGACGACGCCTTCATCCAACTGCTGATCCCGATGAACGAGGGCGCGCTCGCGCTGATCGACCAGCTCGACACCCGTCCGGCGGATCCGTCGCTGCGGACCCTCCTCGGCGAGGTCCGGAAGGCCCATCAGGCGGAGTTGCGGGACCTGCGTGGGCTCCTGGCCGCTGGCAACGTGCCGGAGCTGAACATCCACGAGGGGCATCAGATGCCCGGCATGGTCACCCAGGCCAGCCTCGCCGAGCTCCGTGCCGCGTCCGACGCGGAGGTGTCGTCCCGGGCGGCCGACCTGATCCGGGCGCACCTCGCGCAGACGGTGGTGCTGTGCCGGGGCGAGCAGACCGCCGGGGGAAGCCCGGAGCTGAAGGCGCTCGCCGGCCGGATCCAGCAGGCGCGGGCCGCCGAGCTGAACACGCTGGACAACCGGCCCGGCGCGCCTCCCGCGGCTCCAGGCGGCTGAGCGTGCGGCCCAGAGGACCGGTCGATGCGGACGTCTGATCTGCACGCCGACGTCCATCCCCCGTCCCGGGCGTCCCGTCCCGCCCATCGTGCCGTCACGTCGGCCGCCGTCCGCCCGGTGCGACGCGCGACGCACCGGACCCGCAGCGCGTCACCGCCCGAGGCGGTCGCCCCGGTGCCGGCGGCCGGCTGGCGCGGCGGCCACCGTCGCGCCGCCGGCCGGGCCACCACCGTCGCCGCGGTTCTGACGGTCAGTCTCGGGTGGCTGATCGCGATCTTGGTCGCGCCGCACGTCACCCTCTCACCGGGTGCGCGGATGGTCGCCCTCTTCTGCCACCTGACCTGCCTCGTGGTGGGCTTCGGTGCGGTGCTGACCGTGGACTGGTTCAGCCTGCGCTGGTTGCTGCGCCGGGAACCGCTCGGCACCGTACTGACCGCCGCCCGCGGCGCGCACCTGCTCATCTGGCTGGGTCTGGTGGGTCTGCTCGCCAGTGGGGCCGCCCTCGGACCGGACACGTCGTCCGGGCTGGTCTGGGTCAAGTTGCTCGCGGTGCTGGTGGTCGGCATCAACGGGCTGTTCCTCGGCCGGGTCCGGGATCGACTCGTGGCCGTGCAGGGCCGCCCACCCTGGTCCGCCCTGCTTCCCGGTGTCGCCGCCGCCACGATCTCGCAGCTCGCCTGGTGGACAGCGACAGTCGTCGGCTTCTGGAACGCCAACGGCTGACGGTCGCAGGCCGACGGCCGAGTTGGTGGTCAGGCCGGAGTCGGGTGCCTCTCGGCGAACCGGGCGCGGGTCAGGAACGCGAGCTGGGCCCGCTTGTCCGGCATGTCGATCTCGGAATCGAAGGTGAAGCCCTCGATCTCCAGTCGGCGTAGGGCGAGGTGGTTGCGGACGTCCGGCTCCACCACGATCCGCTGCGCGGCCGGGTCGCGGAACAGGAAGCGGGCGATGGCCGGACCGACAGCGTTGGTGAGGCTGCGGGCGAGGCGTCGGTCGGGGCTGAGCAGCAGGTGCATCCCCACGTCGCCGGGCTGGACGGCATAGCGTTCGCCGACCGGGTCCGCCTCGGGCTGATAGCTCTGGAAGAGGCCGACCGGCTCCCCGTCGACAGTGATCAGGTACGCGTGGTGCGTCGGCAGACTGTCCACAAAGGCGTAAATCTCGCGGACCTCTTCGAGGGTGTGCGAACCCATGCCCCAGAAGGAGTTGCGGGGCAGGGTCACCCAACCGTGCAGGAGTGTGGCGTCCCGGTCCGGGTCCACGGTCACCAACGACAGCTCGCCGAGACCGGCGATCTTCTCCTGGTACGTCATCGGGCGCTGTCCTCTGTTCCGTCCGGGGCGCTACTTAGGTTAACCTCCCCTAACCAAGGATGACCTTACCTGGAGGGGTGCGTGAAACGGAACTGGGAGGCCCTGGTCCTCAAGGCCATGGGAGGGCGGGACTTTCAGTTGACCGTCCTGAGCACCGAGTCAATCGACGGGCACTACCAGCGGCTCCTCCTGGACGGGGGCGGCCTGCTGGAGACGTGCGGGGTGCACCCCACGATGTGGATCCGGCTGTGGTTCGACAACGACGGCCGAGTCCACCAGCGCGCGTACACGCTGGTGGACCCCGACCCGGCCACCGGCCGATTCACACTCGAATTCGCCCTCCACGACGGCTGTGCGGCCCGGTGGGCCACCACGGCCAAGGTCGGCGACACCATCAGCGCGACAGTGCAGGGCAGCGCCTTCGAGCTGCCCGACCCCGCGCCCGAGCACCTCTACCTCGTCGGCGACGCGGCCTCCCTGCCCGCGGTGAACAGCCTGCTCGACGCCGGCGCCGACATTCCGGCGACGGTCTGGCTGGAGTACGCCCACGAGGGCGAGAAGGCGCTCGCGCTGCGGGCCCGGGCGCACCACGACGTCACCTGGGTGCCGCGGCGTGACGCGGGTCAGCATCTCGTCGACACGGTCTGCGCGGCACTGCCGACCAGCGGCGCGGGCCACTACTGGGTGGCCTGCGAGGCGGCCACCACCCGGGGCATCACCCGACACCTGCGCAAGACGCTGGGCGTCGACAAGGACCGGTTGACCTCCCTCGGCTACTGGAAAGCGGCATGAAGGGCCGTCTCGGCACCCTGACCGCGCTGTACGTCACCCAGTACCTCGGCGTCGGCTTCATCACCGTCGGACTCACCGCCATCCTGCGCGACGGCGGCACGTCGCTGGACACGCTGGCGATGTTGCAGATCGTCGGCCTGATCTGGCCCATCAAGTTCCTCTGGGCGCCGATCCTCGACCGGTACGGATCACGGCACCGCGGCCACTACCGCTCCTGGCTGCTCGTGCTCCAGACCGCCCTGGTGCTCGCCCTGCTGGCGCTGCTGCCGTTCGCCAGCCCGGCCGACGCGCTCGGCCCGATCATCGCGATCTGCGCCGCGTACGTGTTCTTCTCGGCCACCCAGGACATCGCCGTGGACGCCGTCGCGGTCCGGATGCTGGCCGACTCGGCCCGGGGCACCGGCAACGGCATCCAGGTCGCCGCGAGCTACCTCGGCAACCTGCTCGGCGGCGGAGCCTGCGTCTTGGTCTACGACCAGTTCGGCTGGGTGCCGGCCATCGGCCTGCTGGCCGCGATGACGGCGGTCGGCCTGCTGGTGGTGTGGCGGTTCCGGGAGCCTCCCCGTACCGATCGGGTGGAACGGGTCGGCGCGGCCTACCGGGCGTTGCTGTCGGTGTTCGGCCAGCCGGGCTGCCGGTGGTGGACCTTCGGCGTGGTGCCGCTCGTCTACGTCGGTGCGGGCATGGCGTACGCCCTGGTCACCCCGGCCCTGGTCGACGCCGGGTGGTCGTTGGGTCGGATCGGCGTCGTCACCGGCGTGGTGATCAGCGCCCCGGCCATCGTGGCGGGCCTTGTCGCGGGGCTCGGGATCGGGCGGTTCGGGCGCAGTGGCGTGCTGGTGGTCGGCGGCGTGGCGCTCACCGTGTCGACGTTGCTGCTGCTGCCGCTGATGAACGGCAACGCTCCGCTGGGCGGGACGGTCGCCGCGCTCTGCTGCTTCATGGTGGCCTACACCATCGCCAACGTCGTGCTCTACACCGTCAACATGGACTACTCCCGGCCCGACACCGGCGGCACCGACTTCACTGTGCTGTCGTCGTTCGGCCTGGTCTGCTCGTTCGTGGCCGCGTCCATCGGTCTCGCGGCGGCCGACCGGGTCGGCTATCCGGCGGTAGCGGTAGCGGCCATCGTGCTGGTGGCCGCCGGGGTCGCCCTCGGCCTCTCTCACCAGCGGCGATTCCCGCACCGGCCTGGCCCCGCCGTCGGCCCGACGGCCGAGCAACCCACCGAGCAGCCCGCAGTGGATGGCGTCAAGGCGGTGGCGTGACCACAGTTCAGCCGGCCACCGACACCGCGACACCGGCACGACTGCCGCAGCGATGGCTCATCCTGGCCGTGCTGTGCGTCGCGCAACTGGTAGTGGTGTTGGACAACACGGTGCTGACCGTGGCGGTGCCGGTGCTCACCACCGAGCTGGGTGCCAGCACCGCCGAGGTGCAGTGGATGATCAACGCGTACGCGTTGGTGCTGTCCGGGTTGCTGCTCACCGCCGGTAGCGCCGCCGACCGGTACGGCCGTCGTCGGATGCTGCTCGCCGGGCTGGTCCTGTTCGGGGTCGGCTCGCTGGCCGCCGGTCTGGCCAGCACCAGTGGGCAGCTGATCGCCGCGCGGGCCGGGATGGGCGTCGGTGGCGCGTTGCTGGTCACCGCGACGCTAGCGGTGGCGATGCAGGTCTTCGACGCCGCCGAGCGGTCCCGGGCGATCGGCATCTGGGCCGCCACCAGCGCGTTGGGGTTCGCCATCGGGCCGCCGATCGGCGGCACGATCCTCGCGCATCTGCCGTGGGGCGCGATCTTCCTGATGAACGTGCCGATCGTGCTGGTCTGCCTGCTTGTCGGTCGCGCGCTGGTCCCCGAGTCCCGCGGGCCGGCCGGCGGCCGACTCGACGTGCTCGGCGCGGTGCTCTCCACCGCCGGCCTGACCGCTGTCGTCTGGGCGATCATCTCCGGGCCGGAGCACGGGTGGGCGTCGCCCGCTGTGCTCGGCGCGGGGGTCGTCGGCGTACTCCTGCTCGGGATCTTCGTGCGGTGGGAGCGACGGATCGCGCACCCGATGCTGGACATGCGCTTCTTCCGGGACCGGCGCTTCGTCGGTGCGATCAGCGGCGTCGTGCTGATCACGTTCGGCGCCACCGGCGCGCTGTTCCTGCTCACCCAGCACCTCCAGTTCGTCAGGGGTTATCCCGCCTGGGAGGCCGGTCTGCGGATGGCGCCCTTCGCGCTGTCCATCGTGCTGCTCAACGTCAGCGGCGTCGTCGCGAGCGTGATCCGTCGGCTCGGCCTGGCGGTCGCCATCGCCGTTGGCATGACGCTGCTCGCTGCCGGTCTCGCGCTGGTCACCCTCTTCCCGTCGGACGGGTACGCGGTGCTGCTTGTCGGGCTGCTCGTCATGGGTGTCGGTTGCGCGCTCGCCAATCCGGCCATCGTCGAGGCGGTGATGAGCGCGATCCCGGCGGCGAAGGCCGGCGCGGGCGCGGGTGTCGACGGCACCATGACCGAGGTCGGCAGCAGCCTCGGCATCGCGGTGCTGGGCGCCGTGCTGAACGCCCGGTTCGCGGCGCTGCTGCCGGCGGCCCTGGCCGGCGCCGGGTCGTTTCCCGCAGCTCTCGCCGCCGCCAGTGAAGGAGCCGAACGGGAGGCCGTGACCGTCGCCTTCGCCTCGGCGCTGGAGACGGGGCAGTTGGTGGGTGCGGCTGCGGTGTTGATCGGTGGCCTGGTGGCCGCCCTGTTGCTACACCGGGCAGATCGCACCAAAACCGCCCAATAAGGGTAGGCTACCCTAATAGTCACATCGTGGTAGTCGACGGAGGCGGTATGCGGCTCTACCTGACCGCGCTCAATCCCACCGACGCTGTCCTGGACGGGTTCCTCCCGGCGGCGGCGTCGCTCGGGCTGTCGGCCACCGTGCTGACCGACCGGCCGGCGGAATGGCCGGCGGACGTGCCTGTGGCGCGCTGCGCGGTCCGCGACCCGGCCGCAGTGGTCGCGGCGGCGGCACCCGCCCGAGCGGTGGCGCTACTGTCCAATAGCGACCATCTCCAGGAGGCCACCGCGATCGCCGCCCGAAAGCTCGGCCTGCCCGGCAAGGACCCGGACGCCGCCCGTCTCTGCAAGGACAAGGCCGCGGCCCGCCGGGCGATCGCCGCTGCGGGCCTCGATCTGGTACGCACCGTCACCGTCGACCCCGGTGCCACGCCGGACGTGCCGACCGGGATGTTCCCGGCGGTGGTCAAACCCCGCGAGGGGGTGGCCAGTGAGGACGCGTACCTGGTGGCCGACCACACCGAGCTGGTCGCCCGGGTCGCCGAGATCCGTGGTCGGCGGCCGGACGTGGCACTGGTGGTCGAGGAGTACCTCGCCGGCGAGCTGCGGACCTTCGAGACCCTCGGCGACGGCACCGAGCTGGCCTCCCTCGGCGGATGGCGCACCGGGCTCGGTCCGCCGCCGACCTTCACCGAGGAGAGCCTCGCCTGGTCGCCCCCGGCGGAGCAGGCGCGCACCCAACTGCGGGCACGGCTCGACGCGCTCGGGGTCGGCCTCGGGGCCTGCCACACCGAGTACGTCGTCTCCGACGGCCGGGTCCGGCTGATCGAGGTGAACTACCGCCTCATCGGCGACCGGATGGACCTGATCCTCGCCGAACTGCTCGGTGTGCCGTTGTTCGAGTACGTCATCCGGTTGCACCTCGGCGAGCCGCTGGCCGCCCTCGGCCTGCCCGACACCGTCGACCGCTACGCGCAGGTCGAGTACGTCTGCGCGGATCGCTCCGGTCGTCTCGTCGCCGCACCGGGCCCACTCGACACCGTCCACGGCGACCTGCGGCTGGGCTGCCGTCCGCTGCGCGAGGTGGGCCGCACCGCCGAGCACACCGGCACGAACCGCGACTACCTCGCCGTGTTGCACGGAATCGGCCCCGACGAGGGCACCGTCCGGCAGTCGCTGGCCGCCCTCCGCAACGATCTCCAGTGGACCATCGTCGAGTGAGCGACGACTGTGAGCGGGAGGTCTTCGCCCGGGTGCTCGATGCCCTGCTGCGCGAGGATCACCTCGGTCTGCGCAGCGCCGGCCGACCGGACGGGCCCGACTGGTGGCAGGTGCCCCACCCCGCCGGCCTGCTGCGCATACCGGTCCGGGCGGACGGGTTCCAGCAGGCCCTGCGCAGCGCAGCGCCGATGGTGCTGCTGGTGACCCGCGCGGGCGGAACGCAGCGTACGGAGACGCTGAACGGACTGTTGACGTTGCTCGCCCCGCGCGACAACGCCGAGGCCGAGGCCGGCTGGCGGGACTTCGGCGTCGAGTGCCGGGCCGACCTGCGGGCCCGACGGCTCGCCGCCCACAGCCGGGCGCGGGTGCTCACCGAGGTGGCCGCCGAACGCGCGCTCACCCCGACCGGCCTGCCGGCGGCGCTCCTGGACGACGTGCTCGCCGCCCACCACGGCCACCCCGTCTACCCCACCGACAGGTGCCGGCACGGTCTTCGCGACGACGAACTGCTCCGGTACGCCCCGGAGCACGCCCCACGGTTCGCGCTGCGCTGGTACGCCGTTCCGGCCCAGGACGTCCGACTGGCCGGCGAGCTGCCGTCGTGGTGGCCGCGGGCACCGCTACCGGATCAGCTGCTTCTGCCGGCACATCCGATCACAGTGGCCCGCGACGCGCTCCCGGCGGTCGACCTGCCGGTGACTCCGGTGCGACCCACCCTCTCCATGCGGACGGTGGCGCTCGACCACGACCCGTACCTGCACCTCAAACTGCCGCTGCCGACCGCGAGTCTCGGCGCGCGCAACCGACGCACGCTGCAACCGGGCTCGCTCGCCGACGGCGCGGCCGTCGCCGCACTGCTCGACCGGATCGCCACCGCCGAACCCAGCTTCGCCGGTCGGATCCGGCACGCCGACGAGAGCACCTGGGCGCACGTCGACGGCGACGAGCGGCGCGGTTTCCTGCTGCGCCGATTTCCGCGCGACCTGGCCGGCGTCCTGGTGGTGCCGGTAGCGGCCCTCGCCGCCGCCGACCCGGTGGCGGGCACGGTCCTCGAACGGATCAGCCCACAGCAGCCCGTCGCACTGCTGGAGTCCTATCTGGACCTGCTGCTCGACTGGCACGTCTTCCTCTGGCTACGCCACGGGATCGCACTGGAGGCGCACCCGCAGAACATCCACCTGCTGGTGCACCCGGACGGCTCTGTCGGCCTGCTCTACAAGGACAACGACGGCGCCCGGCTCGACAGGCGACACGACGGCACGAACGGGCTCGCCCTGCACGACGACCGGATGTGGGCGCGCGACCCGCACGAGTTGACCGACGTGTTCATCACCATCACCCTGCACCTGGCCGCCGCCGCGCCCCTTGTCGCCCTGGCCGCCCGAGGGCTGCCCGTGCCGACACCCGCCGAGGCGCTGGTGCCCCGGCTCGCCGCCGCCCGCGACCGGTGGGGCGACGGACCGGCGGTGCGGACCTTCACCGAGCGGGTCCTGCACGCCACCCAACTGCCCATCAAGGCGATGCTCACCGCCGGCACCCTGCTGCCCAAACAGCGGCTCGGCTGCGCCGACATCAACAAGTACTACCTGCGTACCGGCCCGAACTACCTCCGGGAGACACGATGACGAGCGCCCAGTTGCGCTCCCGGCCGGCCAGCGACACCGGTCAGCGCGCCGACCTGGCCGCCGCCCACGCCGTCTTCGGCTGCCTGTTGCGCGAGCTGGCCCCGCCGGACGGCACCCCGACCGTTGTCGACGGTGCCGTCCGGCTGCTACTGCGGCACCTCGACGTCACAGTGCGCTGCGAGGTCGCGCGAACCTCGCCGCTCGGCGCGCACCGCTACACCGGCCCGGTCCAACGCACCACCGGCGGCGGGCGGTGGGAAGACCTGGACGCGGACGGGTTGGCCGCCCTGGTCGCGGCGGAGCTCACCACACGTACCGGCCTGGTCAACGACGAGTTCGCCGAGCAGGTCCGGGCCAGCCGGGACACAGTGGCCCGACTGCTGGCGGACCGACCCGCCCAGGATCCGACCCCCACCGGTGAGCCCGCCATCGACGCGTACGTCGACTCCGAGCAGTCGCTGGTCTTCGGCCACCCGCACCATCCCACCCCGAAGTGGCGCAGCGGTGACCCGGACAGTTGGCGGGCGTACGCGCCGGAGCTGCGCACGGCGTTCCGGCTGCACTGGCTTGCCGTACCGGACGATCTGACCGCCGACGCCGGGCCGTTCGATCCGCTGGTGGCCGCGCTCGACCCGCCTCGGCCCCCGCGCGGGCACCACGTCCTACCGGTGCACCCCTGGCAGCTGTCGCTGATCCCACCCACCCACCCACGGCTGCGCGACCTGGGGGCGGCCGGCGTGCCGGTACGACCCACGGCGAGCGTCCGTACCCTCTACGCCCCCGAGGCCGACCTGTTCGTGAAGACCAGTCTGCACGTGCGCATCACCAACTGCCTGCGCAAGAACGCCCGCTACGAACTCACCGGCGCGGTGGCGCTGACCGACCTGCTGGCCCGGGTGCCGCTGCCGGACGGGGTGGGGCTGCTCGCCGAGCCCGCCTATCGCACTGTCGACGTTCCCGGCCCGGACGAGGCGTACGGAACGATCCTGCGCGACGGCCTGCGTCCGCACCTGCGTCCGGGCGACACCCCGGTGCTCGCGGCGGCGCTGGCCGCGACGCCGCTGGTGACACCGGATCCGGTGGCCTGGTGGCGCGCGTACGTCGGCCTGCTGGTGCCGGCGGTGCTGAGCAGCTGGCTCAGCCACGGCGTCGTGCACGAGGCGCACCTCCAGAACGTCGTCGTCGTGCTCGACCGGGATCGCCGTCCGGTACGCATGCTGCTGCGCGACCTGGAGGGCGTGAAGCTGGACGCCGACCGGTGGGGCACCTGGCCGGACGGCGTCCCGGGGCAGGCCCGCTACGGTCCCCGGGCCGCGTACCGCCGGATCGTCTACTGCCTGTTCGTCAACCACCTCGGTGGAATCAGCGGGGCCCTCGCCGACGCGCGGCCGGGCATCGAACGGCGGCTGTGGCAGGAGCTGCGCGCCGTCGTCGAGGCGGTGGCCGCCGACCTCGGTGAGCCAGCGGAGCTGAGCGCGCTGCTGACCGGGGAGCCGCTGCTGGCCAAGGCGAACCTGCTGGTCCGGTGGCGGCGTGACGCCGACCGGGCCGCACCGTTCGTGCCGGTGCCGAACCCGATGGGTGGGCCACGATGACCAGACCGGTCTACGTCCACGACCTAGACGCCCTGACCGGGCAGGCCCGAGCCATCCGGGCGGCGCTGCCCCAGCCGGTCGAGCTGCTCTACGCGGTCAAGGCCAACCCGGATCCCGGTGTGCTGCGAACCCTCGCCCCGATCGTCGACGGGTTCGAGGCCGCCAGCCGGGGCGAGCTGCGCAGGCTGGCCGAGGTGCTGCCGGGACGGGCGCCGGCCGCGTACGCCGGGCCGGGCAAGACCGACGCGGACCTCGCCGCCGCTCTCGCCGCCGGGGTGCACCGCATCCACGTCGAGTCACCCAGCGAGCTGGCGCGACTCGGCGCGCTGGCCGCCGAGGCGGGCCAGTCGGCCCAGGTGCTGCTGCGGGTGAACCTACCGGTCGACGCGCCGGGCGCGAGCCTGGTCATGGGCGGTGGACCGAGCCCGTTCGGCATGGACCCGGCCGACGCGATCGCGTGCGCCCATCGCCCGCCGGCCGGCATCGACGTACGCGGAATCCACGCCCACCTGGCCAGCGGACTGGACGCACCGCTCGCCGCGACTGTCGCCGCGGCCGTGGTCGGCTGGGCGGTGGCCGAGGTCGACGCGGCCGAGGTCGACGTCGGCGGCGGCATGACAGTCGACTACACCGACCCGGGCGCGCGGTTCGACTGGGAGGGCTACGGCCAGGCCCTGACGGAGGTCCTCGACAGGCACCCGGGCGTGCGGCTGCGCATCGAGCCGGGCCGGTCGGTCACCGCCCACTGCGGGGCGTACCTCACCGAGGTCGTCGACGTGAAGCGCTCCTACGGCGAGTGGTTCGTGGTGGTGGCCGGCGGGACGCACCACCTGCGGACTCCGGCGGCGAAGGGGCACGCGCAGCCGTTCACGGTGCACCCGCGACAGGGTGCCGGCGGCCCCCGCACCGACGGCGGGCCGGTCACAGTGGTCGGGCAACTCTGCACCCCGAAGGACGTGCTGTCCCGGTCGGCCACCGCGGGGCCGATCGGCGTGGGTGACGTGCTGGCCTTCGCCATGGCCGGGGCGTACGCCTGGAACATCAGCCACCGTGACTTCCTGCTGCACGAGCCCCCGCATTTCCGCACCGGTGACCTGCACGAAGTGGCCGCCGAGTGGGCGGCCCGGCCGCTCGGGACGTGAGCGCGGGAGGCTCGATCGGCTCGGTGTGTTATCGATAACATGCTATCTTTCACCCGGGAGTGAAGGGCACGCTCCCGGTCACCCGAGCCAGCCGGCGAAGACGCGCCGAGGGGCCCCGCCCCTTCCGCCTTTCCGGTCGGTGACCAGTCCGGGCCCCCGTCGATGCCTGGCGACCATTGTTGGTCGTCGAACGGCAAGGAGCCCCAGCAATGCTCAGACGTAGGTTCTTCCTCCCATCCATCGCGGCCGCGGCGCTTCTCCTCGCGGCCACCACCGGCGGCGCGTTGAGCGGCGGTTTCGGTGCGAGCGCGGTGGCCGCCACCAACGGCACCCTCGCGGCGACCGCCGGCTGCGGCAAGGCCCCCACGCTCGCCACCGGGACGCGCACGATTCAGAGCAGCGGCCAGAGCCGCACGTACAACCTGCGGATCCCGGACGGGTACGACCGGAACCGCCAGTACCGGCTGATTTTCGGCTTCCACTGGTTGAACGGCTCGGCCAACAACGTCACCTCGGCCGGTTACTACGGGCTCCAGCCACTGTCGAACAACAGCACGATCTTCGTTGCTCCACAGGGTCTCAACGCCGGCTGGGCCAACACCAACGGTCGGGACCTGACCCTCTTCGACGACATCTCCCGGCAGATCGAGAACGACCTCTGCGTGGACACCACCCAGCGCTTCGCCCTGGGTTGGAGCTACGGCGGGGCGATGAGTTACGCCGTGGCCTGTGCCCGGCCCACGATCATCCGCGCGGTCACCGTCATCTCCGGCGCGAACCTCAGCGGATGCAACGGGGGCACGCAGCCGGTCGCCTACTTCGGCATCCACGGCATCTACGACAGCGTGCTGAACATCTCCCAGGGTCGGCAGCTGCGCGACACGTTCGTGCGCAACAACGGCTGCACCGCGCAGAGTCCGCGCGAGCCGAGCCGGGGCAGCCTCACCCACATCACCACGACGTACGCGGGTTGCCGGGCCGGCTACCCGGTGCAGTGGGCGGCGTTCGACGGTGACCACACGCCCAGCCCGGTGGACGGGTCGGGCAGCCCCAACGACTCGCGGACCTGGACGTCGGGGGAGATCTGGAGGTTCTTCAGCCAGTTCGAGTCGACCACACCGCCGACGACCCCACCGCCTACCGATCCGCCGCCCACCGATCCGCCGCCGACGACCCCGCCGCCGACCGGGGAGCCCGGCACCTGCACTGCCACCTACCGGACGCTCAACACCTGGCCCGGCGGCTTCCAGGCTGAGGTGACAGTGGCCAACAACTCCACAGCGCCCCTGAACGGCTGGACGGTGGGCCTGACCCTGGCCAGTGGTCAGGCCATCAGCAGTCTCTGGAGCGGCACCAACACGGGCACCACCGGCAGCGTCACCGTCAAGAACGCCGCCTACAACGGCACTGTTGGCCCGAGCGCCTCCACCACCTTCGGGTTCACCGCCACTGGCAACGGTGCCACGGCACCCAGCAACGTCACCTGCACCAGCCCCTGAGTTCGACAGGAGGCGGGCCCGGAGCCGCCTGGCTCCGGGCCCATGGGTGACGCGGGTGTCGAGCGGCCTCGTGAGATCGTCATGGATACCGAAGTGCTGCTTCGTGTAGAAGAGATGATGGATCGTCGCACCGGCAGGCAGTTGCGGCGTTGCAGGAAATGAGCGCCGCCAACGGCTGCGGGGAGGTATCGGGCAGCTGGCCTGCGCGTTCAGCCGACGGACCCATTGACCGCTCACGAAGGTCGTTGCCTGCGATGATACAAGCGAATGGATTGACGAAATCCTATGGCCGCGTACAGGCGGTGAACGGGGTCAGTTTCGAAGCGCGGCCCGGTCGGGTCACCGGCTTCCTCGGGCTCAACGGGTCTGGGAAGACGACGACCCTCCGGATGCTGCTCGGGCTGACACGTCCGACGGCTGGTGTGATCAGCGGCGGTTGTGGCATGTGTTGGTGAGTCAGGGCCGTACAAGGACCTGCTGACGGTGGTGCCGATCGTGGCGATCCTCGCTGCCTCCTGCGCGTCCATCGTTCGGCGGTCGACATGGCTCCTGCTCGGTAGTGCGGGCTGGTTCGTCTTCGTCGAGGGTCTGATCGGCAGGTTGCAGCTGCCACTGCCGTTCACGTCGCTCATCAGTGCCGGCGCCGGCGACACACGTGGCCTCCTGATCGCCTCCCTGTGGGCCGGCGTGGCCTTCGTCGTGGCAAGCCTCAGCATCGGTCGGGACCTGACGGGCGACTAGGCCGATAATCAACCACGGGTGGTTCGCACGAGGCCTTGACCAGCGGTGAGCTGGTCAAGGCCTCGATCCTCATTGCGCCGTGCGTCGCCCCGCGCGACTAGCTTTCGCCCTCGAGCAGGTCGCGAAGGGTGTCGAGGGCGGCGATCTCCTCCTCGAACGTCTTGCCGACGACCGGGCCGAGGAAGCGCGACAGCCCGCTCGGCTGCCACGCCAGCTTCAGGGTGAGCTGGGTCCCCCCGCCGTCGGCCGGGGTGAGCGTGTATTCGCCCTGGGTGCGTACCACGCTGCCGGTTGCCTGGAATGCCAGACGGCGACCCGGCTCGAACCCGGTCACCTCGTAGTCGGCCGGGATGCGGCTCCCACCGGGGCCCTTGAGTCCCTGCTTGTAGCGAGCGCCGACCCCCTCGCCGGAGACGCGCGCGACGTCGAGCACGTTGGGGCGCCAGCGCGCGTCGTTCTCGCCGCGGGCGAGAAAGGCGAAGACGACCTCAGGGGTCCGTCCGATCTGCACAGTCTTCTCTGCCGAGGGCACAAGAAACCTTTCTCAGGGGTCAGGGAACGATCTTCATCTGTGCCATCATCCCACTCGCGGAATGGTCGATCATGTGGCAATGGTAGACATATCGGCCAAGATACGGCCCGAATGTCGCCTGGAGTCGGACCGTCTCGCCCGGCCCCACCGAGATGGTGTCCTTCACCCCGGCCTCGCCCGGTGCGGGCGGCTGACCGTTGCGATCCAGCACCCGGAACTGGACCAGGTGGGGGTGGAAGTTGTGCGGGATGCCGAAGAGCGTGTCGCCGTTCGTCACCGTCCACACCTCTGTCGTGTTGCGTTTGATCTCGGTATCAACCCGTTCGGCATCGAACTGTTGCCCGTTGATGAGGAACTGGCCGGTCGACGGGTTGAAGTTGAGCGTGAACGCCCGCTCCTTCGTGGCCGCCGGCAGCGCGGGGATGGTGCTCAGCCGGTCGGGCAACCGGCTGGTGTCGGCGGCGGCCCGGTTGACGTCGAAGCGCAGCACCGGCCCGGCCACCGCGTCGTCGAGGAAGACCTGGCTGCCGACCGGGAACGCGCCGAAGTCGACGACGATCTCGACCCGCTCGCCGGGCGTCAGGCTCCACGAGCGGATCGGCGTCGGCCCGGCGAGCAGCCCGCCGTCACTCGCGATCTGGGCGACCTCGGCGTCGTTGCCGAGCCGCAGGGTGAACGTGCGGAGGTTGGACGCGTTGACGAAGCGCAGCCGGTACTTGCGGGCGGCCACCGGGAAGTAGGGCTGCGGCTTGCCGTTGACGAGGATCGTGTTGCGGAACTGGAAGTCGTCGTGTTCGAAGATCAGGCTCGCGTCGTCGGCGAACCGCGCGTCGCGCAACATGATCGGGATGTCGTGGTTGCCGGTGGGCAACCGCAGTTCGGCCTGGGCTGGGTCGTCGATCAGGAAGAAGCCGGCGAGCCCGCGGAACACGTGCTCGGCCTCCATGTGATGGGCATGGTCGTGGTACCAGAGCGTGGCCGCCCGCTGCTTGTTGGGATAGCTGTAGATCCGGCTCTTCCCCGGGTCCAGCACGTCGGTCGGGAACCCGTCGCTGCTCGACGGCGTGTGGCCTCCGTGCACGTGCACCGCGGTCGGCATGTCGAGGTGGTTGCTGTGGGCGATGACCGCGAGCCGGCCCGTCTTGACCCGGAACGTCGGGCCGGGAAAGAGGCCGTCGTAGGTCAGCACTTCGGTACGCGTCCCGGGCAGGATCTCCGCTTGAGCCTTACGAGTGGAAACGACGTAGAAGTCGGTGTTGGCTACCGAGGCGATCGGCTGCTGCACGGGCGGTATCGGCATCCGGACAGCGAACGGGGCGGTGACGGCCGCGACGTGTGCCGTCTTCCCGTGGCCGGTGTGGGTGCCGTGGGCCGGTGTCGCGGACGGGGTGGAACCGCGCGCCGCTGCCGCCGCGGTGGCCGTGACCAGCGCGGCTGCTCCCGCGGTGGCACCGGCCTTCATGACGTTGCGTCTGCTCACCATTGGTCGCTCCACTCCTGGTGGTCGAGGTCTCGGGTGAACTGTCAGGGAGGCCCCTCGACGCGCCGTCGAAAACTGGTCGCGGCCAAATATGGATTTCACCTTAAGTTTTGGTGTGACTACCAAAAGCTAAGCTTCGATGCTTCCAACGACGCGCGATGAGACCGTAGACTCGTGCGAGTAGTCGGCCGTGACAACTCGTAGAAGGCCGATCCGATCTGAGTGCTTTTGTCGCCCACGACGGGGGGAGTCGGCGACACGGCGGGCAGCCGGCGCTGGGGAGAGCCGTTCGTGCCCGCACCTGGGGAGCAATAGGGCACACACCGGGGGATCCGCAATGGTTGTTGGAAACGATGCGCTGCGGAGGACCGCTGCCGAGGTTCTCGATCGCAGGCATCAACCGATTCTTGCCGCCTACCGTCAGCGTCTTGCCGCTGCGAGTGACGACTTCGAAGGGGCCGCTGGCCTGATCGACAGCTACACGGCACAGGCCGACGTCCTGCTGCGGGAGACGATGGCCGAGATCCGTCGTGAGACGACCGACCCGCTGTCGACACCGCCGCCAGCCGTGTCCACCGAGGACGCCGAGCTTCACCCACGCGAGTGCTTTCGCGCGGCCGTCGCCCTGGTCGACATCGTGTTGGCCGATGCGCTGAAGCAGTTGGCGGGCCAGCCCGACCAGGGTGCGGCCCTGGCGCTGGTCGCCGACGCACTCACCCGTACGACACTGACCCGGCTGGTCGACGCGAGTTCGCGCTATGCCGCCGGCCTGATGAACGAGGTCCACCAGGCGCAGATCGCCGAGCGTTCGTTGATCGCGCGCGAGCTGCACGACCGGCTGGGCCACAGCCTCAGCGCGGCGTACCGCAACCTGGAGGCCCACGAGCTCGCCCAGGAACGACGCCACGACGACGTGGACCGCCGAGTGGTCATCGCCCGGGAGTCGCTCCACGACGCGGTCGGCTATCTGCGCGTGCTCATCGCCGACCTTCGGCTTTCTCAGCCCCTCGGATCACTCGACGAGGCGCTGGCCAACTTCCTGTCGACTGTCGAGACGGGCGAGACACGTCTGCACACCGAGATCAACGGCGACGAGTCGTGGGTACCGCCCGAGGTGCTCGACGAGGTGTTCCTGGTCGTCCGCGAAGCGTTGCGCAACGCGGTGGCCCACGCCGGTGCTCGGGTGATCCATGCGGTCATCGACATCACCCCGCACGAGCTGCGGGCCACCGTCGCCGACGACGGGGTGGGCTTCGACCTCGCGACGGTGCGCGACGGCTCCGGCCTGCGCGCGATGGCTGAGCGCGCGGCGGTCGTCGGCGGCCGCCTCGCGGTGCGCGCGGCGGGCCACCAGGGCGCTTCGGTCGAGCTCGTCGTGCCGCTGCTCGCCGTCGGGGCGGGGGCTGGCCGGTGACCGTCACGATGATCGAGCCGACCCGCATCGTGCTGGTCGACGACCACGTAGTGGTGCGCGACGGCCTCCGGGAGATCCTCGACGCCCAGCGCGACCTCGTGGTCGTCGGCGAGGCCGGCGACAGCGGCGCCGCGATCAACGAGATCCGAATCCGCCAGCCCGACATCGTGCTGCTCGACGTGCAGATCCCCGGGGACGGGGTGACCACCACGGTCCGCCGGATCCGTGACGTCGCGCCTGCGAGCCGGGTCATCATCCTCAGCATGTTCGACGGCCCGACGCTGCTGCGTGAGTTGTTGACCCTTGGCATCTGCGGCTATCTGCTGAAGAACTCGACGCGCCAGGAGTTGGTGGCGGCGATCCGCAGCGCCCGCGCCGATGACGCCCCGGTGATGCTGGCGGTGTCGCGAGAGAGCCTGACCCAGGTGCAAGGGCCGGTTCACAGCACGCTGTCGGACCGAGAGCGCGAGGTCCTGCAACTGGTTGGTCAGGCGATGAGCAACGCTCAGATCGCCGGCCGGCTCTGCCTGTCGGAGGCGACGGTCAAGCGCCACCTGCGCAACATCTTCGCCAAACTCGGTGCGGTATCCCGGATCGACGCGGTCAACAGGGCCATCGCGGCCTCGCTGATCGTCCTGCCGAGGCTCTGCGACCCGACGTTTCACGGATAGCAGGCTGCTCAAGGATTGCTCTGGGTAACTTGCCCGCAAACGGGCACTCGTGTTGGACTAATGCCGTGAATAGCACTCGCCTGTTCGTACTCGGAGCGCTCGCGCGCGGGGGCCCCATGCACGGGCACCAGATCCGCCGGGCGGCCCAGGTCGACCGTACCGAGCTGTGGAGCGACGTCAAGCCGGGGTCGCTCTACGGCGCGCTGCACCGAATGCAGGTCGAGGGCGTCATCGAGGCGATCCGGACCGAGCAGGAGGGCAACCGGCCCGCCCGCACGATCTACGCGCTCACCTCGGCCGGCGCGGCGGAGCTGATCGATCACCGCGACGAGGCGCTGCGCGACACCAAGCTCCGTCACGACCCGGTCGACCTGGCCCTGCAGAACGTGATCGACCTCGGAGAAGACGCGCTGCGCGCGATCATCGTGGCGCGCCGGAAGGCCCTCGCCGAGCAGCTCGACTCGTGGCTCGCGCTCCGAGAGCTGGCGGCGCCACACATCCGCGGTCTGGAGTGGACGACCTTCCGTCATACCGAGCTCCGACTCCGTACCGAGCTCGCCTGGCACGACGAGCTGCTCGACCAGTTGCCCAAGCTGATGGCCAACCAACCGACATCGATGACCACATCGTGACGGTGCCAGCCCCGGCCCCGGTGGCATCTCCGGGGCCGGGGCTGGCGGCCTGTCACTGAGCGGGCTCGGGCTGGGTGGTCACGTTCCAATCGGGCTTGCTCGCCTCGGCCCAGGGCTCTTCGGGCCGGCGGGGCAGCAGGTAGACGAGAAGGAACGTGAGGATCACCCCGACCAGGACGGCGCCGACGGTCCACTGGACCGCGCGGTTGAAGTTGGTCTCCAGCGCCGACGTGGCAGCGCTGTCGAAGGCCTCGCCGACCGGACCTGGCGCCGAGTCCGCGCAGCCGGGCGGCGCGGCCGTCGGATCCGACGCGCGCGACTGGCGGATGAAACAGTCGGCGAAGGTGGTCGTCGCCGCGCTCGCCTCGGCCGGCGGCAGGCCCGCCGCCACGAGCGACGCCTGAAGCTCCGGGCTCGCCTTCTCAGCGGCCGTCCCCGAGTACGAACCGAGCGTTCCGAAGAGGACCACGCCGGCCACCGCGACGCCGATCGCCTGGCCGAGACGCTGGGCGGTGCCGAGCACACCGCTGGCCGCGCCCGCATCCTGCCAGGGCACGCCGGCCAGCACGATCTCGACGCTCGGCGCGATCACCAGGCCCGATCCGAAGCCGGCGAAGAGCAGGGCCGGCAGTAGCTCCAGGCCGGAACCCCACCAGTGGATCGTGGCGATGATGCCCACCATGCCGACGATCACAATGCCGGCGCCGAGCATCAGGACGCCGCGGCCGAGCGCTCGGGCGACGTTGTCGGAGATGGCCGCGCCGACCAGTGTGCCGAACGAGAACGGCAGCAGGATCAGGCCCGTCGTCAGGGCGGACTTCTCCAGGCCGATCTGAAGGTGCAGCGAGAGTGCGAAGAGCAGGCCGATGAAGCCCGCGAAGTAGCAGAGGCTGATGCCGACGCCGGCGGAGAACGAGCGGTGAGCGAACAGCCGCATGCTCACGAGCGGGACCTGGGCGCGTCGGGCGCGGCGCAACTCCCACACCGCGAAGACGGCCAGCGCGGGCAGCGCCGCTGCCATCGAGACGAACGTCCATGCCGGCCAACCCAGGCGCTGGCCCTCGACCAGGGGTACGGCCAGCAGTAGGACGGCGGCCGAGACGAGCAGCATGCCGATCACGTCGAGCCCACCGCGGCGGCCTCGCGACTCGGGCACCAGGATCAGCGCGGCGACGAACGTGGCCAGGCCGATCGGCACGTTGAGCAGGAACACCGGTCGCCAGTCCCAGCCGTTGAGGTCCCACGCGATCAGGAGGCCGCCGAGGAGTGGGCCGCTGGCGGTCGCGATGCCGCCGATCGCGCCGTAGATCCCGTACGCCTTGCCGGTCTCCTTCGCCGGGAACGTGGTCTGGATCAGCGCCAGCACCGGCGGGTTGAGGATGCCGGCCATCATGCCCTGCACCACCTGGAACGCGATCAGCTGGCCGGGTGTGGCCGCGAGCGCCGACGCCGCCGACGCGAGCGTGAACCCGGCGACGCCGATGAGGAACAGCTTGCGGTGGCCGAAGCGGTCGCCGATCCGGCCGGCGGGGATGAGTAACAGGCCGTAGCCGAGCGCGTAGCCGGCGATGACCCACTCCATGGCCGTGTAGGTCGACCGCAGGTCGCGCTGGATCGGCGCGACAGCCACATTGACGATCGTCGTGGCCAGCAGAATCATGAATGCCCCGGCCAGAATGACGGCCAGGATCAGCCATCGGCGCGGATTGGGTGGGGCGGTGCTGCGTTCGTCGGTCCAGCTCTCCGTCATCGCGTTCCTCCTGAAGTCGGACGGGGTCGACAGCGGACCCACCCTTCGACTACACGCCGTCGCGTACGATTAGTCAAGTACGGCTATTTGCGTATGACCTGTACGGCACATGAGGAGGGCCCGGGTCAGGAGCTGACCCGGGCCCGGTGACGCAGAGGTGGCTACGACCAGTCGGAGGAACCCGAACCCCACTCGGAGGAGCCGGAGCCCCACGCGGACGTCGCCGGCCACGCCAGGTCGAAGGGGAAGTCGTTGGCGCGAAGCTCCAGCGTGCTCTCCAGCACGGCATCGGTCAGCCGGTCGACGTCGGCGTCGCTGTGAGCGCCGCCGGCGAAGAACATCGGCATACCGAGCGTGTAGATGCCGCGCTTGCGCAGCAGCAGCGTGAGGATGAACGTCGCCGGGTTGAGTGCCCGCGAGTAGTCCCGGTAGTCGGTGTAGGAGTCTTCCGGAAGGAACTGGAAGCACCCGATGTAGTCGCCGAACCCCACCATGCGCAGCGGGATCCCCTCGGCCGCCCGGAACGCGGCCAGCCGCGCCTGGACCCGGTCGACCTTGGCCCGCAGGTCGGTGTAGTAGGCGGGCCCCTTGTCGCGGAGCAGCTGGAGCGTGGCCAGCGACGCCGCCACCGACAGGTAGTTACCGGTGTGGCTGCCCTGCAGGCCGGTCTTCTGGCCGAAGTCGGTCCAGGACTGCCCACTGGTCTGCGAGATGTCGAGGATGTCGGCCCGACCGCCGATCGCCGACAGCGGCAGCCCGAGCCCGCTGATCACCTTGCCGTAGGTGACGAGGTCGGTCGGGATGTCGAACTTCTGCGCGGCGCCGGCGAGCCCTGAACGGAAGCCCGTCAGCACTTCGTCGAGGATGAACGGCACCCCGAGTCGCTGGGCGGCGACCGCCACCTCGCGGATCATCGGGATCGTCGTCTCCTCGAACGGGAACGACGAGGCGGCCGGCTCGGCCAGGATGCAGGCCAACTCGCCAGCGTGGCGCTCGATCAACTCGACGGCGAGCGCCGTGTCGTTGGGCAGGATCAGCAGGTCGCGCGGCTCGGCCGGTGTGACGCCGGCAAACGCCGAGACCAGCGGAATGCCGTCCTTGCCGATCTCCGGGAACGGCACCGCGGGATGCCCGTGATACCAGGGCGCGGTGTTGTGGACGGCCAGATCGTGGGACCCGTGCAGGGTGCCCTCGAACTTGGCGACCATCCGCCGCCCGGTGTGCGCACGGCAGAGCCGGATCGCCGACTGGGTGGCGCCCGTACCCGAGTGTTGGAAGGCGAACTTCTCGTTGTGCGGGAGGATCTCGCGCAGCAACGTCGCGAGTTCCAGCTCCAACGCGTTGGTGTAGCCGTTGCCGGTGCCCTTGCCGAGGTGCTCGCGGACGAAGTCGACTACCGGCGCCGGATTGTGCCCGTGCAGCGCCTGAGCGCCGTACCCCATGTGACAGTCGAGGTAGTTGTTGCCGTCGATGTCGGTCAACGTCGATCCGCTGGCGGTTGCCGCGATCACCGGAAATGGCGGTGCCTGGAACGGCCAGAACACGTGCGCGGCGGAATCGACCGCCCTCAGTTGCTCGACGTGCGCGGCCGAGGCACCCTGGCGCGCGCCGATCTCGCCGAACAGCTCGTAGACCCACTTCTGCTGCATGAGGTCCTGAATGACCTCGATCGCTCCGCGCTCCTGGTGGCTGGCGCCCATCGTGTCCCCTTCGCATGGCGGCCGTGACAGGCGCAGCCTGCGCCCGCCCACTCGAACCCGGCTGGAGAACCGGTCGATCGACGCGGCTTCGAGCCGGTCTCGAGCGCCGTCGTCGAAGCTCGCCGCCATGACGGAAAATCGGGTCAATCTCTACTCGCTGACCGACACGATCACGCCGTGGGCAGTGCGGGCCGCGGCGACGCTCGGCCTCGCCGACCTGATCGCCGCGGGCACCACCACGCTCGACGAGCTCGCCGCGGCGACGAAGGCCAATCCCGACGCGCTGCACCGGCTGCTGCGCTACCTCTCGGTCCGCGGCGTCTTCAAGGAGACCGAACCGCGGGTGTACGCCCTGACGGAAGCCGCCGAGTTCCTCAAGACCGACCACCCCGCCGCCCAACGTCCCTGGCTCGACGTCGACTCGATGGCCGGCCGGATCGAGGGCACGTTCAGCTCGCTGACCCACTCGATCCGCACCGGCGACGCGGCGTACCCGGTGCGTTACGGCATCGAGTTCTGGGACGATCTGGCCACCAACCCCGACCGGGCCACGTCGTTCGGTGCGCTGATGGCCACCCACGCGAGCTACTTCGACCAGGTCGTCCAGGGCTTCGACTGGAGCACCGTCAACCACGTCATCGACGTCGGCGGCGGCACCGGTGCCCTGCTCACCGAGATCCTCAAGGCCCAGCCGCACCTGCGCGGCACAGTGGTCGACCTGCCGGGCGTCGTCGAGCAGGGCCGGGCCCGGTTCGAGGCGGCGGGCATCGCCGACCGCGCCGAGGTGGTCAGCGGCAGCATCTTCGACCCGCTCCCGGCCGGCGCCGACGTCTACATCCTGTCGAACGTCCTGCACGACTGGAACGACAGCGCCGCCGAGAAGATCCTCCAGCGGGCGGCGGACGCGATCGGCACGACCGGAAAGGTGCTGATCGTGCAGATCCTGGTCAAGGACGAGAACGACAACTTCCCCGATGACCCGGCCCGGCTGATGTTCATCACCCAGATGGACCTGCGCCTCCTCTCGCTCATGGCGGGCAAGGCGAGGACCTGGCGCGAGTACGCCGAACTGGGCGAGAAGGCCGGGCTCCAGGTGGACGCCAGCACTGTGATCCCCACCGGGCAGACCCTGCTCTCGCTCCGCCGCGGCTGAGCCGACGGGCCCCTTGCTGACGGTTTCCGGTTGGGAAGGGGCCCTCGCTAACGGACCGTGCGCGCGTCGTACCGTTGCGGACATGAACCCGGCCGTCAGGCGAGTCGCGATCGATGCCCTCATCGCTGTCGTCGTCGCGGCCGTCGTGGCGGTGGCGATCCGGGTCGCCGACGAGCCCGGCGCCCGGCCGCCGGACGCGCGCGCCTACGCGATCGGCGCGGTGATCGGGCTGCTGCTGGTCTTCCGGCGCCGCTGGCCGCTGCTGGTGCTGGTCGGCTCGGTCACCGCGCTGATGATCTACTACGCGCTCGAATACCCGGGCATCCCGCCCGCCCTCCCGCTGGCCGCCGCCCTCTTCTCCGTGGCGGCCGCCGGCCGGTTCACCTGGGCGCTCGTCGTCGCCGGGTTCTTCGTCGTCCTTGAGCTGATCATGCGGTACACGCTGCTCGGCGAGGGCTTCTTTCCCGCCCTCTCGGCCACCCTCGAAGAGGGTTCGCTGCTCGCGGCAGTGGTGCTGCTCGCCGAGACGATCCGCACTCGCCGGGACCGGCTGGCCGAGGCGCAGCAGCGTCTCGCCGTGATGCGCCAGGAGCGTCAGCACGAGGTCGCCCAGGAGCGGCTCCGCATCGCCCGCGAGGTCCACGACGTACTCGGTCACACGATCGCCGCGATCAGTGTGCAGGCGAGCCTCGCCGACGACATCTTCGACAGCAAGCCGGCCGAGGCGCGGGCCGCGCTGCGGAGCATCCGGGGCGCGGCACGCGACGCCATGCACGAGGTCCGCTCGGCGATCGGCATGCTCCGCGACGCCGGGGAGGTGCCCGACCTGGCGCGCGTCTTCGCAGTCGCCGAACAGGCCGGCGTGAAGGTGCGGTCGGGGATCGCGGGCACCCCGCGCCCGATCCCGCCGGAGGTGGCGCTCTCGGTCTACCGGATCGTGCAGGAGTCGATCACCAACACGGTCAAGCACGCCGAAGCCACGACCGTCGACGTCACCATCGCCTACGCGGGTGACGCCGTCACTGTGGAGATCGTCGACGACGGGGTCGGGTCCGGGGCGGGCCGACGAGGGCACGGGGTGGCCGGCATGCGGGAACGGGCTACGGCGGCCGGCGGGTCGCTCGAGGCCGGGCCCCGGCCGCAGGGCGGGGGGTTCCGAGTGGCCGCGCGGCTGCCGGTCGAGGTGGAGGAGACAGCGTGACGATCCGGATGGTGCTGGCGGACGACCAGACACTCGTGCGGGCCGGCTTCCGGGGCCTGCTCGACCACAGCGACGACCTGGAGGTGGTCGGTGAGGCGTCCAACGGCGCCCAGGCTGTCGAGATGGTCGCCGCCACCCGGCCGGACATCGTGCTGATGGACGTGCGAATGCCGGTGCTCGACGGCGTACGGGCAACGGCCGCGATCGTCGAGCGGTTCCCGGCCGTGCGGGTCATCGTCCTGACCACCTTCGAGCTCGACGAGTACGTCTTCGAGGCGCTGCGCGCCGGCGCGAGCGGGTTCCTGCTCAAGGACATCGAGCCCGACGAGCTGCGCCAGGCGGTGCGGGTGGTGGCCGGCGGCGACATGTTGATCTCGCCGCGGGTGACGAGCCGGCTGGTGAGCGCGTTCGTCAGCAAGGTCGCGCCCACGCCGGTCGACGGCGGCCGGCTGGCGGTGTTGACCGACCGCGAGCGCGAGGTGATGAGCCTGGTGGCCAGCGGGCTGACGAACGAGGAGATCGGGCGCCGGCTGTCGATGAGCCCGGCCACGGCCCGTACCCACGTCCACCGAGCCATGGTCAAGCTCCGCGTCCGCGACCGCGCGCAACTCGTCGTCCTCGCCTACCAGACGGGGCTCGTCGCGCCCGGCAGCTGACTACGGCAGTTGTTTCGCGGGCGGTGCCGGCTACGGCGATCGCCGTATCAACCGGGCGTTCCTCAACGGATGCCGGGCGGTGCGCATCCTTCGTATGTTGGCGTCATGTTTGAGGTCGGAGAGAACGCCGATGGGATCCTGGCCGGGGTCCTGTTCCTGATCTGGCTGTCCGCGGCGATCCTCGCCACGCGGCTGGCCTGGCGGCCGACGCCCGAGGCGCTGCGCAAGAGTGCCCGTCGGCTGCTGCGTCTGCTCGTCGCCGCGCTGGTGGTGCTGGTCGTCAAGTGCGTCGCGATCGGGCTGATGCTCGCCGTCGACTGGATCTTTGCCGACAACCGCGTGATCGTGCAGATGCCGCTCCTGCTGCTGCCGATGCTGGCCGTCGTCATCTGGACCGTGCCGGGCCTACGCGCCCTGGCCAACCGCGACGACGCGCCGGTCGACGTCGAGACGCGCTCCGCCGCCGCCCATCCCCGATTCGTCGTGCCGGTCCAGGTGACGGCCGTGGCGACGGTGGTCGGCGTCTACTTCGCGTACGTGTCCCGTCCGGTCCCGTCCTACCTCGACGACATCGCGACCCACGCCGCGCCGATCCTGCTGTCGGTGGTGGTGCTGTGGTTCTGGCAGGGGCATCGTCTGCGGGTCGTCACCGCTACCGATTTCGCCCGTCGTGGCCGTCGTGCCAGCGCCCTGCGCGCCACCGCGCAGGCCGCCGTCGTGGTGCTGGTCGTCGCCGCCGGCATCACCTACGTGGCGCAGAGCAGCAGGCTGCCCGACCGCATGACAATGACGTCCCACGACAACGTCGACTACGGCGGCGGCCCGTCGATCGGTCACGGTGGCCACGGCGGGACCTCCGTCGACGACCTGCGCGGGCCGCGGACCGGCAAGCCCAACAAGGCATTCACCCTGACCGCGAAGAACGCCACGGTACGGCTCTCGTCGGGCACCGAGATCAAGGCGCTGACGTACAACGGACAGTCGCCCGGGCCGGAGCTGCGGGTCCGCGAGGGAGACCTCGTCGAGGTGACGCTGCACAACGAGATTCCCGACGAGAACGTGACCATCCACTGGCACGGCCTCGACGTCCCCAACGGTGAGGACGGCGTCGCCGGTGCGACGCAGAACGCCGTGGAGCCGGGCGGCAGCTTCACCTACCGGTTCATCGCCGAGCAGGTCGGCACCTTCTGGTACCACACCCATCAGAACCCGCTCGAGGCGATCAGGCGGGGTCTGTTCGGCGCGCTGATCGTCGAGCCGCGCGACGGCCCACCACCCGGCGAGCGGGACTTCGTCGTGCAGGCCCACGAGTGGCGTACGCCGGACGACAACATCGTGTCGTTCGGCACGAGTGACACGCTGCAACGCCAGGAGGTCGCTCCGGGCACGCCGGTGCGTCTGCGCCTGATCAACACCGACAACAACCCGTCCACCGACAGCCGTCCGCGGGCTCTGACCGTCAACGGCACGCCGGTGCGGGTGGCGGCGATCGACGGGGTCGACGTCAACGGCCCGACCCCGCTGACCGACCCGCGGTTCGGGCTGGCTACCGGTGGACGCTACGACGTGACGTTCACGATGCCGGCGGGCCCGGTACGCCTGACCGACCTCGCCAACCTCGACGGCGGGCTGGTCCTGGCGCCACCGGGTGACGCCTCGACGCCGAAGATCGTCGACGACGGGGACCACTTCGACCCGCTCTCGTACGGCTCCGGCGGATCCCGGCCCTTCGACGCCGGCTCGTCGTACGACCGCTCGTTCACCCAGCTCCTCGACGACCGGCTGTCCTTCTACAACGGGGGCCTGCACCTGGTGCCGATCATCAACGGGCACAGCTTCCCCGACACGCCGACGCTCATGGTCCGGATGGACGACGTGGTCAAGGTGCGGATCGTCAACCGCAGCCACCAGAACCACCCGATGCATCTGCACGGCCACCACGCGTTGGTGCTGTCCCGCAACGGGGTCCGCGCGACCGGGTCACCGTGGTGGATCGACAGCCTCGACGTGATTCCCGGTGAGATCTACGAAATCGGCTTCAAGGCGGACAATCCGGGGCTCTGGATGGACCACTGCCACAACCTCGACCACGCGGCCAACGGCATGGTGATGCACCTCGCCTACGAGGGCGTCACATCCCCCTATGAGCTGGGGCGGGGCACTCCCAATCAGCCTGAGTAGGCGGACCTGTCGAGCCTTCCTCCACCGGGCCTCGAGGCAACGCCGGCAGCGTCGTTCGCATCCGAACCCCGCTTGCTGAGGAGAACCCATGCTCGACGCGATGCGACGAACGTTGTCGCTGGCTGTGCCGCTGGTACTGGTGGCCGGCATTGCCGCGCCCGCCACAGCGGCCACCTCGACCACTGGGCGACTGACCGTCGTCGCCCGCAACCTCGACAACCCTCGCGGTGTCGCCATCGACCGGGCCGGCATCGTCTACGTCGCCGAGGCCGGGCTCGGCGGCGACGACGTGTGCATCCCCGGCACGTTCGGCACCAACCTCTGCTACGGCTCGACCGGTGCGATCACGGCGGTCCGTCACGGCTGGCAGAAGCGAGTCGTGACGGGCCTGCCGTCGCTGCGGAGCACTGGCGCCGGCTTCTCCGTCTACGGCGCCCACGACCTGGCCTTCGATCGGCAGGGCAAGCTCCTGGTGGCGATGGGCTACAGCACCGACCCGGTCTCGCGCGACCTGCTCGGCGCGGCCGGGGCCACGATGGGAACCATCCTCCGGGTCGAGGGGAAGCGCCGCTGGTCGGTCGTCGGCGACCTCTCCGCCTACGAGGGGCAGAACAACCCCGACGGGGTCATTCCGGAGAGCCAGCCGTACGCGGTCGTCGCCGACGGGCGTGACGTCTACGCGCTCGACGCGGCCGCCAACGACGTGCTCCGGATCGACCGTCGTGGCGTGGTCACCGCCGAACACGTGTGGCCACAGGAGCAGGTGCCGGCGCCGCCGGAGTGGGGCCTGCCGCCCGGCTCGACGACGCCGATCCAGTTCGTACCGGTCACCATCACCCGCGGGCCGGACGGCGCCTTCTACATCGGACAGCTGACCGGGCACCCCTTCCCGAACGGCGGCGCCCGGGTGTGGCGGCTGGTGCCCGGCCAGGAACCAACGATCTTCGCGACCGGTTTCACCAACATCATCGACATCGCCTTCGACAAGCGGGGTCGACTGGTCGTGCTGGAGATCGCGAAGAACGGGCTCAGCTCCGGGGATTCCACAGGTGCGTTGATCCGGGTGGAGCGCGACGGCAGCCACCGGGAGCTGGCGAGCACCGGCCTGGACTCCCCGATGTCGTTCGCCATCGCCAAGGACGGCAGCTTCTACATCGCCAACAAGGGCCTCGGCATCGGCGAGTTGGTCCGTCTGTCCACACGAGACTGACAGAATCGCGCGGCGATCGTGGCGTTCTTCGTGTCGGGAGGACGCCACGATAGCTGTGGCGTCACACGGCCGCGATACGGTGCCAATCGTGTGCACGCTGGCGGCGGGGGATGGGGTCTGGGGGTTAGGTTGACGCGGTCCGACGGCGGGTCTCCCGCCGGCGCCACCACCATCCTCATAGTCGACGACCACGCTCTCGTCCGCGAGGGGCTGCGCTGGGTGCTCGAGGTGCACGCCGACCTCGACGTGGTCGACGAGGCGGGCGACTCGGCCACCGCTGTCGCCAAGGCGGCGTCGGAGCGCCCCGACGTGGTGCTGCTCGACGTCGAGATTCCCGGCGACGACCCGGTGGTCACGGTGCGCCGCATCCGTGAGGTGTCGCCCGACAGCGCGGTCGTCATCCTCAGCATGTATGACAGCCCTGACCTGCTGCGCCGACTGATCGCCGCGGGGGTGCGCGCGTACCTGCTCAAGAGCGTGGGTCGTGAGGAGCTGGTCGCCGCGATCCGCAAGGCCCGCGACGGCAGCGGCTCGGTGCTGCTCTCGGTCTCCGGTCAGAGCCTGGTGCAGGTGCAGAACGCCGAGTCCGCCATTCTGTCCTCCGTCGAGCTGGAGATCCTGCAACTCGCGGCCGAGGCGATGACCAACGCCCAGATCGCGCGGCGACTCGACCTGACCGAGGCCACTGTGAAGAGCCACCTGCGTCGCATCTTCGCGAAGCTCGGCGCGGTCTCCCGCATCGACGCGGTCAACAAGGCGGTGGCAGCGTCACTGGTGACGCTGCCACACGACCGGTTGGTGCCACGCCAGCGCCGCCCGCCGTTCTAGCGACCGGCGACGTTCCTCAACGACCGGCGACGTTCCTCAACACGCGGCCTTGAGGTCGGCGGCGCGGTCCGTGCGCTCCCAGGTCAGGTCCGGGAGTTCACGGCCGAAGTGGCCGTAGGCGGCCGTCTGCTGGTAGATCGGACGCAGGAGGTCCAGGTCGCGGATGATCGCCGCCGGGCGCAGGTCGAAGACCTCACCGATCGCCTTCTCGATCCGGTCGAGCGGCACCGTCTCCGTGCCGAACGTCTCCACGAAGAGGCTCACCGGGTGGGCCTTGCCGATCGCGTAGGCCACCTGCGCCTCACACCGCTCGGCCAGGCCGGCGGCGACCACGTTCTTCGCCACCCACCGCATCGCGTACGCCGCCGAGCGGTCGACCTTCGACGGATCCTTGCCCGAGAACGCGCCACCACCGTGTCGGGCGTACCCGCCGTAGGTGTCGACGATGATCTTCCGTCCGGTCAGGCCGGCGTCGCCCATCGGGCCACCGATCTCGAACCGACCCGTCGGGTTGACCAACAGCCGGTAACCCTCGGTGTCGAGGTCGAGCGCCTCCAACTCCGGCGTGATCACGTGGTCCCGGATGTCGGGGGCGAGCAGTTCGTCGAGGGAGATGTGGGCGGCGTGCTGCGTGGAGACCACTACGGTGTCGAGCCGGACCGGGCGTAGGCCGTCGTACTCGACGGTGACCTGGGTCTTGCCGTCCGGCCGCAGGTAGGGCACCGTGCCGTCCTTGCGGACGGCGGCCAGACGGCGGGCCAGCCGGTGGGCCAGCGCGATCGGCAGCGGCATCAGCTCCGGCGTCTCCGAGCAGGCGAAGCCGAACATCATGCCCTGGTCACCGGCACCCTGGGCGTCGAGCCCACCGCCTGACGAACCGTCGCGCAGCTCGATCGCCGTGTCGACGCCCTGCGCGATGTCGGGCGACTGGGCACCGATCGAGATGCTGACGCCGCAGGAGGCGCCGTCGAAGCCCTTCTTCGACGAGTCGTACCCGATGCCCAGGACCGTTTCCCGCACGATGCGTGGGATGTCGGCGTAGGCCTGCGTGGTGACCTCGCCGGCGACGTGGACCTGGCCGGTGGTGATCAGGCTTTCGACGGCGACCCGGCTGTGCGGGTCCTGGGCCAGTAACGCGTCGAGGATCCCGTCGCTGATCTGATCGGCGATCTTGTCGGGATGACCTTCGGTGACCGACTCGGAGGTGAAGAGGCGGCGCGACATGTGTGACTCCTAACCCGAGGGGCGTGGGGGCCCGGCGAGTCTTCCCGCCGCTGGTGGAGCTTGCCTGGAGGAAGCATCGAGCGATCAAAGGGGTACGCGCCGTACAACTTTCGACACGCATCGATCCTCGGAAGAACCCGCGATGTCGCTACCTGCGGTCGTTCCGACACGCCCCGCTCATCCATAGCTTGAGAACGTCTCGACGAGTGCTATGGGGAATGGGGGGACCACTGTGGTCAGGTACGAGATCCTCGGGTCGCTGGAAGTGATCCACGAGGGCCGGATCTGTACGCCGACGCCGCCGAAGGTGCGGACCGTGTTGGCGCTGCTGGTGATGCGGGCCAATCGGGTCGTCCTGGTCGACTCGATAATCCGGGAGCTGTGGGGTGACGATCCGGCGCGCAGCGCCGTCACCACAGTGCAGACCTACATCTACCACCTGCGCAAGCTCTTCGCGAAGGAGGGCATAGAGACCCCGGACCGGACCGTGCTGGAAAGCCGTGCCCGCGGCTACCTGCTCAGGGTGGAGCCGGGCCAGCTCGACGCCGAGGTGTTCGAGACGATGCTCGACCAGGGTCGCTCGCACATCGAGTCGGACCGGCCCGAGGAGGGCGCCGAGGTGCTGCGGCGGGCGCTGGCCATGTGGACGGGGCCGGTGGGCGCCAACGTGACGTTCGGGCCGGCGTTGGAGGCACACGCGATCCACCTCCAGGAGCAGTGGATCCGCGCGTTGGAACTACGCATCCAGGCCGACATCACGCTCGGCCGCCACCGCGAGTTGATCGGCGAGCTGCGCTATCTCGTGGGCACGTACCCGCTCAACGAGTGGTTCCACCGCCAGCTCATCGTGGCGCTCAGCCGCTCCGGGCGCCGTGGCGAGGCGTTGCAGGCGTACCACCACCTGCGCCGGGTGCTCAGTGAGGAGTTGGGCCTGGACCCTTCGCCTGACCTCCAGCGGCTCCAGCGGGAGGTGTTGGCCGCCGGCGGGCCACTGCGCCCAGGGCTCGCCAGGGCCTCGTGACAGGCCCTCGACCGACGCTCCAGCGCCGTTCGACCGGCCGTCCCTAGCTTTCACACGGATATCGCGGCCAGGAGGTCTTCCATGACGAGCACATCCGACCGTCGGGTGGTCATCACCGGGATTGGCGTCATCGCCCCCGGTGGACTGGGCACCAAGGCGTTCTGGGAACTGTTGACCGCTGGCCGCACGGCCACCCGTACCCTGTCGTTCTTCGACGCCACCCCCTTCCGGTCGCGGGTGGCCGCGGAGGCCGATTTCGACCCGGTGGCCGAGGGCCTGTCGCCGCAGGAGGTCCGCCGGATGGACCGGGCGGCCCAGATGGCAGTGGTCTGCACCAGGGAGGCGCTGGCCGACAGCGGCTTCGAGGTCGCCGACCCGACCCGGGTCGGCGTGAGCGTCGGCACTGCGGTCGGGGCCACGATGAGCCTCGAAGAGGAATACGTCGTGGTCAGCGACGGCGGTCGGAAATGGCTGACCGACCACCGGTACGCCACCCCGCACCTCTACGACTATCTGGTGCCGAGTTCGTTCGCCCGCGAGGTGGCGTGGTCGGTCGGGGCGGAAGGTCCGGCGACCGTGGTCTCCACCGGCTGCACGTCGGGCCTCGACTCGGTCGGCCACGCCCGGGAGCTGATCCGGGAGGGCTCGGCCGACGTGATGATCGCCGGCGCGACCGACGCCCCGATCTCGCCGATCACTGTGGCCTGCTTCGACGCGATCAAGGCGACCACGGCCCGCAACGACGACCCGACGCACGCCTCGCGGCCGTTCGACAACAGTCGCGACGGGTTCGTTCTCGGCGAGGGTGCGGCGATGTTCGTCCTCGAAGAGCTCGAGCACGCCCGCCGGCGCGGTGCGCAGATCTACGCCGAGCTGGTCGGGTTCGCCTCGCGCTCCAACGCCTTCCACATGACCGGCCTGCGGCCCGACGGGCGGGAGATGGCCGAGGCGATCCGGGTCGCGCTCGCCGACGCCCGGCTGCCCGGCGACGCCGTCGACTACATCAACGCGCACGGCTCGGGTACGAAGCAGAACGACAGGCACGAGACGGCGGCGTTCAAGCGGAGCCTCGGCGACCACGCGTACCGCACCCCGGTCAGTTCGATCAAGTCGATGATCGGCCACTCGCTCGGTGCCATCGGCTCGATCGAGATCGCGGCGTCGGCCCTGGCGATCAAGCACGGGGCGGTGCCGCCGACGGCCAACCTGCACGAACGCGACCCGGAGTGCGACCTCGACTACGTGCCGCTCACCGCCCGCGAACAGCAGACCGACGTGGTGTTGAGCGTGGGCAGCGGGTTCGGCGGCTTCCAGAGCGCGATGCTCCTGGCGCGTGTGGCATGACCACCGTCGTCACCGGGGTAGGGGTGGCCGCGCCCAACGGGTTGGGCCGCGACGCCTTCTGGGCGGCCACCGTCGCCGGGGTGGGTGGCATCGGGCCGATCAGCCGTTTCGACAGCTCGGGATACCCCGCCCAGTTGGCCGGCGAGGTTCCCGGGTACGAGGCGGCCGATCACATCCCGAGCCGGCTGATGGCGCAGACCGACCACATGACCCGGCTGTCGTTGACGGCGGCGCAGTGGGCGCTCGCCGATGCGTCGGTCGACCCGTCGGCGTTGCCCGAGTTCGGCATGGGTGTCGTCACGGCCAGCGCGTCCGGCGGCTTCGAGTTCGGCCATCGTGAGCTGGAGAAGCTCTGGAGCAAGGGGTCCGAGCACGTCAGCGCCTACCAGTCGTTCGCCTGGTTCTACGCTGTCAACACCGGCCAGATCTCGATCCGCCACGGGATGCGTGGGCCGACCGGGGTGCTCGTCACCGAGCAGGCGGGTGGGCTCGACGCGGTTGCGCAGGCCCGACGCCAGGTGCGCAAGGGCGTACAACTCGTGATGACCGGCGGTGTCGACGCGTCGCTCTGCCCGTGGGGCTGGACGGCCCAGCTCGCCAACGGCCTGCTCAGCACGGGGCGCGATCCGGCCACGGCGTACCTGCCGTTCGACACCAACGCGTCGGGTTACGTGCCGGGCGAAGGCGGCGCGATCCTCGTGTTGGAGGACGAACACGCCGCTGCCCGGCGCGGTGCCGCCGTCTACGGGGTGATCGCCGGATACGGCGCGACGTTCGACCCCCGGCCCGGCTCCGGCCGCCCGCCGGGTCTGCGTCGGGCGGCCGAGATGGCAGTGTCCGACGCCGGTCTCACACCGGCCGACATCGACGTCGTCTTCGCCGACGGCGCCGGTGTCGCGGAGCTCGACCGCGTCGAGGCCGAGGCGATCACAGCGGTCTTCGGCCCACATGGGGTGCCGGTGACAGCGCCCAAGACGATGACCGGCCGGCTCTACTCGGGCGGGGCGGCGCTCGACCTCGTCTCCGCGCTGCTGTCGATCCGGCACGGCGTCATCCCGCCCACCACCAACATCCGCCAGCCGGCCGAGGGCCTGCACCTCGACCTGGTGCGCGACGTCGCGCGGGAGACACCCGTACGCGCGGCGCTCGTCCTCGCCAGGGGCTACGGCGGGTTCAACGCGGCCATGGTCGTGACCGACGAAAGGAATGGACGATGACCGACGCCAGCCTCGCCGCCGTCGCGAACTTCGACGAGCAGCAGGCACTCGACCTGCGTGAACGGCAGATCGCGGTGCTGGGAAGCGCCAAACAGATCGCCAACGTGATCTACGTGGTCACCGAGCTCGGCGTCGCCGACCTGCTCGTCGACGGACCGGTGCCGGTCGCCCAACTGGCGGCGGCGACCGAGTCGCACGAGGACGCGCTGCGACGGATCCTGCGCGCGGCCTCCGCGGTCGGCATCTTCGACGAGCAGGAGGACGGGTCGTTCGCGCTGACGCCGCTCGGCGAGGGGCTGACGTCGGCCCGGATCGGCGGTCTGCGGCCGATGGTGCAGTTCAGCGGTGCCGACTTCAACCGCCTCCCGTACGCGGAGATCCTGCACAGCGTCCGCACCGGCGAGCCGGCCTTCAACAAGGTCTTCGGCATGGGCTTCTACGACTACCTCCAGGCCCACCCGGAGGCCAATCGGTTCTTCGAGGGCTTCATGGCCCACTGGAGCCGGCGGCTCGCCGACCGGTTCGCTGCGGAGTTGGCACCCGAGCGGTTCGGCCGGATCGCCGACATCGGCGGCAGCAACGGCTACTTCCTGGCCAAGATGCTCCAGCGTCATCCCGAGGGCACCGGTGTCCTCTTCGACCTGCCCGAGGTCGTGGCCGATGCCGAACCGCTGCTCAAGGAGCACGGTGTCACCGAGCGCGTCGAGGTGCGGGGCGGCGACTTCTTCACCGACGAGCTGCCGGCCGGCGCCGACGCGTACATCCTGAAGTCGATCGTCCACAACTGGCCGGACGACACCTGCGTCACGTTGCTGCGTCGGATCCGCGCGGCGATCGGCGACGCCGACTCCCGCCTCATCGCGATCGACCAGATCGTGCCGCCGCGCAACCAGTGGGACCACGCCAAGATCATCGACATCGACATGCTGGTGCTCTTCGGCGGCAAGGAGCGCGACCTCCGCGAATGGCAGGCGCTGTTCAGTGCGTCCGGTTTCGAGCTGGTCAACACACCCGCGTCCCGCGGCTGGGCCCTGCTCGAAGCGCGTCCGATCTAGGAAAGGAAGCCCGCAATGGCACACATCGGCATCGACCAGCCGGTCGTGACGATGGTCAACGTCTTCACCGTCGAGCCGGCCAACCAGCAGAGGCTCGTCGACATCCTGATCGAGGCGACCGACGCGGTGATGTCCAAGGTCGACGGGTTCGTGTCGGCGAACATCCACGCCAGCCTCGACGGAACCCGGGTCGTCAACTACGCGCAGTGGAAGAGCGAAGAGCACTTCACAGCGATGCTCCAGAACCCCGAGGTCCACCCCCACTTCGGCGAGGTACGCGCGATCGCCACGCCGGAACGCCACCTCTACAAAGTCGTCTACACGGAGGACGCTCATGTCTGACGGAAGCACCGACGTCCTGATCGTCGGCGGCGGCCCGGTCGGCCTGTCGACCGCGCTCTTCCTGGCCCGCAAGGGGATCCGGCCGATCCTTGTCGAACGTCGACCCCGGTTGTCGACGATCCCCCGCGCGACAGGTCTGCACGCCCGCACCGTGGAGATCTTCCGCACCGTCGGCCTGGAGCCGGCCGTGCAGCAGGCCGGCATGAAGATCGTCGGGCCGGGCGCCGAACTCGACCTCGTCCGCGCCGGCCGCGCCACGCCACTGGTAATGCTCGGCGCCCAGTCGCTGGCCGACCTCCACAAGTCGTTCGTCATGGAGGCGCACGACGTCGACTACGACAAGTTCACGCCGAGCTGGCCGATCTGGTGCGGCCAGGACCACTACGAGCCGCTGCTCTACGACGCCGCCGTCGAGGCGGGCGCGGAGATCCGCTTCCAGAACGAGCTGATCGGGCTGACCCAGGACCAGGACGGGGTCACCGCGACAGTCAACGACAACGGCACGACACGCACCATCCGGGCGCGCTACGTCGTCGCGGCCGACGGCGTGAAGAGCCCCGTCCGGAACATGCTCCAGATCGGAGATCGCAGCAACGGGGTCGCCGGGAACTTCGTCAGCATCATCTTCCGCGCCAAGGTCGACCTGCCCGAGTCGGCACCCCGGTTCACGCTGATCTACCTGATGAACCAGCTTGCCCAGGGTCTGCTGCTCTTCATCGAGCCGGGGCGGTGGATGTTCGGCGTCAACTACTACCCGGAGCGGGGCCAGTCGCCGGCCGACTTCACCCCCGAACGCTGCGTCGAGCTGGCCCGGATCGCGGCCGGTGACCCCGAGCTGGAGGTCGAGGTCGAGTCGGCCCAGCCCTGGGACGCGCGGCACATGGTCGCCGACGCGTACCAGCAAGGGCGGGTCTTCCTCGCCGGCGACGCCTGTCACGCCCACCCGCCGGCCGGCGGCTTCGGCGTCAACGCCGGCATCCAGGACGCGCACAACCTGGCGTGGAAGCTCGCCGACGTCCTTGCGGGGCGGGCCGACGAGAGCCTGCTCGACTCCTACGAGGCCGAGCGTCGTCCGGTCGGCGCGGCGACCGCCGACCAGGCGTGGATGCTGTTCCGCACCCGGGGTCAGCTCGCCGACGAGGACAAGGCCGCCTACCGGGACTTCGTCATCGTGACGATGGGCTACCGGTACACCTCCAACGCGATCGTCGGCGCGCCCGCCGACACCGAGCTGCTGCCCCGCGAGCTGACCTTCACCGGCCAACCCGGATCGCGTGCCCCGCACGGCTGGGTCGACCACGACGGCGCTCGGGTCTCCACGATCGACGTGCTGACCGAGGGCTGGACGTTGGCCACGGCTCCAGGCGACGATGCCTGGCTCGCGGCGGCCGAGGCGGTCTCGGCGGAGACCGGTCTCCCGATCAAGGCGCTCACCGCCGGCCCCGACGGTGACCTCGCCGACGACGGTTCGTGGCTCGCGAGCTGCGGAGTCGGCCCCGGCGGAGCGCTGCTGGTACGCCCCGACGGCATCGTCGCCTGGCGCAGCGCCGGGCCGGTCGACGACCAGGCGCAGAGCCTTGCCGCCGCCCTGGCAACGATCCTGCGGGGAGCGTGAGCACATGTCCTACCGCGCCCTCATGGTCATGCGGATGGCCCCCGGTCACGCCGACGCTGTCGCCGAGCTCTTCGCCGAGCACGACAAGGGCGACATGCCCTACGTCGTCGGCATCTCGCGGCGCACGCTCTTCCAATACCAGGACCTCTACATGCACCTGCTCGAGGCCGACACCGACGTCTTCGACAAGCTTCTCGCGGCCCGAGCCCGCGCGGACTTCCAGGAGGTCAACCGGCGCCTCTCGGCCTACCTGCAGCGCTACGCGCCGGACAGCATGACCGAGTTGCAGGACTCGAAGGCCACGCCCTTCTACACCTGGAGCCCCGAGACAGGGAGCATCACGTGACGCTGACCCGCCGCGACATCAACGACATGATGCAGGCATACAAGAAGACGAGCCTGCTGCGTACCGCTGTCGAGCTGGGTGTGTTCGACGCGCTCGCCGCGGGCCCGGCCACGGCCAGCGGGCTCGCCCCGAAGCTCGGCATCCACCCGCGGGGCGCGCGCATCCTGCTCGACGCGCTCACAGCGATCCGCCTCACCGACCGGACCGGCGAGCACTTCTCGCTCACCCCGGCGGCCGCCGACCACCTGGTCAGCACCCGTCCGGACTACCTGGGCGGCATGGTCAAGGTGATGTCGAGCGACTGGGAGTGGGACGCGCTGCGCGACCTCAGCGCCGCCGTACGGGCCGGCGGGACCGTGCTCGACGTGCACGCCGAGACCCCGGAGTACACCTACTGGGAGGACTTCGCCGCGTACGCGACGAAGGTCGCCCAGCCGACCGCCGAGGTGATGGCCGAGGCGCTCGCGCCGTGGACGAAGGAGCGCGCCGAACTCGACATCCTCGACGTCGCCTGCGGCCACGGCGTCTACGGCTACACGCTCGCGCAGCACAACCCGCAGGCGGCGGTGACCTCGCTGGACTGGCCCAACGTTCTCGCCGTGACGGAGAAGCACGCCGAGCGGCTCGGCGTACGCGACCGGGCGTCGTTCCTGCCGGGTGACATGTTCACCACCGATCTCGGCGGTCCCTACGACGTCGTGCTGCTCACCAACGTCACCCACCACTTCTCCGAGGAGCGGGTGCACGAGTTGGTGACCCGGCTCGGTTCCGTGGTCAAGCCGGGTGGGCGGCTGGTCATCGTCGGTTTCACCACCGGCGACGAGTCGCCGGCACTGGACCCGGCGCCGTACCTCTTCTCGGTGTTGATGTTGGTCTGGACCTTCGAGGGGGAGTCGCACTCCGTCGCCGCCTACAACCGGGCCCTCGCCGCGGCGGGCTTCGGCCCGGCCACCGTCCACCCGACGGACCTGCCGTTCCGAGTGCTCGTCGCAGAGAAGGGATGACCATGCATCGGCAACCGATCGTGAAGGTCGCCGCCACCGATGTGCCCGGCATCAACCGGATCGGCGGCGAGGTGCGGATCCTGCTCAGCCCGAAGACCGTCGACGCGACGGAGGGCTTCATGGGCACTGTCCGCCTGGAGCCGGGCGAGTTCCTGGCGGAGCAGTACAACCCGTACTCGGACAAGTTCTGTTATCTGGTGCGTGGCGAGGTCGTGATCCGGGTCGACGGCGCGGAGGTCAAGCTCGCGGCCGACGAGGCTCTCATGGTCCGTCGCGGCCAGCGGCACCGCATCGTCAACGCCGGTGGCGAGACCGCGCTGATCGTGTTTCAGATCAGCCCGCTCGCGCCGCGCCCCGAGCTGGGCCACGTCGACACCGAGGAGGTCCCGCATCCCGAGTCGCCGGTGCCGCAGGTCGGCGGCGTGCGCGACGGGTGGCAGCGACCGACGGGAGGAAACTCATGAGCCAGCTGACCCTCGACGACCTGCGTCGGATCCTGGAGACCAGTTCCGGTGTGGTCGAGCAGACCGACTGGGCCGATCCGGCGACGCTCGACGCGCCGTTCGACGACCTCGGCTATGACTCACTCGCGCTGTTGGAGCTGGCGGCGCGGGTGCAGCAGGAGTACGAGGTGCGCATCCCCGACGACGCCGTGTCGATCATGAAGACGCCGCGGCTGGCCGTCGACTACGTCAACCAACGACTCGCGGATCGGTGACCCCATGGCCGGACACACTGACAACGAGGTCGTCATCAACGCACCGTTCGACCTCGTCTGGGACCTGACCAACGACATCCCCAACTGGCCCTCCCTGTTCAGCGAGTACGCCAGCACCGAAGTGCTCTCGACGTCCGCCGACGGGGCCGTCGTCTTCCGCCTGACCATGCACCCCGACCCGGCCGGCCGGGTCTGGAGCTGGGTCTCCGAGCGGGTGCCCGACCGCAGCGACCGGGTGGTGCGGGCACGGCGGCTGGAGACCGGCGCCTTCAAGTACATGAACCTGTTCTGGGAATACACCGAGATTCCGGACGGCGGCGTGCGGATGCGATGGGTACAGGACTTCGAGATGCGGCCGGGCGGGCACGCCGACGACGAGGGCATGACCGCCCACCTCAACCGGACCACACGTGAGCAGCAGGCACGCATCCGGGAGATCGTGGAGAAGGCCGCGGCCGAACGCGGGCAGTCATGACCGCCACCGTCAACACGCCAGTCGGCAAGAGCTGGCTGATCTGCCCGGGCTGCCGGGCGCTGCTCTACCAGCGCCGGGTCGAGCGCAACCTGGGAGTCTGCCCGGAGTGCGACCACCACGACCAGGTCACCGCACACCAGCGGATCGAGCAGCTCTTCGATCTCGACTCGGTCGAGGAGCTGCCACCGGTCGGCGCCTTCGGCGATCCGCTCGGGTTCGTCGACACGAAGCCGTACCCGCAACGGATCGAGGCGGCCCGTCGGCGTACCGGGCTCGACGAGGCGGTGGTCTGCGTCCGGGGCACTGTCGAGGGGCAGCCGTTGATAGCGGCGGTCATGGACTTCCGCTTCCTCGGCGGCAGCCTCGGCACGGGCGTCGGCGAGCGGATCACCAGGGCGGCCGAGTTGGCGCTCGATACCCGTACGCCACTGCTGATCGTCAGCGCCTCCGGCGGCGCCCGGATGCAGGAGGGCGTGCTGTCGCTCATGCAGATGGCCAAGACGAGCGCGGCGCTCGGGGCCCTCGACGAGGCCGGGGTGTTGACGATCTCGTTGGTCAGCGACCCGACCTACGGTGGCGTCGCGGCATCGTTCGCGACGCTCTGCGACGTCATCCTCGCCGAGCCGGGGGCGCGCCTCGGCTTCGCCGGGCCGAGGGTCATCCAGCAGACGCTGCGTCAGCCGCTGCCGGCCGGCTTCCAGACCGCCGAGTACCTCTTCGCCCGCGGCATGCTGGACGACCTGGTGCCCCGGTCGAACCTGCGGCCGACCATCGGCCGGCTGCTGGCCTTCGCGGGGGCCGACCGGTCCGCGCCGGATCCCTACCCGGTACGGGCCACCACGCCCACCGAGTCGGCGGACCCGTGGGCTGTCGTGGCGCTGTCCCGCGATCTTGGTCGACCATCCACGCTCGACTACATCGGCCACTTCGTTGACGGTTTCGTGGAGTTGCACGGCGACCGGCTGGCGAGTGACTGTCCGGCGATCGTCGGCGGTGTCGGTCTGATCGACGGCCGGCCCACAGTGGTGATCGGCCACCAGAAGGGCCACACTGTCGCCGAGGTGGCCAGCCGCAACTTCGGTATGGCGACACCGGCGGGCTATCGCAAGGCGGCCCGGCTGATGCGCCTGGCCGAGAAGCTCGGCACGCCGATCGTGACGCTGATCGACACCCCCGGGGCCTACCACGGCATCTCGGCGGAGGAGAACGGGCAGGCCATCGCCATCGCCGACAGCATCCGGCTGATGGCCGGGTTGACGGTTCCGGTAGTCGCGATCGTGACCGGCGAGGGTGGCAGCGGAGGCGCGCTCGCCCTCGGCGTCGGCAACCGGGTGCTGATGCTCGCCAACGCGACGTACTCGGTGATCAGCCCGGAAGGCTGCGCCGCGATCCTCTGGAACGACTCCGGTCGGGCCGACGAGGCCGCCGCGCAGCTCAAGCTCCAGGCCGGCGACCTGCTGGCGCTTGGCGTCGTCGACGGGGTGGTTCCCGAACCACTCGGCGGGGCACCGGCCGATCCCGGGGCGACCGCGTCGGCCGTACACCGGGCGATTGTCGACGCGTTCGCTGAGTTGGCCGGTCTCAACCGCGAGGAGGTGCGGGCCCAGCGCCGGGCCCGCTTCCGACAGATCGGAGGTTTGACGAATGCCGGAGGGTAACGCCGACCCGCTGGATGCCGCGGTCCGCAGTCTCGCGCGGCTGATCGGGTCGACGCCTGGTCCGGTCCGCCGCGCCCGGCTCCAGCACGGCGACCTGGTGGTCGAGGTGGAGTGGCCGGACGGCGCACACGGGGTGGCGGCGGTCCCGGCGGTCCCGCCGGTGGAGGCCGACGCCGGTCTGCACTACGTGTGCGCGCCGATGGTCGCGACGCTCTACCTCGCGCCGTCGCCCGGTGCTGACCCGTTCGTCAGTGAGGGCGACCAGGTCGTTCCGGGCCAGCAGGTCGCGATCCTCGAAGCGATGAAGATGATGATCCCGGTCGAAGCCGACCGCGCGGGCGAGGTAGTGAAGGTGCTGGTGCCCAACGCGACCCCGGTCGAGTACGGCGAACGGTTGATCGCCTTAGCTGTGTCGGAGGGCTGACCCAGTGTTCGAGTCGGTGCTGATCGCCAACCGGGGCGAGATCGCGGTCCGGATCGCCCGGACCTGCCGGGAGATGGGGCTGCGTACCGTGGCGGTCTACTCGACAGTCGACCGTGACTCGGCTGTGGTGCGGCTGGCCGACGAAGCCGTCCAGATCGGGCCGGGTCCCAGCCGGCGTAGCTACCTGAGCGCCCCGGCCATCATCGAGGCGGCCCGTCGCACGGGGGCCGACGCCATCCACCCGGGCTACGGATTCCTCTCCGAGGACCCGGACTTCGCCGAGATCTGCGAGGCCGACGGGATCACGTTCATCGGGCCGCCGCCCGCCGTGATGGCCGCGCTGGGCGACAAGGCCCGGACGCGAGGCATCATGGCGGGCCTCGGCCTGCCCGTACTCCCCGGCACTACCGACGCCGTCGAGTCCGCGGCCCACGCCCGCGCGGTCGCCGACGAGATCGGTTTCCCGCTGATCATCAAGGCGGTCGCCGGTGGCGGCGGTCGGGGCGTACGGGTAGTCCGCGACCCGGCCTCGTTCCTGGGCGAGTTCGCCTCCGCGCGGGCCGAGGCGCAGCTGCTCTTCGGCGACAACCGGGTCTACATCGAGCGTTACCTCGAGTCGGCCCGCCACGTCGAGGTGCAGGTGCTCACCGACCGCTACGGCAACGGCATCCACCTCGGCGAGCGCGACTGCTCGGTGCAGCGGCGTCACCAGAAGCTGATCGAGGAGTCACCCGCGCCCGGGTTGCCGCAACACATGGTCGACCGGATGACCGCCGCCGCGGTCACCGGCGCGCTCGGTGTCGGTTACGTGGGCGCGGGCACCTTCGAGTTCCTGGTCGGCGGTGGGGACGACTTCCACCTCATGGAGGTCAACTGCCGGCTCCAGGTCGAACACCCGGTCTCCGAGTTGGTGACCGGCGTCGACCTGGTGCGGCAACAGATCCTCGTCGCGGCCGGCGAACGGCTGGCGCTGACCCAGGCCGACGTGACCCCGCGCGGCACGGCGATCGAGTGTCGCCTCAACGTCGAGGACCCGGCGCGCGGCTTCGTACCGACGCCGGGTGAGCTGACCCGCTTCGACCTGCCCGCCGGCCCGTTCGTCCGTGTCGACACGCACGGGTACGCCGGCTACCGGGTTCCGGCCGACTACGACTCCCTCCTCGCGAAGGTGGTCGTCTGGGCGCCCGACCGCACCCAGGCCCTGGCCCGGATGGCCCGCGCGCTCGACGAGTGCGCAGTCGAAGGGCCAGGTGTGGCCACCACCCGCGACTTCCTCCGATCGACGCTCGACCACCCGTTGTTCCGCGCGGCGAAACACGACACCTCGCTGGTCGACACCATGCTCACCGGCCTCCAGCCGGACACCACCGAAGCTCCAGGGCGCCACTAACCGAAGGGTTCACACTGCTGCCGGTTCGCGGGTTTGCGGCCCGTGCGTCCACGCGGGCGCCTGCGGACGGAAGGTGGCCGACATGGCAATTGACAACGCTTCTCGAGGTGTCAGCCGACGGCGATTATTGGCCGGAGTCGGCGCGGGGGCGCTCGTGGCCGGCACCGGGGGAGTCCTGCTCGACGCGACGCCGGCGGCGGCCGCGTTCTCCAACCGGTTCGGTCGGATGTTCCCGTCGCTGCCGGCGTTCGGGTCCGCGACGACCCAGATGCGCAACGCGCTGATCGACCTGTCGCGCGTCGGTGGCCCGATGGACGCCCGCGACCCGCTCAGCGTCGGCGCGGAGGCGCTCGCCGACCAGCAGCAGCACAGCATCAACAACCCCGACAACTTCTCGATCCCGCAGGGCATGACGTACTTCGGGCAGTTCATCGACCACGACCTGGCCTTCGAGACGACGGCGCCGCTGGGTACGCCTGTCGACCCGACCACGGTGCCCAACCCCCGGACGCCGGCTCTCGACCTCGACTCGCTCTACGGTGGCGGGCCGACCGGAAACCCAGAGCTGTACAACTCGACCGATCCCGCCAAACTCAAGATCGAGTCGGGCGGGCGCTTCGAGGACCTGCCGCGCAACTCCAGTGGCAGGGCGATCGTCTTCGACGTCCGCAACGACGAGAATCTGCCGATCGCGCAGATCACGGCCGCGTTCATCCTCTTCCACAACCGGGTGGTCGACCTGGTGCGCGCACAGGGCACACCGGCGGCACAGGTCTTCGGCGCCGCCCGACAACTCGTCACCTGGCACTACCAGTGGATCGTGCTCAACGAGTTCCTTCCGCTGATCGCCGGCCCGGGCACTGTCTTCACAGTGCTCAACGGCGGCCGCCGCTTCTACAAGCCGGAGCCGAACGCGACGTTCATCCCGGTCGAGTTCACAGCGGCGGCGTTCCGCTTCGGCCACAGCCAGCCCCGACCGGCCTACCTGGTCAACCGCACCGGCAACGGTGGCGACGAGTTCTACGCCATGCTCTTCGACCCGGCGCTGAGCGGCTCCGACCCGGCCGACCTGCGCGGCGGGAAGCGGGCCGCCCGTCGCTACCTCGACCACCAGTTCTGGTTCCAGTTCTTCGACGGCCAGGTGCGCTGGAGCAAGTGGATCGACGTCCGCAACTCGACGCCGCTGTTCGGCTTCCCGCTGCCACCGCCGCCGTCCGGCTCGCCGTCGGCCAACCTGCTCGGACGCGACCTGCTCCGTCAGCTCACCTTCGGCATCCCGTCGGGCCAGCGGATCGCCGCGCACATCGGCGCGCCCGCACTCGGCAGCTTCAACTTCCCGGAGCTCAGTGGGTACGGCCTCGGCCTGGACTCGAACACCCCGCTCTTCTACTACATCCTCAAGGAGGCACAGCTCCAGGCCGGCGGAGGCTCGTTGGGCGCGGTAGGTGGGCGAATCGTGGCAGAGGTGCTCATCGGCATCGCCCAGCTCGACCCGGCGAGCTACCTGAAGGTGCAGCCCAACTGGCGTCCGACCCTGCCCGCCCGCTTCTCGGGCCAGTTCACGATGGCCGACCTGCTCACGTACGCCCGGGTCGACCCGGCCAGCCGCAACTCCTGACGGCGCTTGCTCCGCACCCGGGCCCGGGGTGGCCCGGGTGCGGAGCATGGTCCCGGTTGAACGGGACTCCAACGGTCCTCGACGCGGGTGGGGGAGGGTGCGGGCATGACTGGCGACTTCAGCGATTTCAAGGTGGCGGATCTGTCGTTGGCGGCCTTCGGGCGTAAGGAGATCGAGCTGGCCGAGCATGAGATGCCGGGTCTGATGTCGATCCGGAGGGAGTTCGCCGAGCGCCAGCCGTTGAAGGGTGCGCGGATCACCGGCTCCCTGCACATGACGATCCAGACGGCGGTGTTGATCGAGACGCTGGTGGCGCTCGGCGCGCAGGTCCGGTGGGCGTCCTGCAACATCTTCTCCACCCAGGACCACGCGGCGGCGGCGATCGCGGTCGGCCCGACCGGCACCCCGGAAGCCCCGGCGGGTGTCCCGGTCTACGCCTGGAAGGGCGAGTCCCTCGACGAGTACTGGTGGTGCACCCAGCAGGTGCTGCTCTGGCCGGACGGGCAGGGCCCGAACATGATCCTCGACGATGGTGGTGACGCCACACTGCTGGTGCACAAGGGCGCTGAGTTCGAGGCGATCGGGGCGGTCCCGTCGCCGGAGAGCGCCGACTCGGAGGAGTACGAGGTCATCCTCGGTGTGTTGACGCGGTCGCTGCGGGAGGACAACCGCCGCTGGACGCGGGTCGCCGCCGGGATCAAGGGAGTGACCGAGGAGACCACGACAGGCGTGCACCGGCTGTACGAGATGCAGCAGGCAGGGAACCTGCTGTTCCCGGCGATCAACGTGAACGACTCGGTGACCAAGAGCAAGTTCGACAACAAGTACGGCTGTCGGCACTCGCTGATCGACGGCATCAACCGGGCCACCGACGTGCTGATCGGCGGGAAGGTCGCAGTGGTGTTCGGCTACGGCGACGTCGGAAAGGGCTGCGCCGAGAGTCTGCGTGGTCAGGGTGCGCGGGTCATCGTGACCGAGGTGGACCCGATCTGCGCCCTCCAGGCGGCGATGGACGGCTACCAGGTCGCGACCATCGACGACGTTGTCGAGACCGCTGACATCTTCGTGACCGCCACCGGCTGCTTCAGCGTGATCACCAACGAGCACATGGTGCGGATGAAGCACCAGGCGATCGTGGGAAACATCGGTCACTTCGACAACGAGATCGACATGGCCGGCCTCGCGAAACGCGGCGACGTCGAGCGGATCACAGTGAAGCCGCAGGTGGACGAGTGGCGGTTCGCGGACGGCCACTCGATCATCGTGCTGTCCGAGGGGCGGCTGTTGAACCTGGGCAACGCCACCGGGCACCCGAGCTTCGTGATGTCGAACAGCTTCGCCAACCAGACCATCGCGCAGATCGAGCTGTTCACCAGCACCGACCAGTACGCGATCGGTGTCCACACCCTTCCCAAGCACCTTGACGAGAAGGTCGCCCGACTCCACCTCTCCGCGCTGGGTGTCCGCCTCACCGAACTGACGAAGGAACAAGCCAACTACCTCGGCGTCCCGGTCGAAGGGCCCTACAAGCCCGACCACTACCGCTACTGAGAGGGCCCGTCCGCATGATCGCCGTATCCGGTTCGATCGCGACCGACCATCTGATGCGTTTCCCGGGGCGGTTCGCCGAGCAGCTCATCGCCGGCAGCCTCGACACCGTCTCACTCTCGTTCCTCGTCGACGACCTGGTCGTCCGGCGCGGCGGGGTCGCGGCCAACATCGCCTTCGGGCTCGCCCAACTCGGGCACCGGCCGGTGCTGCTCGGCGCGGTCGGCGGCGACTTCGGCGACTACCGCAGCTGGCTGGAGCGGCACGGGGTCGACTGCTCGGAGGTGCAGGTCAGCTCCGTCGCACACACCGCCCGGTTCATCTGCACCACCGACACCGACCTCTGCCAGATCGCGTCGTTCTATCCCGGCGCGATGGGCGAGCCCGACCGGATCAGCCTCGACGGCGTCGCCGCGCGGGTCGGCGGGCTCGGGCTCGTGATCGTCGCCGCGGAGAACCCGGACACGATGCTCGCCCGCGCCGCCGCCTGCCGCCGGCTGGGCCTGCCCTTCGCCGCCGACCCGTCACAGCAGCTGGCCCGGATGCCGTCGGCCGACATCGAGGCGATGATCAACGGCGCTCGCTACCTGTTGACAAACGAGTACGAGGCGGCGTTGCTGGAGTCGAAGACCGGGCTGAGTGAGGACGACATCCTGCGCCGCGTGGGCGTGCGGGTCGTGACCCTGGGCGCCAACGGGGTACGCGTCACCGGGCAGGACTGTGACTTCCTGGTCCCGGCGGCGCGGGTGGGCCGCATCGTCGACCCGACCGGCGTCGGCGACGGCTTCCGGGCCGGCTTCTTCGCCGCGCTCGCCGCCGACCTGCCCATCGAGCGCGCGGCACAGGTGGGCTGCGTCCTGGCGGCGCACGTGCTGGAGGTTGAGGGCCCGCAGGAATACACGGTCGACGCCGACGCTTTCGAGCGCCGCATCGCCGACTCCTACGGCCCGGACGTCGCTGTCGACGTGCGGGCGCTGGGGCTGGCTCGGGTCTGATCGGGGCCGAGCCGGGCCCGTCTCCCCGGGGCGGTCTTCAGACGATTTACGACGACTAGCGAAGCTCGATCTTGACACAGTGATACCGGATGACTACCCTACGGGCCGATCTGCACATCGGGGGTGTCATCGTGGCGGTGCCGATCGACTTCATGGTGCTCGGGCCCCTTGAGGTTCGCGCTGGCGACCAACGCGTTGAGCTGGGCGGCGAGCGGCAGAGAAGGCTGCTGGCCGGTCTGCTTCTCCGCCACGGTCAGCTGGTGTCCGCCGCGGACCTGATCGCCACCGCCTGGAGCGGGGACCCGCCCGCGACAGCTCGCAACCAGATCCACAGCGGAATTTGGCAGCTGCGTCGCACACTTGATCGCCACGGTGCGGCGCACCTGCTGGATGGCGAGCGCGCCAACTACCGGCTTCGGGTCGACGCGAGTCAGCTGGACCTCGCCCGATTCAAGGACGCCGTGTCCGAGGGGCGACGCCTCATAGCGCTCGATGACAAGCGTGAGGCTGCCGTCGTCCTGCGTCAGGCGGTGTCGATGTGGCGGGGTCCCGCGCTCGCGGATCTGAACGGCATCGTGCTGGAGCGCGAGGCGGCCGTGTTGGAGGAGATGCGCATCGCGGTTCTCGAAGAGTGCCTGGAGTGCGAGCTGACCTTCGGCGGCGGGGCCGCAGTGGTCGCCGAACTGACTGATCTGGTGGCGAAACATCCGCTGCGCGAGCGGCTCGCGGCCATGCTGATGACCGGCCTCTACCAGGCCGGGCGGCAGGCCGAGGCGATCGAGGCGTACCAGCGCGTCGCTTCCACGCTCGCCGACGAGCTGGGCGTCGATCCGGGTGACGAGCTGCGTAAGAGGTACGAGGCGATTCTTCGGCAAGACCGAGTCCTCGACCCGTCGGGCCGTCCAGAGGGCGTCGCCGTTGCGTCCGGCGCCGGTGCGACACCTGTTCGCCCGGCTCAACTTCCTATGCAAGGGGCCCTGTTCGTCGGCCGTTCCGCCAGTCTGGCCGAGTTGGACGCGGCTCTGGCAACCGGTCCCATTGCCCAGCCGCACCCGACGGTCCTGTCCATCGTGGGCCATGCTGGTGTCGGCAAGACGGCGCTGACCGTCCGTTGGGCACATCGGGTCCGCGAGCGTTTCCCGGACGGCCAGCTCTTCGTGAACCTGGACGGGTTCGGCCCGGACGGAACGGCGGCCCTCAAGCCCACCGACGTCCTCCGAGACTTCCTGGAAGCGTTGAACGTCCCGCCGGACCGGATACCTCCCGGGCTCAACGCTCAGGTTGGCCTCTACCGCAGCGTCCTGGCCGACCGGCGGGTGCTGGTCGTGCTGGACAACGCCCGCGACGCGGCACAGGTGCGCCCGCTGCTCCCGGGCACCCCGTCCTGCCTGGTCGTGGTCACCAGCCGAAACCGGCTCACCGGACTCGTCGTGAACGAAGGGGCTCACCCCGTCCCGCTCGGCATGCTGACCGAGGTGGAAGCGCACGAGTTGCTCACCCGTCGACTTGGCGTCGCCCGGGTGGTGCAGGACGCGGGAGCCGTCGACCAGATCATTCGCCGGTGCGCAGGTCTGCCCCTGGCGCTGGCAATCGTCGCGGCGCGTGCGGCCACCGACGCCCAGCTCTCGATCGAGGTCCTCGCCGGTCGCCTCGGGAGCGGTGGAGATCTGGACGTCCTGGCCGGAGACGATCCGCGGTCCGACCTCCGGACGGTTCTCTCCGGCTCCTACAGAGCTCTCAGCCCCGAACACGCCCGACTGTTTCGCCTGCTCGGCCTGCATCACGGCCTGGAGATGGCCGTCTCGACCTGCGCCAGCCTGGCCGGCCTGCCGCTGGAGCAGACCAGCCGACTGCTGGCCGACCTGGTAGCCGTGCACATGGTGGAGCGGCGTTCGACCGACCGGTACGCGCTCCACGATCTCCTGCGCGAGTACGCGCGCGAACTCGTCAATGTCCACGAGACCGAGCGCGATCTGCGCGCCGCGCGGCATCGGATGCTCGACCACTACCTGCACACCGCCCATGTCGCCGATCGCCTGATCTATCCGCACCGGCGTGACTCGATCGACCTCGCAGCGCCGCAGCCCGGCGTGACCACTGAGTTCCTCACCGACAGCGACGCGGCGTTCGCCTGGTACACGCACGAACGGCGCGCACTCGTCACGGCGGTCGACATGGCAGCCTCGAACGGGTTCGACTCGCACGCATGGCAGCTTGGCTGGACACTGACCACCTTCCTGAACCGATGCGGGTGGTGGCACGAGTGGGCTGCGGTCGAGGCCACGGGTCTCGTCGCTGCGCAGCGGCTGAGGGACCGCAGGGCCGAGGCCGGCTGTCATCGCGGCCTCGCCAACGCCCACACCCGCCTGGGGCACTACGAACGTGCCCGCCAGCACCACGGGTCTGCCTTGAAGCTGTACGTCGAGATCAGGGACCGAACCGGCCAGGCGCAGGTCCACAGCAATCTGTCCTGGTTGGCCGAGCGTCAGGGAAGTTACCGCGACGCGCTGTCGCACGCTCAACAGATGCTGCACCTCCATCGGCACACGGGCCTCGAATCGGGCGAGGCAAGCGCACTCAACGCGGTCGGGTGGTATCACAGTCTGCTGGGGGACCACACCCGCGCTCTTGACTACTGCGGACGCGCCGTTGCTCTCACGCAACGCCTGGGCGACCTCCACGGTGAGGCGTACGTGTGGGACAGCCTGGCCCATGTTCACCACCAAAGAGGCGACCACGCGCAAGCGCTCTCCTGTGGACGGCGCGCGGTCAACCTGGCTGCGGAGGTCGGTGAAACCACTCTCCACGCGAGCGCGTTGGCCCGCCTCGGCGACACCTATGAGGCCGCGGGTGACCTGGCCACCGCGTGGAAGGTGTGGCATCAAGCCTTGGATGTCTATGACGGACGTGACGAGGTGCAGGCGGCAGCCATTCGAGAAAAGCTGAAGGTCAGCATCTACGGCTCCTGACCGCCCGCCAGTTGCGACACCCAGACACGCCCCCAAACTCGGGCATCCAACCCATCGACGAGCGTTCACACCTTGGCAGCGATGCGCGCCTCCGCTAACGTCCATGGGAACGCTCCCATGAACTTGGATACATCTATGTGATCTGGAGGCAACACGTCGTGGCTATCCTCTCCTCGCTCCGCCGCAGATCGGCGGCCATCAGCGTGGCGGCTGTCGCGGGCGCCACCGCCGTCGGCGTCTGCCTCGCCGTCAGCAGCGCCTCCGCCGGCACGCTGTCCGGGTCGCTCTACCGTGACCCGAGTTCGGCAGTCGTCCGCTGGGTCGCCGCCAACCCCGGCGACTCCCGTACGGCCGTCATCCGCGACAAGATCGCGAGCCAGCCGCAGGCGCGCTGGTTCGCCAACTTCAACCCCTCGACAGTGCAGTCCGAGGTCTCCGGGTTCATCGGTGCCGCCAACGCAGCGCAGCAGATCCCGGTCCTGGCCGTCTACGAGATCACCAACCGGGACTGCGGCGGGGCCAGCGCCGGTGGGGCGCCGGACCTCAACCAGTACCAGACGTGGGTGTCCAACTTCGCCAGGGGACTGGGCAACCAGACCGTCATCATCATCCTGGAAACCGACTCGCTCGCTCTGCTGACGTGCCTGAGTGGCGCCGAGATCAACGCGCGCAACGAGGCGATCTCGACGGCCACCCGGACCATCAAGTCAGGTAACCCCAACGCCAAGGTCTACCTCGACGGCGGCCACTCCACCTGGAACAGCGCCGGTGAGACGGCCAACCGGCTCCGGGCAGCCGGCGTGCAGTACGCCGACGGCTTCTTCACCAACGTGTCGAACTACAACTCCACCTCCAGCGAGGCGAACTTCGGTCGGGCCGTCATCTCCGCTCTCAACGGCATGGGGGTCTCGGGCAAGCGCCAGGTCATCGACACCAGCCGTAACGGGGGCGCCAGTGGGGACTGGTGCGGCGACGACAACACCGACCGGCGCATCGGGCAATACCCGACGACCAACACGGGTGACGGCAACATCGACGCGTACCTGTGGGTGAAGCCGCCGGGGGAGGCGGACGGCTGCCGCTTCACGGCCGGTTCGTTCCAGCCCGACCTGGCCTTCAGTCTGGCCAACGGCGCGCCCAACCCGCCCACCACCACCCCGCCGACGACGCCGCCGCCGACGACCACTCCGCCGACCACGACCCCGCCGACGACCCCGCCGCCGAGCACCACGCCGCCGGCCGGTGACGGCTGCTACGCGTCGATCGCGGTCAACCAGTGGGCTGGCGGTTTCACAGCGAGCGTGACGGTCACCGCCGGCAAGTCGGACATCAACGGCTGGACCGTGAGCGTCGCGCTGCCCGGCGGCGCGGTCACCAGCGCCTGGAACGCGCAGGTCAGCGGCACCAGCGGGACCGTAGGGTTCACCAACGTGAGCTACAACGGACGGGTCCTCGGCCGGCAGTCGACCAACTTCGGCTTCCAGGGCACCGGCACCGGCCCCGGCGTGTTGGCCGACTGCGTCACCAGCTGATCTCAGCGGATGCTGCGGCCCGGCGCGAAGGACCACTCTCCGCGCCGGGCCGCTCTGCGCCACCCAGGTGAAGGCCCAGGCCGCGCTCGCGCCCGTAGCTCAGGGGACACCGCGCCATCTATGTCCGCACGCTGGTGGCCTGCGGCTCCTCGGCATCGCGACTGCGGCTCGGTCGTACCGACCAACTGCTGCGGTCAGGCCTGTGGTTCCCCCCTCTCCGGCGGGACAACTCGTGGCCGGCGAGCATCGCGATCGCCACGGCCGTCAGCAGGCCACCGAACAGTGGGATGACGCGCACCCCAGCCGTCGCCAGCAGACCCGCGCCGATCAACGAGCCGGCCGCGAGCCCGAAGTTGAACGCGACACTGAGGCTGGCCGACGCCATGTCGGTGGTCGACGGGGCCACCTGCATGACGCGGTGCTGGACTCCCGCGATCAGCGAACTGAACGACATCCCCGCCACGGCGAGCAACGGGATCGTCAATACCTTGCTCGCGCCAACTCCGTAGAGGCCGAGCATCGCGGCGCTGAGGAGCCCGAGCAGAACCAGCACGACACCGAGCGGAAATCGGTCCAGCACCCGGCCGACCGCCCAGGTGCCGGCGACGCCGAACGAGCCCTGGACGAAGAGCAGCAGGCCGAGAGACGCCGCGGCGAACCCGCTGACGTCCAGGAGGAAGACGGTCATGTAGGTGAACGCGCCCATGGCGCCGGTGACCGCGAGGACTGTGGCGAGGAGGAGCACTACGAAGCGTGGCCGGTCCGGCATCGGCCCGATGTCCCCCGCACTCTCTTGCGGTGTGACGCTCGGTAGGAGCAGGGCGACCGCGACGCAGGTGACGAAGCCGAAGACGGCCATCGCGACGAAGGCCGCCCGCCACCCGGCCTGCCCGCCCAACCAGGTGCTCAGCGGTACGCCGAGGACCGGGCCGAGAGCGTTACCGATCGACAGCCGAGCCACGATGCGGCCTCGGATGTTCGCGGGGAACATCGAGATCGCCACCGGGAACACCACAGCCCAGAAGACGCCGTTTGTGGTGGCGGACACCAGCCGCGCGGCGAGCAACACCTCGTAGGAGGTTGCGAAGGCCGACACCGTCGTCGCCGCGGCGAACACACCGAGGGCACCGGCGAGCAGCGGGCGCCGGGGCACACGCCGAGTGACCCGGGTCAGGGGGAGCGCCACAATCATGACCACTGCGGCGTACCCGGTCACCAGCAGACCGGCCTCGGACCTGGAGCGTCCCAGGTCTGGCGCGATCAGCGTGAGCAACCCGATCGGAAGCACCTCGGTGGTGACGTAACAGAAAGTGGCTGCGGACAACGCGGCGAGGGCATAGACCGCGCGTCGTCGGTGCACCATTGGCGACCTCCCAGATTCCGGACAAGGTGTAGCAGTCATCCGTCACGCACGGAGCGCGGTGATTCCGTCTAACTAGGTTTAGACGGTAGCATAGGCAGCCATGTATCCCTCGACGTTGTGCGCTTCGAGGCCGTATTCGCCTGCCAGTCGGGGGTGCGGGGCGGCGCAGTGGACGCGAGCCCAGCCAGGCGAGTCGCCACTGCCTGCCGTCCTCACAAGAAGTTGGCGCGGCACATGTGGATCGAATCGCGGGTCGAGAGCGGGTGAGAGATGTGGGTGCCGAGGTTAACCGTCTTAGACGGTTTAGGTGGTAGCATCGCTAGATGCCTCTCGACGTATGCCAGCTACCGTTGGTCGGCGGGCACCCCGCACTCGATCTGGTCAACACGCTGGAGCGAGGGGGTGGGTCGCCGCACGACTTCCTGTCCGACAGTCCCGCCCTGCTGCGCTGGTCTGCTCGGGTGGGCCTGATCAGCGACGCCGAGGCCGACCAGGTGGGCCGGGCGTGGCGCGACGAGCCTGCGGCCGCGCACGCGGGGCTGGCCGCCGTGCGGGACATCCGTGAGGGGCTGAATCTCGTGATGCTCGCGGCGATCACCGACGCGGACGATGGCACGGCGGGCGACCCCGTCGCGGCCGGTGCCGCACTTGTCGGACTGCAGCAGCGCTGGTCCGGCGCGGCCGTCCGAGCGAGACTCGTGCTCGACTCGTCGCAGGTGCGACTGGTCTACGGCACGGTGCCGGCCATGCTGGTGCCCGACCGGATCGCCGAGGCCGCCTTCGACGTCATGCTGACGGCCGACCTGACCCGGGTGCGCCGCTGCCCGGTGCTCGAGGGTGGCTGTGGCTGGCTGTTCCTCGATCAGAGCCGCAACGGTTCCCGCCGGTGGTGTCGCATGGCCGACTGCGGCAACGCGGTGAAGGCGCGACGACTCACCGAGCGCCGCCGTGCCGCCCGGCCCTCCCGCGCCCAAAAGGTGCGCCGAAATCGATGACGGGCCGGATCGACCAGCGCCAGGCACGGCGGCGGGCTGATTGGACCGACCACCGGCTATGGCAGCGCAAAGATGGCGTGCGGGCCGGTCATCAGGAGCTTGAGCAGCGAAGATCCGAGGTTGCCCTTTGGCGAAGCGTGCCCGCTTTGGCATTAATTCAAAATGACGAGCAGTATCCCCAGATCACGTTGCGTTTCTTGCGAATTAGCCCCATGCTAGCCCCATGACAGCCGCAGCCCGCGTCATGGATGAGCAGACTATCCTGCCCGATGCCGCCAACAGTGCGGAAGTCGTAGACCTTCTTCAGGTCCTACGCGACCGTGGCCACAACGTGCCCGAGGCGCGAGCACGCCTGGTAAGCGCAGACGGGACTAGCACCAAGCCCCTACCCGACGGCCTGCACGACATCTTGGTCAAAGCGCTTGAAGCCTTAGCCAGTGGCTACGCCGTCACAATCGCTCCGCAACACACGACCCTCACTACCCAGCAAGCCGCAGACATGCTCGGCGTATCACGGCCAACCCTCACGAAGCTGCTGGACGAAGGGAAGATTCCGCACGAGCGGCCCAACAGCCACCGCCGCATCAAGCTGGCCGACGTGCTCAAGTACCAAGAACAGCGGCGGCAGGAGCGGCGGCAGCTGCTTCAGAGCATGACGACAGAGAGTCTTGACATGGGGCTCTATGACTTGCCAGTCAGCAACCTTGAGGAAGGCATCGACGACAGAACGTGAAGCCGAGCTTCCGCCAGGCGTCTGCGCCGCCTAGGCTCACTTGGTGCCGTTCTCTGTCCTACTCGATGCGAACGTCCTAGTTCCAAACGCGCTCCGCGACACTCTATCTACGCATCGCAGAGGCGGACTTTTACCGTCCGCTTTGGAGCCAGGACATCCTCGTCGAGACTAGGCGGACAATCTTGCGACTATGCCCGGCGTTGACACAACCCGGCTCGACAAGATGTTTATGTGCATGAACGCAGCGTTCATTGACGCCCTGGTGACAGGCTACGAGTCCCTCATTGCGGGAATGACGAATGACACGGGTGACCGTCACGTCCTAGCTGCGGCCGTCGCAGGCCGGGCGGACGTCATCGTAACCAACAACGTGAAACACTTCCCCCAGGATGCGGTAGGTCCCCTGCACATCGAAGTCATGAGGCCCGACCAGTTTCTGTGCCTGCAGTACGACCTGACCCCAGTCCCGATTGTGGAGATCATCAAGAGGCAAAGCGCCGATACTGGCCTCGCCGCCGGCAAGCCCCAACTGAACGTTGACGAGTTGCTTGATTGTCTCAGCAGGGGCGGTACGCCTAGGTTTGTCGAACACATCCGAGGTCACCTGGCAGCAGCGAGGCGCCGACCGCGCGCCCCGAAAGCGCCCACGCCTCGCCTCGTCGAGTCGACGCACACCCTGGACAGGTCCCCCGCTCCCGATCGGGACGGCCAGTAGTCGCAGAGCCAGTTCTGGCCGATCTTCACGGTGCCCCCGGCAGGATTCGAACCTGCGACACACGGTTTAGGAAACCGATGCTCTATCCCCTGAGCTACGGGGGCGCGAGTGGTCAGTGTAACGACCTGCGGGTTCACCTGGGGTGGCAGGGAGTGGCCCACGTTCGCCCACGTTCCCGGTACCCCTGTTCTCCCAGCCCAGGACCACACCTGGAGCACACGAACCCCGGTTTGCGACCGGCGGTCGGCCGCGGTGATCCGCGTTGGCACCGGTTGACCCCGGTTGGCATCCGCTGGAGAGCACACACCGTGCACATCATCGATGATCATGATGCGCGCATCCCCAGCCCGGGCCCGCCGGCCGTAGACCGGGCAACGGACGGCGGTGACCGACGCGCTGTCAGCCCTCGGCCTCACCCGCGCCGAAGGCGAGGCCCGCCGAGCACGTCGGCGGACGCTTGGTCCATGGGGTTGTGCTTCCGGCCTTTGAAGACGACCCCACCCTGATGCCTACGGCGACGGCCTCCATCAGGTGTTCGCGCATAGCCGAGTTAAGTGCGACCCTCATGTGCTGCTAGCGATTGATACACCTACGCGACCTTGCGCGAGCCGCTGGCCTACTCCTCAGTGGCAGTCGCGCCGGCTTGCGTGGACGGCGACGACTGGCCGAGGATCAACGCCTTCAGGTCGGGGTCGTCCAACTGGCCGGCGACGACCCGTCGTTCGAGTTCCATGAAGTCCTCGTTGCCCGGCGAACACTTCACCGCCCTGTCGATCGCTGCAAGGGCCAACGTGGGCGCGCCGTCACTCAGCAGGCGGTGCGCGACGAGCGCCCAGAGCGCCGAGTCCACTCGTGGCGGCAGCTCGACGTGCTGGCGCCGCTTGAGTTCCTCATATCGCTGTTCGGCGAGTTCGCACAGATCGTCCAGTGACCAGGGCGGAGTGTAGCCGAGCAGCGCCCCGACGGTGAACGAGCACATGCTCGGCACTTGAAGCTCCGCGAGCGCTGCCTTCATCACGGCGTCGGGCGCGGGGCGGTGCAGCTCGGTCGCCATCACGCGGTGCCATAGCAGATATATGGCCAGCATCGGTTCGCGGCTCGCAGGACCACGGTGCGTGGCCAGCATGTCCTCGATACGTTCGAGCGCCGGCCGCATATCGACTCGCATGTGCTTGTCGCGTCCGGCTAAGACTTCGATGACGTAGCCAAAGAATTCGCCGGCCCTGGCCGCCACGGTGGACTTCGTCATCGACTCGGGATTGCCGAGGTAGAACTCCGCTGCCAGCCGGACGTGGATGACGTTGGGCAAATTCTCACGCCACCGAAACGTTCTGTCGAGATCGGTCGGACTGCGGTAGACGAAGGTCCTGATCACGTGCCGGGCCAGCCGGTTAAGGCCTTCATGGGTGAGCATCGGCCCGGCCCTCGGCACGTCGATGGTGTGGGCGCCACCGGCGTGGAGCCAGGTTTCCCTGCGGAGTTCCCGCAGCTCGTGAATGCTCTTGGATCGGGTGGTGTAAGACTGGGTCACGAGTAGTTGCAGGGCGGGCTCGGTCACGGGCCGGATCACTCCGGCGGCTTCCTGACGGAAGAAGCTAGGACGGACGTGGCTGAACATGAACGCCCTGTACCGGGCGGCAATGCCAACCTTGTCCGCCGCCAGGATCGCCGACCGCACCTGTTCGGCATGGTCCTCGCTCAACTCCGCGAGGACGGGGCTGAGGATTCGCTTCTTCTCGTGCGGGTAGCGGTCCCAACCCGTATCCAGGACGCGCGTGCCGGCCGACATCGATTCCAGGGCCGCGACGTAGTCGGTGTAGGCGAGCGTGGGGTCTTCGGCGACTCGCTCACTGGCGGTGACGATGCGGCGCATCGCTTTGATGGCTCGCTCGTACGCCTCGCGGTGCAGGGCGAGCAGGCGCGTCATGAAGGCGAGCAGGTCCTCGATGTCGGCGGGACTCAGCACCAGGTGCGGCGTGAACGTGCGAGGCAGGACGTCGGCGGGAACCAACCGTCGGGTCGATGCCGACGGTTCATTGATGAGCCGGTCCGCCTTTTCCCGAATTAGGGTGAACGTGGCGTTCAGCGCGAAGGACAGCACCACGGCAAGGTCTTCGGCGATCTCGTCCCCGCCGGTTGAGATCATGAAATCCTCGGTGCCGTCAGGCAGGACTGCTTCCAGACACTCGGTGAACTCCAGCAAGACTGTGTTGACCCGCTGACGATCGGTCGCCGGGGCCAGATCGCCCACCGGCATAGCGACCAGCCCGACCACGGAGAAGTCCGCGTTGGTGTAGAGAGTTCGCCGATGCTTGGTCTCGTTCAGCGCGACGTCACCGAAGTACATCCCCGTGATGACCTGAAGCACGTCACGATGATCGCACGGCGTTCGTTCCGAGCATCACTCCGACGAGTGAAGCTGACGGACGCCGGCCCATAAGACCCTCAGCGGCCGGCGCCGGGGATTCCTCGGCGGCAGACCTAACTGAGGGCGCAATTCCTCCCACGCCTGCGGCGTCCACTTCGCCTCCGATGCGCGAAGCCCGGCACTGGCCCGTGCCATGCCCCTAACGGTGACATTGAGGACCGACGGCTCCTGTTCAGGCTTCTGGCTCTCTGCCTGGCATCCCCGCACGTCACAGCCAGCTGCTCGACCGTCTGGTTCCCCGCCCGGATCACCCGATTGGACGTGTCCGGATCGTCAGGTAGGCTGTGTCAGCAACATCACTTCGTGTGATCACGAATCCAGTTCGGTCGCTGCTTTCGAGCCCGGCCGGGCCAAGGCTCCATCCGTCATGAATCGGCGGGTGTCCTGAAGGACCACGTGAGTCGGCGATGTGAGCCACGCACCCTGGACGGCCATCCGGCCGGGAGGGACAGGTGGGGGGCACGCGCTGAGTCTGGCCATGGCCCTCGCCCTCTGCTGATCACAGTGATGAGCAGGTCGAGAGCCCTAGGAGGACTCCCGTGACCACAATTTCGACGCCTGCCGCTACGCAGGGCGACTTCTTCGAAGCGGCAGAGCACGTCGATCACCGGTTGGTCGGTGCTCGACTGCGTCCCCTCGCGTCGGCGGCAGTGTTGGCCAAGAGTGTCGCTGCTGCCGTCACGGCCGGTCTCAGCGAGGAACTCGCCGAGACGCTGGCGAACTCCGCCGCCGACCAGCAGCAGTTGCGCGCGGCGCTGCGGATGCCGAAGATCCAGCGGTTCGGGGTTGAGCAGTTTACCTACATCGAATTCGACGTGCTGACCTGGCGCATCCTGCCGTCCCCGGACAACATCCGGTTCGAGGGGGAGCACGCCCGCGGCATGGTGGGAATGCCGCGGTTCGGTGCGCGGGACGGGCAACCGCTGCTGACCTTCGAGATGCGGTCGGCCCAGAAGCTCATCGATGCAATGGGGCCGCGGATCACCGACATGGCGGAGAACAACCCGCACGTCGCCTCGATCATGGACCGGGGCATTGAGACGCCCGGTTGGCTCAGCTTCTTGGAGTTGACCACTGACGTCGGCACCGTGATCAGACTGGAGTCCACGGACGGGTTCGGGCGCACCGTTGCTGCCCACAAAGGTCTGGGAATCGCGTTCAAGGACGCGGCATGGAACCTGCGACCCGGCAGCCGCCGCGCGGCGACGCTACACAACAACCTGGTCGAGTGGGCCGACAGTGACGTCGTCACCGACGAGCAGGCGCGCATGGTTCGCTGCGCGATCATGCCTCACGCCCGGGTGATCATCGGCTACTCGGCCCCCCGCGGTTTCGACCGGGCCCGGCGCAGGCTGGTGGCCCACCTGCACATGGCGCCACCGATGAACTTCTCCATCGCGACGACCCTCAACGCCAAGGCCAACGCTGCGATCGACAAGCTTCACGAGCGAGGGCTGCTTCCCGTCCCTGACGACATGACCGCGGATGAAGTCCGAGACATCCTCGACGGCAGCAACCGCGCGCACAACCTCTACGAGGACCAGGTTGCCGTTCTCGCCTGCGGAGCGCTCAACCCGCCTCACAACAGGCGTGCGGCGCGCGTGGTCAACGAGGCGGTAGCAGACCTCACCGGCGCGAAGCCCAGGCTTGAGGAACGCACCCAGCTAGCCGCCGAGGTCGCATTACGCGGGTTTCCCGCGGACAAGCGACTCACTGCCCTGCGCTCGTCTCTCGAACGCGCCTGGCGCTGGTCGGCGTTGCGCGGGGTCGAACTGACCTGGCGTGAGCCACTCGAGCTGCTCCTCGAGGCGATCCGCGAACTCGTTCGAGGGGACGACACCGGCCCGGCCATTACCGAACTCGCCGTCATTGCCAGCTACCACATGGTTGGCGGGCGTACTCAACTGCTGACCCGCTCCGAATTCGGCGGACGGGGGAGCAGCACCGAGCCGGCGCAGATCTTGACCCAAATGACCCGAACTGACAGCGGGCTGCGTCAGCTCTGCCAAATCGTGCTGGACGGCCGAGCCGAACGCGCACCGCAAGAACTGCCCGACGGGGTTCAGCCGAGGAACAAGCGCATCCCCGACGCCGAGACCCTGACCGCGGCACGGCTGCGACAGTTGGCGAAGCTCTCTGATGAGCAGGGCATCACGCACGACAGCCCCGAAGACCTCTTCGCTGCCGCCATCCAACAGTTCCAGGACTGCCTCGAGCAACTGCACTGCGCGGCACAGGAGATCGAGTCCATCGTCGATGACACCGGCGTCACCCTCGTGGACAAGTTGGGATACGACAACCCCACTGTCAAGGACACGCTGACCACCGTCGCCGACATGGCCTCCGAGTGGCGCGGTGCGCGACGACGCGCCGAGCGGATGCGGGGCGACCTCGACAGCAACGGCGGCGACCGGTGAAGCACCCCGCCTACAAGCTCACCCCGGAGAACTACGGCACCGCTTGTGATCTTGCCGGAACAGCGTTGCTGCGCCGCGTTGCGGCGGCCGCAACGATCCTGGCCGTCACGGAGGACAAGGTCTGGTCAAACTTCTCGGCGGGGGTCTACATCGCGGCGGACTACGAGAACACGATCCGCTACGTCGGAAGCGCAAGGCGCGGGGAGGGGTCCGAGGTCGGCGACCGGATCCAGGAGCACGTCCTGACTGGCCGCGCCGCGCGCTGGACCCGGCTGATGGTGGTGCCGCTGATCCCAAGCACGGACGAACTGCTTGTTCGCCGGATCGAGGGACGCGTCGGCGCCGTGTTGCGACCCCAGGACGCCATCCGACTGCCGAGTATGCGGTGCCCGACCCGGAGCCGGGCACCTCGATAAGCCGTCGGCGATGCGGCCCCTCCGGGTTGCCGCATCGCCTCTCGGGCTCGCCACGAGGGAACTGCGCACCCACCCGATGCCTGCGCCGAGGGCTGGAACGCCTAACACGGCATTCTGGTCCTCGTCGGAGGCCGGATCGTCCTGAACTCCTCAAGTTTCATTAGCCGGACTTCCCGATACCGGGGCTGCCGGTTTGGGGGCACGTCGTTCACGGCGGCGGTCCTCCGGGCCGATGGTTCGGTATGGCTGCGGCATCGGTGTCGCGTTGGCTGGCAGCTTGGTGGCCGGGAGTGTCAGCCGGGATCCCAGGCGGCGAACCGCCGCTGGTGATAGAGGCGTCCCGGCCGAAAGCTATCCAGACGCCGTGGCGTAGGGCAACGATCCGGTCGGCGTGGCGGTCATGGATGCCACTGGTCGGTCAGTTGTCGCCGATGCGCAACAGCGGCACGTCGTAGAGGCTCGCCTCGGGGATACGACGCATGACGGGCGCAGCGACCTCGATGATCAGCATCTCGGTGAGGAACTGGACCGTGGCGGCGAGCAGGTGACTGGTGTGGCCGGTCGCGCTGTGCTCCTTGAGCCCGACGCTGATGTGGATGTGCGGCGCGATCCGGTCGTGGGCGTCGTCGTAGGCGATGGTGCCGCCGCCGAGCGCTTCGACGTTGGTCAGGTGCACCCGGTCCCAGACCGGGGCTTGGGGGTCGTCCAGACGCTGGCAGGTGCCGACGATCTCGACCGTGCTGAACCCGGCGATGAAGACGGGGATGTAGCCGTGCCGGATGCCGTTGGCGCGGCAGGCGTCAGAGAGGGCGGTGAGGAAGTCCTCGCCATGATCGAAGGTGACGTCGATCATCGCCCCGGGCGTGAGGTCATGGCTGCGCATACTGAGGCACTTCCGGTCGGGTTGGTCGGGGGAAGTGGCTGTGGTGGGTCCAGCCGAGGACATACGCCCGTCAGAGGTGAAGAATCCTGTCGTAATCCTCGTCGTACCAGCCGTCGGTGTTGTGCTTCTGGATGGTCCCCGCAACGCGGGTCAGCATCAGCACGTCGCCGTTGAGGGTTAGGGCCGCGTCCTCGGCCCTGCCGGTGAGGATCCTGGCCACGGTTGCCAGCATGTGGGGCTTGCCCTTGTCGACCAGGGTGTCCTTGCGCATGTAGAAGCTGACGTCGACGTAGGCCTCCGGCTCCCACTGCCACAGAGCGCCACCGTCGTCCTCGGCACTGTAGTAGCCGTGCCGGCCGCCGGTGATGTCCACGACGTACCCATGCTCGTCGTTCAGGTCGGCGCTGAGCATCCTGCCGCCGGACGCCGTGGACGTCTCGACCGCTCCGGGAGCAGCCAGTTCCGCCACCTGCTCCAGTGGAATGTCGCCCGCCAGCGTCAACCGGTACTCGACAGCCATTTGCACCCCTTCGTCAGTCTCGCCGGATGATCTGAATAATCGCACCGTCGCGCGTTACCGCCGCCAGTTCCTTCAGCCCTGCTACGGGCCAATCGTCGAACTGCTTGTGCAGGGCGGCGAGGTCTCCTCGCCAGTCGTGGAGGTTCAACATCACGCGTTGGGTCTGCTCCGCGTCGACCTTCCTGGACACAGCGCTCCAGACGGCGCGGGGTGGCACAGGAGCAGTGGGCGCGTAGCAGTCGAAGACATGCCCCTCGATGAGGAAGTCGGGTGCCTTCTCCGGCCTCCCAGAATCCCCAGTCTCGCGTCGCGCGTCCGCGACCTCCTGCCTCGTGGGGTTCTGGTGAACCCGGTACCCCTTGCCGGCGACCCTGTCGGCACACTCGTTCTCCAACTCCAGGGCACGCCGCTCCCGTGGCTTCTCGTTCGCGTAGATCCGGGTTCGACGTCCGGCAGGTGACCTGCCGAGCAAGCCGGTGGGACGCCTGGTCCACGGGGTTCCTGCGTCAGTGTCCGTGGAGACGGTGCCGCCCGGGGTGGGGGTCGTCGGGGATGGGCTGCCGGTGGTAGCAGGGGCAGGGCTGGCCGGTGGATGACCGCCAGCCCTTGTCAGTTTCCCGACGAGCCCAGCTGGCGGGCCTGTGCGATCGCCGCTTCGACGGCCTGCCGGGCCCCGCCCGTTCGCTGAACCATCAGCACCAGGACCTGCTTGATGGCCTCCAGGGCCTGCAACAGCGGCCCGGGCTGCCCACCCTGCAGGACCACGGCGACGAGCTGCTGTGCCTCACCGACTCCAGTGATGGCCCCAGCCGCTGCGTCACGGGCGGCGTCCATGGCGCTCTGCACGGGCGCCAGGCCGGCGATCGTCTGCTGCGGGGTGGCCTCGTTCGGCACCGCCGCGGTTGCCTTCGCCGCCTCACCGATCGAACCGGCGAGACTTCCCAGGCCGCCCTGGATGCCGGTGATCGCGTTGCGCACCCGCGCCACACCCGCCGCCACGGCGACGAAGCCCGCGCCCGCGGCCCGCAACGCCACCTCCTGCGCCTGGCTGTCGGCGGCGGCTGCCAACCCCTGCGCGCGTTCGACCCCGGTCATCAACGCGCGGAGTTCACCGGTGATCTTCTCGATCTGCGACACGTGGGCGGCACCTCCAATCGATGAAAGCGAAAATGGTCGACAGCTGAAACTACCGGGCTCCTTGCGAGGCCACTAGACACCGACGAGGTCGTCGACACCACAGACAGATTCCCTAACTTTCGGTCATCTCTGCATCTGCGAACAGATGCAGGGTGTCGTTGTGGCTGGTCAGAGTTGGATCATGCTGACCTCGCTGCAATGAGCCGTTGTACGCGGGTGCCGGCCGAGGTCCAGGCAGCCTCAATGATCGGCAGACAGCGCCTCCGGGCCGGGTCGTCCTCGGGCAGTTCGTGGTGCAGGTGCAGCTCGCGGGTCAAGACCATAGCGAGGTTGAGCGCGAATGCGGCCTCGATGCCCGTCTCACTCACGATCGCCTCGATGCGCTCGCGGATCAATGGTGTACCTGCGCCGACCTGGGTGTGGAGCATCGCAAGGTCGAAGCCAGGAAGGAACAGCCCGGTGAACTCCCAGTCGATTAGCACCGCCGTGGTCTCGGCCTCGTCATCGCTGTCGGAACGACCGGCATTGAGGAGGAGGATGTTGCTGGCCAGCGGGTCGCCGTGATTGAGCTGTGCCGGCGCGTCGCAGCGGGCCAGCAGACTGTCCAGAGCCTCTCGTTGGCCCTCAGTGAGGTATCCCTTGGCCTGGTACCGAGCCAGGCGGTCGGAGTAGTCGAAGCTGGGCGAGAACCGGACGGCCGGGTAGGTCCACTCATTCAACGCGGTGATGCAGTCCAGGACGGCGTCGACCTCCCGGGTATCGAGCTCTCGCTGGGGGTAGCGTTCGACCGCGAGGGGCGATGCGTCGACCCATTCCAGGACCAGCAGCTGGTCACGGTCGGTATGGAGCAGCCGAGGAACGCGGACAGGCGGTGTGGTGTCACCGAAGACCTCGTACACGTCCAGCTCGTGCCGCCACTTGGCCGCCCAGAACGGGTCCGGGTCGATCAGATATTTCACCGTTGCCGGTTCGCCGCGGAACGAGCCTCGCGCCAGCAGGGTCTTGTCCGTGCGCCGTAGTACCGTGTCGATGCTCAGCCCGATCGTTACTGCTGAGCCAGCCAGATCAGGCGGCGTGTGCGACATCGGCGGTCTCCTTGATCGAGTCGATGAGCCGTTGGCGAAGGCTGATCTCGAAGCGCTCCCCGTGCTGGACCACGGTGATCTGCCGACCCGTTGCCCATTTTGGGCTTTTCTGTGTCCGTCTGATTAGTGGAATGTTGATCGTCGAAGATGGTCGAGCTTCTGGGAGTACGAATGCTTAAGTGGAGCCCGAGCCGAGATACAGCCATCGACGTAGTAATCAAGAAGCTTGATAAAAGCGGGGTAGCTCACATCAAGCCCGGCTGACAACGGCCAGCCAGGGGCCCCGTGTCGGATCGGGACGCTTGAGAACCACCGACGTTGTAATGGTGGCAGTCGGTCAATCGGGCCGTCGTCGATAGTGCAGCCCTGGTGCGCGATCGAGATCAAGAACAAAGCCATTGGGCACTGGCAGATCCTCATCCGCCGAGGAGGTATCGAGTGTCAGCGTGTAGCCGTCCGCAACGTACGTGGGCCCGGTGCAGGTGAGTCGGTCGAGGGTTCCCCGACGCCACAAGTACAGCGAGCCTGCACTGCCGGTCAGGCGTACGGCGCCAGGAACCTCGTCGCAGACAAAGGTGCCGAGCGACGTGTGAGCCGTTTCGGTGTCGGCGCTGCCCGTGGAGGTGGTGGTCTTGGGCGCAGGAAGGCTTGCCAACGCGCGAGACAGCAGTTCGCCCGGATCAGCGCCGGATTCATGGGTGGGGTCGGCGAGGACCGCGGCGAGCACCTGGTCGGCGGTGATTCCGGCGTGGTTTGACAGGCAGATAACGCGGAGCCCTGAGTTGGTGAGGTGGGCGGCGGCGGAGAACCCCTGTTCGTGGCCGTAGTGGAAGACGGCGGTGCGGCCGGGGCGCGGATCGGCGTACAGCCCAGCGCCGTATTTGAACGGCGCGTGATCGCTGGGCTGGTAGCTGAGGTGCTGTTCGAACGGGAGCGCGTCGTCGACCGAGGGGTGCCATTCGTGCCAGAGGTGGGCGAGCCAGCGGTCCAGGTCCGCGGCGGCGCACCACAGGGAGCCGGGGCCGGGCAGGGTGACCGGGCGCTGCTGGTGCTGCCATCCGCCGGCGACGGCCTGGTAGCTGGCGGCGGCACCGGGGATCACCTCACGTGGATCGGTCTTGAAGCGGGCCGAGGCCATGCCGAGCGGGATGAAGACCTGCTGGCTGGCGATCTCGTGAAGTCCGGCGCCGTATGCGTGCGTGAGCGCTTCAGCGAGGAGGAGGTAACCGGTGTTGCTGTAGAGGAAGCGGCTCGGCTCGACGGCGCGGTGCTGCTGACGGTAGGCGAGTTGCAGCAGGTCGTCGGCGGTGTAGTGGTCGAGTTCGCGGAAGCCGGCCAGGGACAGCAGGGACTCGGCGTCCCGGATGCCGCTGCGGTGCTGCATGAGGTCGCCGACGGTGACGTCGGGGATGTGGAAGCGGGGCAGGATGTCGCCAACGGGCCGGTCCAGGGTGAGAAGGCGGTCGCGGGCGGCGCGGATGCACAGGTACGCGGTGATCTGTTTGGCGACGGAGCCGATGTTGAAGGCGGTGTTCTCCCCGATGGGCGCGGCGAGTTCGAGACTGGCCAATCCAGTGTGCGCCTGCGCCGTCGGATGGCCGGCCTGGCCGACGCGCAGGATGACGCCGGGCTCGCCCAGCCGGACCGCGAGGGCGGTCTCGGTAGCGGGGACCGAGGTGTCGGTGGAGTTCACAGGCTGAGGGCTTCGCGGTGGACAGAGCGCAGGCGTTCCCGCAATGTGGGGTCGGTGATCAGGGCGAGTGCTCGGTCGTGGTCGGCGGCGGTGGTGGCAAGCAGTCCGCGCTGCTGCTCCAAGTAGGCGGTCATGAACCGGTACAGGTCGCCGCTGGTTCCGGGCAGGACACGAGCGGTGTAGATCATGGTGAGGGGGAAGGCGAAGCAGGCGTGCAGGAAGCCGAAGGCGGGCCTGTTCGTCTTCTTCCAGGGGGAGTAGAACCTGACTTCGTCGCTGATCTCGCAGGCGGTGGCGCCAAGGGCGTCGTTGAGCCAGTTGTGGCCCGCCTCGTGAATCAGGTCGCGAGCCAGGACGACGGGCTCGTCGACGTGGTCGCAGTAGATGGTGCCGGGTAGCCGGCTGAGGGTCCAGCTGTCGAGGGTGTCGCCGAGCTTCTTGTGGCGCAGCAGGCAGACGACGACTGCGTGGCCGGCGAGAAGGCCGGCGAAACCGTTCTTCGCGCCGGTGGCGTATGCGGTGGCGGCCAGGTCCCGCAGGCCCGGCGGGGCAGGGGTGGTGTCCGGGCCCAGTACGTAGTAGGGCGTATCGGAGATCGCCGAGCGGGGCAGGCGGTCCAGCTCGGGGGCGAGGACGATGCGCGGACCGACGGCGGTGGGGGCCGATAGCGCTGAGGCGTTCGCGTCCGGGTGGGCGCCGTACCAGTTGAAGGTGGCGGTCTCGCGGGAGCGGGCGGCGGCCTCGGCACCTTCGAGGACGTGGTGGGTCAAGCAGTAGTCGGCGGCGTCCGACCCCGAAGAGTCGGGGATGTTGGCGGTCGGCTGGGCGGCGGGCTTGAGGGCGGCGCGTATCCGGCGAGTGCGGTCGCGGTGGTGGGCCTGAATGGGGGCGAACGAGAAGGAGATGGCGGGCGCGTCCACGGGGTGGGTCCTTCCGACGGGCTGGGCCTGGGGCCGGCCCCGTGAGGGTCCGGCCCCAGGAGGTACTCAACGACGGCGCGCCGTCGGTGTGATGCGGGGCGTTCAGACGTCGGTGCCCTCGGGTGCCGCGGTGCTCGCCGGGGCCTCAGCGGTCGGCCAGCCCTCGGCGGAGACGCTGGAGGTGTGACGGGTGCTGCGGACGGTCTCGTCGTCGCCGCGAAGGTCGTCCACGGCGGCGAGGAAGTCGCTGATCCGGTCGTTGTCCATGAGTGCGCTCGTCCTTTCCGAAAAGGGGTTTAGGTCGTGCACCTTCTGGAGCCGATTCCTGTGGCGGCGAGCGGGCGGTGGGCACCGCGTCTCCTTCCGATGGGTGGTGGGTCAACTGCTGCGCTGGGCCGGCGTGGCGGCGGGAGTGGCCGCCTGGCGCAGGGCGTCGCGCAGCTCTCTCATGGCGGGCCGGTCCTCGGGTGTTTGGGCGAGCGCCGCGGTGATGATCGGGCGGAGTCCGGCGGGCGCGGTGTGCAGCAGGGAAGGGCCGTAGCGGGGGATGTCGGCGCACAGGTAGCGGTAGGTCAGGACTCCGAGGCTGAAGGTGTCCGCCGCTGGGGTGGCGCGGTCGTAGGAGGTGGCGTACTCCGGCGGCCAGTGCACCTCCGGGCCCCGAGCGGCGGGGCCGCGCGAGGTTTCTGTGCGGCGCGCGGCGCCAAGGTCGGTGATCAGCCCGTGGCCGTCGTGGATGAGGATGTTCTCCTGGTAGACGTCGCGGTGCACGATCCCGCGTTCGTGCAGGGTGCGCAGACCCTCGGCGACGTCGGCCAAGATACTGAGCCCAGCCGTCCCCTGGTCTCGGTTGAGGGCGGTGGTGAGGTACCGCCCGAAGTTGCCGCCGACGCAGTGGGGCATCGTGTACCAGTCGAACCGGTCAGTGTTGCCCTGCTCCAGCAGCGGCACGACGTGCTCGGCACCCCGGGCGACGCGGGTGACGGCGATCTCGTGGCGGAAGTCCTCACGGGTCAAGGCCCTTTCGGCCTCGGTCATCTCCGCGTACCAGTAGAAGCCGTAGGCGGCCTTGCGGGTGGCCTCGTCGAGTTCGGCCAGAACGTGGTTGCTGCCGAAGCCGGCCTTGAGAACCACCGGAGGCGTCCCGTTGCGGCTGGCGAGCACGAGCGTGCTGGCGCGAGTGAAGCAGAGGAGGTCGTGGACGTGCCAGCCGGCGTAGCGAAGCTGGTCAAGGACCCAGGCGGCTGGGTGCATCGGGTGCAGGTGCATGGGCTGCCTTCTCATGTTCGCGCCGCATCCGGTGCGGTGTGGCGTAGCCGCTCCAGGCAGGCGGCGGCCAGCCGGTCGAGGTCGGGCTTGGTGGTGCACGGGCGGCGCAGCACGGGCAGGCCGGTTGCCTCGGTCCACGCGTTGACTGCCTGCTCGTACAGGTCGGCATACCGAGCGGCGGTCGGGCGGTCCTCCCCGAAGCGACGCGTTGTGGGCCGCTCGGACAGCCGGGCATGGCACAGCTCGGGCTCGGTGGTGAGCAGGACGATCAGGTCCGCCCGCGCGGCCGTGACCTCGGCGAGCTGCTGAACGTAGTGGGCGACAGGACGGTCGTGCAGCAGGGCGATCAGGCAGGCGGTCGACAAGGTGAGCCGGTCGGCGATGACCGGGCCGAGGGACAGCGCGGGGGCGAGGTTATGGCGGGCATGGAGTTCCAGGTCGCGGCGGACCGCGGCCACCGCCCGCACGCCGTCTGCTGCTGGACGGCCGGCCCGCAGGCTGACGATGGAGCGGGTCGCTTCCAGCGACAGCCAGGAGAATTGGCCGATGTGCCCGAGGCGGATGTTCTCGCAGGCGGCGTTGGCCAGGATCCGGTCGCGTAGCGTGCTCTTCCCGGCTCCGGCGATTCCTTCCAAGGCCAGCAGCATGCCTCGCTCCTAGTTCTTCTCGGCGATCAGCCAGCTGATGAACTTCGCGACGCGGCCGAGAGAGACCGGTTTGGTGCCGTGGGTGAGCTGGGAGCCGTAGAGCAGGGCGGTGCCGGGGGCGGGGCTCACGCTCCATCGGGTTCGAGGCATGGCGGCATACCAGTCAGCGGAGTGGTCGGCGCCGTCGTGGGCCAGCCACATACCGCCCGCGTATCCCTGTTCCTGGGCGTCGTGCTCCAGCCGGGTGTTCCACAGGCGGTCGCTGGACGTGCTTTCGACGTAGAACGCGCCGCCGGCCTCGGCCTCACGGATCACGACGCTGATGCCGGCGATCTGTCGCGGCCAAGCGAACGGGTCGGGGGCAATGCCGTCGAGGTGGCCGGTGATGTGCTGGCCGGGGCCGTACTCGACGTAGGTCCAGGGCCGGCAAGCGGTGATCGACGGCATGACGCGGGACAGAGCGGGGCAGGCGCGGTCGAAGGCCTGCTGAAGCAGGGCCTCGGCTCTGTCCGGGATCCTTGGGACCTCGATCCGTCCGGCCGGCTCGTAGACGGCCATGGCCTGCTCCTTGGAGCGACCGGGAATCTCATGGATGGAGGTGGCCCGCCTCGCGCCGAAGCGGAGCCGGGCCTCATCGCTGAGGAAGTCGTTCATCATGGCTGCGAGCTGGTCCCGCTCCTCGGTGTCGACGAATCCCTCGACGCTGCCGACCGCGACGGTCTCGGCGATGTGAATCACGAGTAGGTCCTCCTCGTCTCGAGCACGCGGCGGACGTCGTCCAGGCCGGTGCAGTGATTGAGCCAACTGGCCACAGGGTGGTGAGGGTTAGCGGCCGGATTGGCCCACAGGGCCAGCAGCTCGCCGGTCAACGGCAGCTCCTCCGCGCCGGGCAGCGGCTCCCACACCGTCAACTGGTCCAACGCCGGGCACCAAGCGACGTGCTGTGTGGCGAAGGCCCGCCCCAGCCGTGCCGCCGCCATGAGCCGGCAGGAGCGCAGGAGCGTTTCGGCAGGCTCAGCCCGCTGGTAGCTGCGGTGCTCGGTCTGCGCCCATCCAGCTCCGACCGCTGCGGCTGCGACCACAACGCGGCAGGTGGCACAGCACGCGCCGTTGGCCATCGGGCACGGATGATCATGGGTGGGGAGGGTGGCTGCGACCTCAACGAGGGCCGCCCAGGCGGAGTCCGTCAACAACTCACTGACGGTGCTGCGGCGCGAGTCCGGGCCATGGTTGCAGCACACCGGACCAGGCCGGCGCGCGGCGCTGGGAAGGAGTGCGGGCTCGATGAACAGGGCGTGGAAGTACACGATCCGCCCCAGCAACTGATGGATCGTCAGCGAGGCCGTGACGCTACCCACGTCGCCTCCTCGCTGTTCGAAGCAGTGCTCTGAGGTGCTGGGCAATAGCAGCCGTCCTCGGTGGGCCGCTCGCCGCGTAGCGCGTCGGTGACGGCGCGGGTGGCCGCGTCAACGGCATCGAAGTACGCCGGCCAGCCGTGCCTGGTGCCCCGGCGCAGCACCATGTCGAGTACAGGGCTCGCACGTCCGGTGGTCTCGCACCTCAGCTCCGCACGCCCGACGGCCACCTGCACGGCGGCGGGTAGGTCGGTGGTCACAGCGGTGATCGCGCGGCACAGGGCGGCAGCAGCTCGCGCGTACTCGGTTCGGTCACGCGGAAGGATGCCGACCCGGCGCTCGGCGGGCGGCAGATCAAGGCCTGGATAGAGATGTCCCTGGCAGCTGTCGTACGTGATCAGGCGCCAGTCCTGGGTGACGGCGTCGACCAGGGAGCGGACGCCGGGCTCGATCGCCCCTCGCCACTGGGGGTGGGCCGGGTCGAGGTCCTCGGCCTCGTGCACGCCGGGCAGGCCAACGGTGTTGATGTTGCCGTGCGAGCTGGTGCGCAGCCGTACAGGTGGGCGGTTCGCCTCGGGGTGGTCCCAGTGGGCGAGGAAGGAGGCGACGTCACGCATGCTGTTCGGCATACGCGGGTGCGAGCGCACCTTGCGGCACCAGACCCCTGCCGGGTGGGCGGGCTGGGCGAGGAGTGCGGCGATGCCGTCGATCAACCGCATCCGGTAGTCGCAGTAGGCGTCCTGGTCACCGGCCTGGTCGTGACGCCAGCGGGTGGCCACGCAGCCGCCGCCGCACGTTGACTGGTACGTGCAGGTGGTGCACCGCTCCATCAGGGCCTTGCCCTGGTTCAGCAGCGGCAGCCGCCGCTGAGCCGCGACGATCGCCTTCTGTCCGGAGGGCTGGTCCAAGAGGGTGAGCTGGGCCTGCGGCCAGGGCAGTTCGTCACAACTGCCGAGCCGTCCGTCCGGATAGAGCGTGAAGACGTGGTCGCACTTCAGGTTGGAGAAGTGACAGAAGCCGGTATCCAGCCCGCGCAACCGTCGAATGGTGGATACGGACGGTTCTAGCTTCAGCCGGGAGAAGTGGCCAGCGCCGATCCAGCGAACGGTGGCGGCGAGTACAAATTCGGCGTACTGGTCCGGGGTGGTCGCCCACCCGGGCCCTTGCGAGCCGCGCAGAGCCGCGCGCTGAAGGATCCGGCTCGCGGGAACGCGCTGCCCTTGGGCAGCGGTAGGGCCTTGAACGGAGGAATCGAAGCAGGGTACGAAGCTGACGGCGTTGACCGCCTCGAAGCCGGCGAGGTGCTCCAGGACGGCCTCGGCACGGCCGAGCACGGTCGGAGTGACCGCGGCGATCACGCCCACCTTCCGGCCGCGCCCTGCCAGCAGCCGCAGGGCGTTGGCCACGCGCGGGTAGACCGGCTGGCCGTCGTATCCAACCCGCCAGGCGTTGCCCGCCGCGTCCCCGTCGAGGGAGATGCCGATCTGGAGGCGCGGGTATAGGGCGTCAAACAGATCCAGCCACTGCTCATCGAGCAGCATGCCGTTGGTTTGCATCGATACCCGCACGACGCTGGGCTGGGATGCCAGTTCGCGCAGGACCTCGGCGACATGGTCGCGTCCGGCCGTCAGCGGCTCGCCGCCATGCAGTTCCACGGCGAGCGGACGCCCCGAGAAGAGCTCGGTGAGTCGACGCACTTGACTCGCGTCGATCCGGGCTCCGCCCGGGGCCTCCTTGCGTTTCTCGTAGCAGTACAGGCAGTCGATGTCGCAGGTCTCACCCCGCAGCTTCAAGATCACCGATACGGCACTGTCGGCGTCTTCGACGTCGAGGCCGCGGTACAGATGGGCCATCGGGTGATCGGTGGTGCCGTACATCGGCTGCCTCCCAGGGGTGGCCGTGACCGGACGGGGATCAGTCGTACAGGCGTCCCAACAGGGCACCCTGGCCGGACTGGAGGATGTGGGCGGCCTCCAGCGGAATCCAGAAGCATTCGAAGTGCGTCGGCTCCTGCTCTCCGTCGTGGTCCTCCTGGCTCATCCACCGCTCCGACGTCGGCTCGGTCAGTTCCAGGTGGAAGACGTGGCGGCGTTGGAGCTCGAACCGGTACGGGCTGATGTCGTACTCGGTCTCGCCGAGCTTCCGCACGATCTTGAAGTCCTTCAGGCCGGTTTCCTCGCCGGCCTCGCGCAGCGCCGCAGCCTCCGGCGTCTCGCCGGCGCGGATGCTGCCGGCCGGAACCTGGATGCCGACTTCCTCGTAGCTGTAATCGGTGTGCCGGAAGACCAGCAGCTTGCCGTCACGTACGACGTAACAGAGAACCTTTTCCTTGGTGACCCGCTCCGGCATGGGAGAACCCCTCTTCATTCGTTGACTTCAGAAGCTCGTAGGCCCGGAGGTATTAACGGAACCGCATGCGGTACTGAGCAGCGCCCGCCGACCTGCTAGGCAAACGACCTTGAGTCTAGGTTTGGTAACCGAACGTCATGAGGAGCCAAGTGATCCATCAGGAGGGGCGTTGCACTGGGCTCATCGCCTGATGCCCGAGCTGCGGGCTCTATCTCAATCCCAGCACCCGTCAGGACCACGGAGGATGGCTTCGTCTCGTGCGCCATAACCACCTCCGAGGGTTCCTCAAGATTCGAAGCGGATTTGACGAGTGGTCGGTATCCCGTCCTCCACACCCTCGCCCTTCGAGCCGCAGTCGTGAACACCGAGCATGCGGACGGAGTGGTTGTCCGCATGGCGCTCACCCCGTGAGCGGGGTCGGATCGACACCCTTTCGTCGTTCCTGGTTGCGCCGCGCCGAACGCTGAGTGACCCTATGTGCGCGATGTCTACGCTGCTCAATGCCATCCGGAAGTGGGCAGCCTGAAAGGCGGTGTCATGGGCCAGACCCCGCGGGCGCTTCAACCGTCCATGTCTGAGCGACACTTCTTCGGCGCCGAGTTGCGTCGGCTGCGGGAGCACGCCGGCTTTTCGCAGGCGCGGCTGGGTGCCATGATTCGATTCAGTGCCGACCTGGTGCGTCGAATCGAGACGGCGGACCGGTTCCCCTCGCGGGACTTCGTCGAGGCATGCGACAAGGCGTTGACGACCGGTGGCGCCTTGATGCGCCTGCTACCGCTGCTCGAGAAGAATCGGGTCAACGCGGCCAAGCTAGCGACGGCGCCGACGGGCGCCATCACCCTGCTCTCCACTCAGCCGGCGGATACCTCGGGGTTGACCGACATGGTCGTCCGGGTTCCGTTCCAGCCAGGTGTCCTCGATCGCGCCGCTCTGGACTGGCTGAACGCTGCTGCGGGGCCCCGACTGTCTGCGGCCGGCCGGCCCGGCTCACCTGATCAGGTTCGCGAGGAGGACCTCAGCTCCGCTGAGACCGCTCTGGCGATGTTCCGGCAGCTGGACCACACCCACGGTGCCGGACGAGTCCATGCCCAGGTGCAGCGGTACGTCGAAGGCGAGCTAAACCGATTGCTGGCAAACAGCCCCGCCTCGGAAGCGATCGGTCGGCGCCTGTACAGGCTGGCGGCGGGCTTCTTCGAACTGTGCGGGTATCAGGCAGTCGACACCGGAGCCCACGGTCTCGCGCAGCGCCGCTACTTGCGCGCTCTGCGGCTGACGCAGGCCGCCGACGACTGCCTCTACGGCAGCTACCTGCTCGCCGTGAACATCGGCCACCTGGCACTGCACTGCGGTCATCCCGAGCCGGCGCTGCGGATGGCGCTCACGGCGGTGAGGGGTAGTGAGACTCAGGCGACGCCCGCCGTGGAAGCCGCGCTACACGCCGTGGTGGCGCGGACGTACGCCCGCCTCGGACGCGAAAGCGACTGCATGGCCCACCTCGAAGTCGCAGAGAGGCAACTGAATCGCAGCAGGACCGAGGACGAGCCGCTGTGGATCCAGTACTTCGATCCGGCCTATCTCGCCGACGAGCTTGCCCACTGTTTCCATGATCTGGGCCGGCCGCAGCAGACCCAACGGCACCTGGGCGATGCCCTTGCCGCGCTGAGTCCCACACATGTCCGCCGACTGGCCATCGACACCGCGCTCCTGGCCTCATCGTTGGCTGCCGCTGGCCGCATCGACGAAGCCTGCGCCGCCGGCCGAATGGCGGTGGATCATGCCGCGCGGACCACCTCGCACCGCTGTTTAGAGCGCATCGTTGAGGTGCAAGCCGATCTTGAGCCCTACCGGTGTGAGCCGGAGGTCCGTGAGTTCGGCGAGTACGTGCGTTCTCAACTACCGCTGGCTGCGGTGTAGTTCCCTTAATCGGCAGCCGCAGCCGTCATCACGAAACGGTAGTGCGCGAGTTCCGCTTCCAGCGCCGTGCCCGCCTGGGTGGAGGTCGCGACGTAGTGGCCGACGTCGGGGAGAAGCAGCATGTCGTGGGGCACGCTGTGAGCTGTCAGCTGATCGGCGAGTTCCCGCACATCCTCGACCACCGCCACGTCATCGGCGGTGCCGTGGACGAGCAGCACCGGCCGCTGAACGGTTGCGGCGTTGACCCGCCCGGCACCGCCTCGCAGCCGTCTGGCGTGCGCGCGCTGGAAGCGGGGCACGGTTTCCGCCCAACGGTCGGGATCCACGATCGCTGACACGGCCGTGGCGGCAGCGAACGGACCGCTCTGCGCCACGGCGTGCAGGGCTGTGTATCCGCCGGCGCTGGCTCCGCGAATGAAGACTTGACCCGGTACGGCTCGTCCTGTTGCGAGCAGGTGGTCCGCCACCGCCGCGCAGTCATCAACGTCGTCGAGGCCCCACCGGCCGTACAGCGCTTCCCGGAAGACCCGGCCGTACCCGGTGCTGCCGAGATAGTCGACGTCCACGACGGCGAACCCCCGACTGGTGAAGAACTGCGCCTGCCAGTCCAAGCGCAGGAGGCACGAGGCGGTCGGCCCAGGATGCGCCCTCACGATCACCGGTGCCCGCCAGTCCGCCGCCGAGGCCGTTGGCGGATACACCAAGGCAATTACCTCTCGATCACCCGCGACATGAACCCGCAGTTCCGTCGGCGTCGATACTTGCGCCCCGTCGAGTTTGGCGTGCTCCGACCGGGCAAGCACCTCCACCTGAGGATCGGCGGCCGTGAGGTGCACGAGCGCGACCTGTGGGGCCGCAGTCGGCGACGCCCCGATCAATGCCACCGTCGTTCCTTGAACGGCCAGATAGGGCTTGATGGACGTATATGGAAGGTCGACCGGGCGAACAGTGCCGTCAGGGTCGATGACGACGAGGCGGTGCCGCGGTCCGTCCTGCACCGCCACGACGATCCGGCCGTCGTCAAGGAAGTCGTACGACGCGTAGCCCAGCTCCCACGGCTCTGCGGCGCACTCACCCGCGATCGGTGCCACCCGCTTCACCTGGTGGCCGTCCCACCGGTAAAGGTTCCACCAGCCACTGCGGTCTGACACGAAGTACAACGCCCCGTCGGGACCCCACCTAGGCTCGACCGCCGACTCTTCCGAACCGCCGGCGAGCATTACCGGGTTCCCGACCTGGCCACGCGGCGAGTAGGAGGCGACCCATATCTCACACCTATCCCAAGGCATGTCGGGCTCGCTCCAAGTGGTCCAGGCCAACATGCCTGAACCCGGCCGCGGTGCGCCGAGAAATCCCCGGCATGTTGCGAGAGCCCGTATGTCCGGGACGCCTGTGAGCGACACCGCGATGAGGTCGTCACCATGCTCTGACTCCCGCACAGCCAGTAACTCGCCGTCGCCAATCGTCAGGTCGCCGAAGGATCCCAGACTGACCAACTCGAGTTGATCGTCGTGAAGACGGCTCCGGTAAAGGCCGTCTCCGCCGACGCACCACAACGTCCCGTCAATGACAGCGAACGCCCCGCCTCCGTACGCGTGAACGCCGCTGGTGACGTCGAAGCCCTCCGGACTGACGTCTCGCGCACCCTCGCCGGGCCGCCAACATGTCACCGTCGCGACCCCGCCGACTTCGGGGCGGGTCTCCAACCAGTACAGCGCGCCATCCCCGGCACGCAGCTGGTCATAGCTCACAGAGGCGCGAACCGCGTCCTCCGTCGAGACCACAGCGATCCTGTCCGCCAGCCTCACGGGTCCTCCTCGAACAACTTCCGTACGCGACCGTAAGACAGCGCCCTCGTCGACCGGCCTCGGGTGCACCGGCGACGGCGTAGAAGAAGTTGTCGTGCCGCCGAGCCGGCGCGAGTGCTCCCCAGGCACGGTCGACTCTACGCGCAAGCACTTCGTCCCTGCCGCTGGACGGTACGGCTCGAACTGCCGCTGGGCAGCTCAAGTTCGAAGCGACAAATTCGATGCGGACAACATCCTTTGTCCGCATTTTCGGTATCGACCGCGCCATTCGAATCGAGCGATCATTCGGAGCGTGAAGCAATTCATGCGCGGCCCAACATTGGACGTTTCGCCGCTGCCGACGAGCTCTTCGGAAGGGTGCAATGCAGCTACAAGACGAATTGACACGCTACGGCTACCGCCAGGAGTTGGCCCGGAGGCTGCGGTTCCGGGACCTGGTCGCGTACGGGTTGGTGTACATGGTGCCGATCGCGCCGATGGCGATCTTCGGCAGCGTCTATGCCGGCTCCGGTGGGATGGTGGCCCTGGCGTACGCGATCGGCGTGGTGGCGCTGGTGTTCACCGCGTTCTCCTACGCGCAGATGGTCAAGGCGTTCCCCATGAGCGGCAGCGTCTACAACTACGCCGGTCGGGGCATCAGCCCGCCGGTGGGTTTCTTGGCCGGCTGGGTGATCCTCCTCGATTACGTGCTCGTGCCTGGCCTGCTGTACCTGGTGGCGTCGATGGCGATGCACGCCACGGTCCCGTCGGTGCCGGTGTGGCTGTGGCTGCTCGGGTTCGTGGCGGTCAACACGGTCGTCAACTCGGTCGGGATCCGGATGACCGCGGCGGTCACTCGGGTCATGCTCGTCGGCGAGTTGATCGTCCTGGCGATCTTCTTGGCCATTGCCGGCTGGGCCCTCGCCTCGGGCAGGGGCCGGTTCAGCTGGGAGGCGTTTTACAACGCCGACACCTTCACCTGGTCGCTCGTCGCGGGCGCGGTGTCGATCGCTGTGCTGTCGTTCCTCGGCTTCGACGGCATCAGCATGCTGGCCGAGGAGACCAAGGGCGGTTCCCGGCAGATCGGCCGCGCCATGGCCGCCGTCCTGATCCTGGCCGGGGTGCTGTTCATCGTCCAGACGTGGCTGGCCGCGATGCTCGTGCCCGACCCGGCCGGTCTCCTGGCGAACGGTGACCCGAACGGGACCGCGTTCTACGACGCCGCCGCCGTGGCCGGCGGGAGTTGGCTGGCGACCGTGTGCGCAGTGGCGACGGCCATCGCCTGGGGGCTGCCGAACTCGATGGTCGCGCAGGTCGCCACCTCGCGGCTGCTGTACGCGATGGCCCGCGATCGGCAACTGCCCGCGTTCCTGGCGAAGGTGTCGATCCGCCGCAACGTGCCGATCAACGCCACCCTGCTCACCGGTGCCGTGTCCCTCGCCCTCGGCCTCTACATGGCCACCCGCGCCGACGGGATCACCCTTTTGTCGTCGCTGATCAACTTCGGGGCGATGGTCGCCTTCCTCGTGCTGCACGTCTCCGTGGTCGTGCACCACCTCATCCGCCAGCGCAGCGGCAACTGGTGGGCGCACCTGGTCATGCCCGGGATCGGGTTCGCGATCCTCGCCTACGTGGTGGTCAACGCCAATATCGCCGCGCAGCGCCTCGGCCTGGCCTGGCTCGCCCTCGGCATGGTCGTTCTCGCCGGCCTGTACCTGGTCGGCCGCCGGCCCGCGCTGTCGGGTTTGGCGCCCGCGCAGCCGCAGGCCCGTCACGTGGAACGGGTGTGACCGGCATGGACACGATCGCTTACCGTCCGGCTCGCGATGAGTTGGCCTACACCTTCGGTGGCCGGATGCCGGTGGCCCACGTCCGCTCCGGCGATGTGCTGCGGGTGTTCACGGAGGACTGCTTCGGCGGTCTCGTGCGCGGGCCGGCGGATTTGCCGTCGCGGGTGTGCCGGATGCCGTACCTGAACCCGGTGTCGGGGCCGTTCTTCGTCGAGGACGCTGAGCCCGGCGACACCCTCGCGATCTACCTCGCTGCCATCGAGCCCGCCCGGGACTGGGGAGTCTCGTCGACGTTCCCGCACTTCGGAGCACTCACTTCGACCTCGCACACCGCTACGCTGCAGCCGCCGCTGGAGGAGCGGGTGTGGGTGTACGACATCGACCGGCAGGCCGGGACGATCCGCTTCCACGCCACGGGCAGCGACCACAGCGTCGACCTGCCGCTGGATCCGATGATCGGCACGATCGGGGTCGCGCCCGGCGGGTTCGAGGCCCGCTCCACGATCGTCCCCGATTCCCACGGCGGGAACCTGGACAGCCCGGAGCTGCGCGCCGGGGCCACTCTGTACCTGGGGGTGAACGTGCACGGGGCGATGCTCGCCCTCGGCGACGGGCACGCCCGCCAGGGCGAGGGTGAGGCCTGCGGGGTCGGGGTGGAGATCGCCACGACCACCACCCTGATCATCGAGGTCATCAAGGGCGTCCCGACGGTGTGGCCCCGCCTGGAGACAGATACGTCGATCATGTCCGTTGGTTGCGCCCGTCCCCTGGAAGACGCGTACCGGGTCGCGCACCGCGACCTGGTCGGCTGGGTGGGTGACCTCACCGGCCTGGAGCAGCTCGACGCCTACCAGCTGGTGTCGCAGGCGGGGCGGGCGCCGATCGGCAACGTCTGCGACCCGAACTACACGGTCCTCGCCGCCGTCGACAAGTTGCTGCTTCCGCAGCCGCAGGCCGCCTACGGCGGGATGCACGCCCGCCTCCGACAGCACGCCGGCGGGCCGCGGTAGAGGGGACTGGACCAAATGACCTCCTCGATCCCCCAGTTGCCGTTGCGCGACGAGTTGTTCCTGCTCGGTCACGACGACGACACCGGTCAGCCGCACATTCACCGCCGGGCCCTCGCCCTTGGCCTGGCTGGTGCGGTTCTCATCGACCTGTTCCTCGCCGGGCGGATCGCTCTCGACACCACGGACGACACCCCATCGGGCGAGGAGCAGCGTCTCTGGCTGCACCTGGACCGCCCGGTCGGGGACCTGATCGCCGACACCGCCCTGGCCACCATCCGCTACGCCCACCCGACCCCGCCCCTGCGGGGGTGGCTGCGCGGGTTCGCCGACGATCTGTACGACCGCACCCGCGCCGGCCTGCACGCTGGCGGGATCCTGCGCCACGACGTGCGCCGCCGCCTCGGCGGGCTGGCCCGCACCGACCGTTATCTGCCCGCCGACCTCAAGTGGCCGGTCGTCGCCCGCGCCCGGCTGCACTACATCGCCGCCGGCCGTGATCAGCCCGACAACCACACCGCCGCCCTGGGCGGCCTCGTTGCGACCCTCGGCCTGACCCACCACCTGTACCTCGCCGACGACATCGCCGCCCTCACCGTGCAGCTGCGCACCATCGCCGCGCAGCACCACCGGCAGGTCCGCGACATTACCGCCGCGGTGGACGCCGTCGTCGGTGACCTCGCCACCGCCGCCTACCGGTGAGCCCCGCGCCATCCCACCCGATCCGCTGCCCTTGGAGGCATCTCATGGACGTCATTCCGCGTATCCGTGCCGCCCGGTGGGCGGACAAGGAACCGGTCGCCGCGATCGTCGCCGACGCCCTGCACTCCGGCCCGCTCGCCCAGTGGCTAGTGCCGGATCCGACCTGCCGGCGGCGGATCCTGGCCGATGTGGCAGTGATCTGGGTGGAGCACGCCATGTTCTTCGGCGACATTCAGATCACCGACGACCTGAGCGCCGCCGCGATGGGGTTTCACCGCTACCGCAGCATCCCGCCACCGTCGAACTACCGCAGCCGACTGGCCGACGCCGCCGGCCCGCACGCGCGGCAGTTTGAACTCCTCGACCAGCTGCTCACCCAAGTCCGACCCACCGAGCCTCACTACCACCTGGCAGTGCTCGCCGTCCTTCCCGCCGCCCAGCGGCGCGGCATCGGCGCGGCAATGCTCACCCACCACGAGAGCCGCCTCGACCGCATCGACATGCCCTCCTGGACCGAGACCATCCACGGCAGCCAGGACGTGTACCGCCGGCACGGCTACCTCCCGAGACCCGCGCTCATCCTGCCCGACGGGCCGCTCATCGCCCCAATGCGCCGCAACCCTCACCCGGCTCGCGGAGCCTGGCCCGTGAACACCGCCAGGCCGGCAACCGTCACCGCGCCGACGCGCCCCCAGTCCGACGCGCAACGCTAGGCCGGGTGCAGACGCCCAGGTCCAGGTCACAGCCCTGACTGAGTTTATCGATCACCGTCCCCGCCTCACCGCCCCCCAGCTGTGCTCGGCCCACGAAGGGGGCGTACAAGCCGGTCGCCCGCCCGTAGAGGGACGGCAGGGGCGACCGACGTGGCCGGCGACGACGGTCCCCCGCTGTCGCCGCCGGCCACACCCTCCGCCCAGATCGGCAGCAGCCTTGGGCCGTGACCGCCTGCGCCACCCCAGCGGCTCTACCCGCACCCACCACCCGAACACGAACAGCAGGAAGGAACGCCGATGCCGACGCGGACGCCAGTCCTCGCCGCGTGGACACCCGCCTTTGTCGCCGAAGTCGTCGCCGCGAGCATCGAGCACGCCGCAGTCAACGGCCTGCACCGAGCGTTCCGAGACGTGGCCCGCGGCCATGGCCTGTCGCCCGCGACGGTCGAGGAATGGGTCTCGCGGGCCCGCGCCGTACAGGCCGCGCCCGTGCCACCCGACCTCCTGGCCTGCCACACCTGCGCGCGATCCATGGTCCTCATCCAGCTGCCCGGCTGCGGCAGGGTCTACCTGTGCTCGCCGTCCTGCGGGCGCAGACCGGTTCTGGCCGACGAGATCCGCGACGCCGTCGCCGCAGTGATCCTGCACCGCACCCCACACCTTGTCCCAGCCGGCAAGACGACCCAGGCCGCCTCCTACGCGCTCGGCCCGATCCACCGCGTCGCCGTCGGCGCGACCGGCACAGACCTGCACATCACCTGGAGGGCCATCTCACGCCAGATCACCGGCCCGATGATGGGCATGGCTCAGCGTCTGCACGTGGCCCAGCGCCACGCCGCCGACAACACGCTCGAACGTGCCATCGACGTCCTGCACAGCGGGCTCCTGCACATCAATCCCACCAGCGGCAGGCTCGCCCTGGACACCGCGACCGCCCGCGCCGCCGCGCTCCTGGCCACCCTCACCCTCACCAGCGGCGAGCCAGCCGCCGCGCTGCCCTGGGCCCAGTGGGGACACCGCAGCCTGCGCCACCTCCTCCGAGACCCCACCAACCCGGAGGTCCGCGCCGCCCTGCGCGTCCTGGCCGCCACCCACCGCGCCGCCGGGAACCTCACCGCCGCCAGCGACTGCTACAGCGACCTCATCCGCCACCACACCCAAGCCGACGGACCCTACGCACTACCCACCCTCGCCGCCCAAGCCACCCTCGCCGTCGTCCTACACGAACACGGCAGCCAGGAACCGGCGCGGCAACTCCTCGCCCGGACCATCGCCGACCACCGCCGCGCCCATCCCCACCACCCCGCCGTCGCCCGCATGGCAGCCGCCCTGTACCGCATGCACACCACAGCCACCAACCCGCCGGGTCACCCCACGCGCTTCGCTATGACCGCGACGCCCGGCACCAGCTAGACCGCCCGCACCTGACCACCCACCACCGGGACAGCCTGCCTGGGCGCACCCGCACCAGACTCGCATCGGAAGGACACGAGACACCGTGCTCCGCACCACCCCCACCACGCGCCGACGGCCGGCAGGGCTAATCGCCGGCCTCATCCTCGCCGGCTGCCACCCCGGACCCTCCGCCCCGACACCGGCCACACCAACCCCCGCGACGCCACCAGCGTCCACATCCCCGGCGCTCGCGGCGACCGCGCCGGGCCTCACCCCACAGCAGCGCCTGCGCCTGCTCGCCGACACCATCACGGCCGCCCCCGCCGATCAAACCGTCGGCCTGCCCTACACCTACCTGCACACCCAATCCTGGACCCGCGCCACCAATGTCATCACCCGCTCGGACCTACAGCGCTGGCGCCGCGACACAGACGACTCCGGCCGCGAGGTGACGCGCCGGCTCCCCGACGTGCGTGGCCTCGCTCACCGCCCGACATCCGACGAGCGCCGCCAGTTCGCCGCTGCCGGGACGAAGTCGACGCGATACGTCAGCGGCGATCTCGAGCCGTACCTTCCCGAACCGCTGACCACCGACATCGCCGAGCTCGCTGGTGCGCTGGCCCCACGCGAGCTGGCCGGCGAGCCCGCATACCCGCGCATGCTCGTCCACGGCGTCATCGGCGTCGCCACCAGCCAATACCTCAACCGAGCACAGCGCGCAGCCACACTGCGCGTCCTCGCGGACGTGCCGACCATCGCCTACCAGGGCGAGCGGACTGACCTCACCGGACGAACCGGCCTCGGCTTCACCGTGACGGCCGACAACTCCCAGACGCAGCTCATCGTCCACCCCCGCACGGGCGAAATCCTCTCCGCCCACGAACAGGTGCACGGTGCGAAGTCCGGTCTGTTCTCCTACCTGCTGATCCTCGAACGCGGCCACACCGCCACCGACACCGGAACACCCTCCGGGCGGCCCTGAGCTGCCCCGTCCACTGGGAGGGGCGCATCGGCTTGCAGGTGGTGTCCGGCTCCGGCAGTCCCGGCTGGCCCAGTCCCTGTTGAAGGCGTGGATCGCTGGCGGCCTTCAGTCGTCCGCTGCCCGCTTTCAAGAACCGGCCGGAAGGGCGGAGCTGTCTCGCCGCGACGCCGTGTACAGCGCGGTGACGTAGTGGTCGATCGCCGTCGCCCCGGGTTGGCGGGCGATTACCTCGGCGACGCCGTCGAGGAACGCCTCGCGCTGGTCAGTGCTCAACTCGCGGACGTTCGGGAAGGTCCCCCACAGCCCGCGCGCGCCGTGCGGGGTCAGCTGGTGCTTCCAGCGGATCATCTCGACCTGAACGGGGCCGAACCAGTCACCTGCCCGCAGTTCCGCCATGCGCTCGGCGACCCGCAGCGGCGCTGGCACACCGGCGGGGCCGCGCCCCTGCCCCGGTAGCCATCGTCGGTACACCGCGTCCAGCTCCGTACGCCAGGGCGGGCTGCGGTCGAGGTCGCCGAAGACCGTCCACCACACCGCCAGCCCTCCGCCCGGCCGCACCAGGCGGGCCAGCCGTCGCACCGCTGCGCCCGCGTCCAGCCAGTGGAACGCGGTGGCGCAGACCGCCAGGTCGAAGGTGTCGTCGGGCAGCGCCACGGTGGCGAAGTCGCCCTCTACGACGGTCACGTCGTGGCCGGTCAGGTTCGTTCGCAGCCGAGTTGCCAGCCGGCCACCGAGTTCCACCGCCAGCACCGACGCGCCGGCGTCCACGAGAGGACGGGTCACCTGCCCGGTGCCGGGTCCGATCTCCAGGACGCGCGCACCCGGTCGCAGCCCGCACTCGGCAAGCACCTCGTACACCCGCCGCGGGTATCCCGGCCGGGCCGCCTGGTAGTTGTCCGGGTCTTCGTCGAAGCTGCCCCGCCGGCTCAGCCGATGGTCGTCACCGCCCATGTCGCGAGCGTATTCGCTCGGGCGGCCGGGGCCGGCCCGGCCCGCGGTCGTCCGCTGCCGCTTCAGTGAGGGTGGGTTCACCCCGCCTTGCGGCGCTTCTGGTTGATCTTCTTCGCGACGGCGTCGGCGGCGTCCTGGTGCAGCTGTTTGGTGACGCTCTGGTAGGTGTCGCGGGTCAGGGTCGTGGTGGAGTGGCCGAGTTGGTCGGAGAGGACCTTGATGTCTACGCCGGCGTCCAGGGCGATGGTGGCGGCGCTGTGGCGTAGGTCGTGCAGCCGGATCGGTGGTAGACCGGCCTTGCGTACAAGCCGGCGGAAGCGTTGGGTGACGGCGTTGGGGTGCCACGGCTTGCCGTCGGGGCGGACGAAGAACAGTCCGGTGTCGGGCCACACCGGGCCGGCGGCGAGTTGCCACTGGGCGCGGCGTGCCTTGTAGGCGGTGAGGACCTTGACGGTGTCGGCGTCGAGGGCGACGTCGCGGTTGCCGGCTCTGCTCTTCGGCGGTTTCTGCACCGGGGTGTAGCCGTGGGTGGCGATCTGGTTGTTGATGGTGGTCTCCCGTCGGTGCAGGCGGACCTCGCTGTCACGCAGGCCGCACGCCTCGCCGCGGCGGGGTCCGCGGTAGGCCATGTAGTGCCACATCGGGTGCAGGTCGGGAGCGTGTTGGGCGGCGTGGTCGAGAAAGTCGACGACCTGGTTGTCGGTCCACACCATCACCGGTCCGGGCACCTTTCCGGTGTCCTTCCAGCGCTGCACGCGTTCGTCCTCCCACACGATCGGCTGCGGCCGATCACCCGGGGTCTTGACCAGCGCGGCAGGGTTGGAGCCGACGATCAGTTCGTCGGCGAGGGCATCGTTGATGGCCTTGCGCAGGCAGGCGCGGATGCGCTGCCGCGTCGTGGGGCCGGTGGGCCGCACCCCGGCGACGGACCTGCGCACCGCCGGGTCGGGGCTGATCTTCGCGGCGCGGATGTCGTCGTTGCCGCGTTCGATCGCGGCGAGCATGGCACGGACGTGGCTGGTGCGCAGCTTGTCCAGCGGGACCTCGCCGAGGTGCGGGATCAAGTGCACCCGCACGATGGATTCGTAGCCGTGCAGGGTGTTGTCGTCCACGCTGAGGTGAGTCAGCCAGACGGTGAGATAGTCCGCGACGGTGGGCGCGTCAGCGAGGGGGCCGTCGCCGCGCAGCCGCTGGCGGATCCGGTCGACCTCAGGCAGGGGTCGTTTGGTGCGTGCGGCGTTCTGGAGCAGGTCGCCGATCTCGGTCCGGCGGCGCCGGTCGCCCTTGGCGAGGGCGAGCAGGTCGCGGGCGTGGTCGAGTTCGTCGGCGGCGGCCCGCCGGGAGGGTAGGCCGGAGCGGCGTAGTTGCCGGCGCGCGCCGTCGGCGGTGGGTGGGAGTTCGAGCTGGTAGGTCCAATGGCCGTGCTCGGAACTCCAGGCGCGGTTGGGGCGACGCAGCTTGGGGCAGTCGTTGCCGAGTGGCTTGCCGGTGTCGGGGTGGCGGCAGCCGCAGCGTTTGAAAATGCTTCCGTCAGGCATGGCAGGTGGTGCTCCTCGATCAGGTGGGGGTGCATCGGTTTCGTCGATCGACATCCACGCGTGATCCGCGGGCACGATCAAGTCGCCGGGACCGTCAGACGACGGTCCCGGCGCAAGGTCGGTGCTGGAAGAGGGCCGCGCGTTGGCGCGGCGTGGGGGTTTGACGGGTGGGCCCCGGTCGGCGCGCAAGGCGCCTAGGGTGGGGCACTCGTGGCACCGGCGGCGCGCTCCGGCGTGGTGCCGGGGTCCTCCAGGTGCAGGGCGGCGAGTAGCGGCGCCGTCGGTATCCGGTAGTGCGCGCCGACGTGGAAGTGCGGCACGGGGAACGCGTCGCGGCGGATCAGCTTGTAGGCGGCAGAGCGGGACATGCCGAGCACTGCCGCGGCGGTGGCCAGGTCTGTGCTGGCGCCCAGGGCGCGTATCCGCTCGGCGGTCCACGTCGGCTCCCGCTCACCCGCGGCCGCCTCTTTCCCAGACTGCGGTGGCACGGGTCGAGTGCGTCTGGACGATCTCATGGTCATCTCCTCGACGGTGGGTACGGGCGTACGGCGTCAGGCGCGGGGGCGCGCGGCGGGTTAGGCCGGATGCCCGGGTGCGGACTCGCCCCTCGCGGCCGGACCGCAGGAGCAGATCCGACAGGTGCTCGACCTGGCTCGGCGACGTCCAGCACGGCCGGCCGGGACGACTCAAGCGGTGCTTACGTCGGTGCTCGCTCATCTCGATGTCGGCGCCGCGCCGCGCCGGTCAGGGCGCTGACATCTGTAAACCCGCGCCTGTGTGCTCTGGCGAACGCCTGCCTGACTCACCGCCGCTCACAGGGGCTCACAGGGCTGCCCGTCCGACCGACCGCTCACACGGGGCCGGCGCCGACACCACGCCGATGGCCGCCGCCTCGACGCCAACCCACCCGGACAGTGGCAGAAGCCGATGACACGGTGGGCGGTGTGGCGGTTGACGAAGCTCCGGCAGCCTGTCCGCCGACGGCTCCGCCACGGTGCCAACGTGTCACACGGCGAAGTGGCGACGACCGGTCGGGCACTCATGAAAGTCGATGACAAGCTGTCCGCGAACATGTCCGTCACCGACGAGCGCGGACACCGCTGGCGAGCGGTTGACACACCCGCCCACGCGGCGCGTTGATGTCATGCCGGTTGGCCATCGCCGCCACGGGACGGACCTCCGCCAACCTGCGCCATTGTCGCTCCAGGCCGGTGACACGCGCGGCAGAGTTGTCCCGGGCCTGATCAGCAACCCCGCCGGACAAGTTGTCAACGACGAGCATCGATGACACGCGCGACGTCACGGACATCGGTCCAGGCATGGAGGACATGCTGTGCCCACCTTGAGGCCATGGCCGCGCGCACGATACCCATCGGCACTTCTCGACGTCATGTGACCGCCCGTGAACACGTGTCCGGACAAAGTGACACAGCGCCCATGCCGACGTTCCTGCCCTCTCGGACGCGGTCGCCAACGCCCGCACGGACAACCTGTCAATCGACCGCCCTCGTTGACACCGGATCGCCCGCTTCACGGGCGAGGCAGCCGGGACCGAGGGTTCTCCCACTGGTGCGCACACCTCGGCGGTCGACATGGGTGAGGCGCCGGGCATGACGCCCAGGGACGAGGACGCGGCATTTGGTCGGGGTTCGCGCCACGCCGGCGTCGTCCGCTGGCCTACCGGGCGTGCCGGCAGCGGATGCCACGCCGCTGTGAGTCGCTGTGAGTCTGTGTGAGCGGCTGTGAGTCGCTGTGAGTGGGAGGGTGTATAGGGCCCCGGAGACTCTCTTGTCGGACACTTCTCGCACCCGCCCCTACGCTCACAGCCCTGCTCAGCACCCCTAGCGCGAGTGACCAGCGGCGGTGCGACTTCAGCGGCGGTGCGACTTCAGCGGTGAAATGGCTACGGCGCCTTCGACGGCACGGAGTTCATCGGCGCTGTCATTCCGACGCCAGCCAAGGTGGTTCGGGTGCCAACGAGAGTGATCCGACCGCCGATGACGGACGAGATTCGCTGACCAAACGGGCGTGGCCAGCGGCTGTGAGTGACTGTGAGCCGCTGTGAGTGACTGTGAGCGGTGGGCGCGGCTCGACGATCGTGACCTCTTCGCTGAGCCGTCCGGGTGCCGCCCACGGTGCGCCTCGGTGGCTCACAGCCCTGCTCAGCCGTACCGCGGCCCGTCCGCGTCGCCCGCTAGGCGCCGGACTGACGCCCGGAGTTCGGGTGGGGCGCTACGGCGGTCCGGTGGGGGCAAAAGCGGGCCTGACCTGCGCTGTGAGCGGTTGTGAGTGGGTCGTGGCGTAATCGGCATCCCAGCGTCGCCGAAAAGACGGCGACCCCTCGATGGTCTCTGACCGAGGAGTACTGATCATGAGTGTGTCCAACACGATCTGGCCCGCCGCACCCCTGGACGCCGTCGACGTCGCGTTCGCGGCGCTGACCAGCGACCCGGCGCCCCTGTCCCTCGACCTCGACATGTTCGGTCCGGATGACGGCCTGCCAAGGGGTTTCGTGGCGCTGCCGGCGCTGCGGGACTGGCTGCTGGCGAACCCGCGCGCCTACACGGCCCGCGACGCGGTGTGGCGGGAGTTGATCCGTCGTGCCCGCCTGGACGGGCCGCAGTGGGTCATCGCTGCGGTCGGCATGGCGATGCCGGCGCTGCGCCGCTACGCGAGGCGGTTGTCCGACGGCTACCGCGGTGACCCCGATGACATCAGCGCGGAGGTCCTCGCGGGTTTCCTGGCGGCGCTGCGTGACCACGTGGACGTGGCCCGCCGGGCGCCGTACGCGTCGTTGTGCAGGGCCGGGTGGCGCGCCGGGCACGCGCTGCGCCAACAGGCCAGCGAGTTCGTTCCGGTCGAGGACGTGGAGCGCGTCACGGGACCGCGGACCCCGCAGGTGCCCTACGGGCATCCGGACGTGCTGGTACGCCGCGCGGTGCGCCTGGGGATCCTCGACGCCGACGACGAGCAGCCCTACATCGACGTGCGACTGGGACGGCGGGCCATGGATCCGATCGCGGCCCGGATGGGCATCAGCACCGACGCCCTGCGCATGCGGTTGGGTCGCATCGACACCCGCCTCGCCGAAGCCCTCGCCAACGGCATGCTGACCGGCGCGGCGTCCCCGCAGGCCGCCGAGGCGTTGGCGGCGCAAGCCGAACGCCGGGCCAGTCTGCGCGCCGCCAGCCGCCGTCGCCTCTCCACCACCACCGCCACGTCGACGGCAGTCGCGTAGGTCGGCTCCCTCTTCTCGCGGCGCCGTCACTTCCCCCGGTGAGGCCTCCTGGGACGGATCACCTCAACTGAGAAAACCCCTCGTTGTGAGTGGCTGTGAGTGGCTGTGAGTGGGGCAGGCGTTCGCCAGAGCACACAAGCGGCGGTTTGTTAATGACGGCGCCAGAAGTCGCGCTCGGATTCTCGCCGTACCGCATGAGCGGCCGGTGATCCGGCCGCGCGGACCAGCCGGTTCCGTGCCCGGGCTGCCGTCCGGACACGGAATCGGCGATCTGGCACCGCCCTGTCACCCACTGCGACGCACGACCGCGGTGGCGTGATCCGCCCGAGGTGTGCCGCACCGACCCGGTCACACAGGCATTCATCCGCCCCTGCCACCCCCAATCCGGGAGTGGCACCACCTTGGAGGTACCGGTCATGTCGACCACCTACCATCCCCAGTTCACTGTCCCGTCCACCCGACCGATCCCGACGGAGCTGCTCTTGGCCGAGAGCGGCCGCATGCGCCTGCCCGACTGGTGGGCCGTCGAGATGCTCGCCGAGCACCGCGTCCTGACCACCGCGCAGCTCACCGCACTCGGCTTCGCCACCACCACGGCGTCTGCCACCCGACGTCTGGCGATCCTCGCCCGCCGCGGCTGGATCGACCGCCTCTGGAACACCGGCACCGCGGCCACCGCCGACACCTCGTGGTGCCTCGGCCCGATCGGCGCCCAACTCACCCCACTCGGCGAAGACCGCGATGTCACACCGGCGCAGGTGTACCGGGCCCGCGACCGGCTCCGCGAACACGCGGAGCTGCCCGGCCTGCTGCAGGCCAACGACTTCTTCGTCGACCTGGCCACCCACGCGCTCACCGAACCCGGGAGTGACCTACGCACCTGGTGGTCACCGCGCACCTGCCGACACGTCACCGCGGCGCGACATGCCGCCTGGCACGGCGAGTACATCCACGACCGCGACCGCCACGCGTTCTGGTACCAGCCCGACCCCGGCGAGATCCGTCCCGCCGACCTCGCCGACCGCGTCCACGCCTACCGGCGGCTGGCCGAACAAACCGGCCTGGCGACCCTGCTGTTCCACGCTGCCGACCCGCAGCGCGAGCAGGACCTGCGCCGCTACCTCGAGCGCCGCAACACGCGGCACCTCACCGTCGTCACCAGCAACCCCGAGCACGGCCAACCTGCAGACCCGGTTTGGCAGCCAATCGGCGAGACACACCGCCTCGCTCTGATCGACCTTCCCCCCACCCCCGATCAGTGGCCGCCGGACACCGTGACCTTCAGGGAGGTACGGCCCCGAGCCCCACACCCCATCTACGACCCCGAACGCCCCTACGAAGAATCCGTGGCCAACGGCGAGTACCACTACCCGCCACGCCACTGACCAACCGACCACTTCTCCTCGACCGGCCCACCCGGGCCGGTCGAGGAGCAGACCGGGGCGGCCAACGAAGCGCTTACACGGTCGCTGTCAGGGGACTGGTGAGGTTGCCGTTCGCTTCGAACCCGAACGGCAACGCCGACGGCTCTCACACCGCAGGTCGCAGCCGCTACACCAACTTCGACCTTCAGGCGACTGGCTGCCCGTGTCACCGGAAGTTCGCCAAACGCGCGAGACCAGGCAGGTTGGCATCTCCAACCAGGCTTTCGGACAGCGACCGCGGACCTCCGCCGGCTCCCGCCCGCTGCGGCCGCGGGGCGCACCAACCTCACACCCGCTCGCACCTCTGACCTTGGAGCAACAACGATGATCGCCCCGCACCGCGAACCTCACCAGCGTCACCGGCCCGATTCACACCCACCCTCACCGCACCGTCTGGCCGAACCCGTTGTGCCCGGCGCTTCAGCGGTCAGTGCCGATCTCCGTTCTACCGTCCGTCTTGATCCTGACCCCCAACCTGACCCCGCACGGCCGCTCACAGCCCAGGTCAACCCCGCTGTCAGGAGTCCGGGACCGCTCCAGACAGACCCTCCAGTCTCGGGTCTCTCCCCCAGGGCTTGTGCCCATGGCTAAACACCTACCCGCCGCGGACCCACTGCTGCGCCTGCAGGCCAGCATCACCGCCCGCGACGACCGGCTCCTGGGCTGGCTCTACGACCACGGCGTGCTCACCACAGACCAGATCGCCGCCGCCCTGTTCCCATCCCTGGACTTCACCCAACGCCGGTTACGCCGCCTCACCGCCCTGCGGGCAGTCGACCGGTTCCGGCCCAACAAAGCCGACGGAGGCTCGCACCCCTACCACTACGTCCTGGACCAACTCGGCTACGACCACGTCCACGCCCAACGCGGACTCCCACGAGGCCGCCGAGACCAAGCCCGCCGACGCAAACACTCCCTCACCCGCCGGCCGGACCTGCCGCACCTGCTCGGCGGCAACCAGGTCTTCATCGACCTCGCCGCCCACGCCCGCACCCACCCCGACAGCGACCTCGTCCGCTGGCAGCCCGCGTCGGCCTACCACGAACCCGGCACCCTCTACCGCAAAGGCGCCAACCCGCACCTCATCCTTGCCGGAGCGACGGGCCTCCCTCGCCCGGACGGCGCCGGGATATGGACAGAGCGCGATCGGTCCGTGCCGTTCTTCCTCGAGTACGACACCAGCGGTGAGAACCTGCAGGTCCTCATCGACAAAGTCATCAAATACGAGCGGCTCTACCTCCTGAGCACCTGGGTGTGGCCGGTGCTGTTGCACCTACCCTCCGCACGACGCGAGGCGAACCTGCACCACCGCCTCGCCGGCACCGACCCGAAGGCGGTCATCGCCACCACCACCGCCGAACTACGCACCGCCCTCGCCGCCAGCCCCGCCCACCAGATCTGGCAACTACCCGGCCGTACCGGCCGTCACCGCCTCATCGACCTGCCCTACACCGACACCCACCACGACGACCAATACCCCACCCACCACCAGCCCACCCCGGACGAGCGGGCCGGCCAATGAGGGGAGCGGAACACACGGCGGCGTGCGGCGGCCTGCAGGCCGCAAACGCCGCCGAACCACCCCCACCCGCCAGCTCGCCAGGCCGGTAACCGTCACCCGCCCGTACGGGCGCGCACCGAGGCGACCGGAAGCGAACTGCGCCCCGATCGAGAACTGTCAAAGTCTGTCAGCCACGCTGTCCGGCGACAGCGCCCGCGCCCGCACTGGCGGCACGCCGCTCTGAGTTGCTGTGAGTGGCGAACGTCTTCACGCGACCGCCGCCGACTCCGGCCGGTGGAACCCGGCGATCAATCTTCAGCGAATTCCTACCACCGCCCGGAGCGGCGGATCAGCCGCGGTGACAACCATCGCTGAAAAGTGGCAGTTGTAGCTGACCGTCACAACAACCTTCGCGCCGCCAGCCGGGTCCGAAGATACCGGGCGACTTGATCTTTGGGAAAAGGTGAGCGTCGATCGTGTCCACCGTCCGTCCGGTAGTCCGTGCCGGACGACGTGACCGTCGACGAAAGGGACCTCACCATGCCTCGTGAACGCCTCAGCCTGCTCGCCGTGATCCCCGGCGATGTGATCGACCCACTCCTGTGGCGGCTCGCCCTCGACGTCACCGCCGCCCACCAACCCGACAACCACGGCAACTGCCGCAACCTGCAGTGCACTGGCCAGCGCGGCATGTGCGCCGCCGCCCGCACCGCCCGCCGAGCCATGAACCTCGCCCGGCCAGCCCGGCCAGCCGCCACCTCGCATCCGCCCCAGCGGACGCACGGACGCGCCGCCGCGGCTACAAACCGGCCGGGCGGATTTCGTGGCTGGTTCGCTTCCTCGTCCACACGGCCAGTGGCCGGCGCGCTGCTACGGCAGCCGCGCGAGCCATTCTCGTCAGCGGCCTCGGCCGCATAGGCGGTGGGGGCCATCGGTGACCGCCGGTGGAGTTGCTGCACGCCTACGCGCGAGGCTGTGGGCCATGACACGCAGCCGGGTTCTTGCCCATCTCGCCCGCCGGTTCACCGTCAGCGAGGAAAACCTCGCCACAGAGGCCCTGACCTATCTGCTACAGGCCTCGCCAATAGCCCGAGCCGCGATGAACGACCTCGCCCGCGACTTGGGCGCCGACTTGCCGCCGAATCTGCAGTACGTTGGCCAGGTCGGTGCTGACGGAGTTGGACGTCCCGACATCGTTGGTATCGACATGGCGGACCGAGAACGGCTGATCCTGGAAGCAAAGTTCGGCGCCGGGCTCACGGAGCAGCAGCCCGGAGGTTACCTGGCCCGGATCACCCACGGTGCCAGTGGCATGGTGCTGGTTGTAGCACCGAGCGTTCGCCTCCCTTCGCTGTGGCGCGAACTACTTGCCGAGGTGGCGCTTCCCTACCAGCCGGAAGCTGTCCAACTGCGGCATGTCAAAGTCGGCGTGCTCACGACGCTGGCCCTCGTCAGCTGGCGCGATGTCGTCACCCGAGTCCGGGACGCCCTGCGCGCAAAGAACGAGGTGGATCTGTCGGAGGACGCTGAACAGCTGTTGGCTCTGACCGAAGTCATGGACAGTGGGGCATATCTGCCAGCGCGACACGGCGAATTCAGTCAGCGGGCCGGCCAGTTGGCACACCAAAACCACCACCGATGTTGGATTCGTCCTGCATTGCCCGCACGCTGGGTCGGCATCCCCGCGCTACCGCACATGTGCCTGAACGCCGCGTTATCCACAGACCGCCGAGTTGTCCACAGCAAGGTCTTCCGGGGCAGCGTGTACGACGCGGTTGCTGGTGAGGTACTCCCGAGCGTCATCGAGGCGTGCCGCAAAGCCGAGAGGACAAGAGCATGACCAGGCGGTACCTCTCGAGCGAAAAGGCCGGCAGGCCTGGAACAACTTGGTCGGCTTGCTGGCGTGGTCGCCGCAGTCGCGAGCCTCGTCACGGCGATCGGGACCACGAGGGGCGGCCGGTGATGCCCGCCGTAGAGGTCTGGTTCTTTCCTAGGCGGTCCGGTCGACGGCTGGTTCGCACCAGTCGAGATTTGTGAGCGAGCAGCACTTCCACAGGGGGTGCTGCTCCTGCAAGCCGGCTAGTACATCTGTGCGTCTGACCATCCGACCGAGCCGGTGGAGCACCAGTACGTCCGCGACGACGCGGAGACCCGTCCGCCGGTGTACCGGTATATCCGGACCTACGTAGGATTGAGGACAGCGGCCGACGCGTTGCTAGACAGAGGCGGCACGATGGCGCGGGACGTCAAGCGGCACCGTACGTTCGCACCGGCCCTACTCAACGACGGCTGCAACGTCCGCAATCTGGTGGCGCACGGACTCGCCCACGACCTCGGCCCGGTCGAGGCCGCCCTGGCGATCCGGGCTGGCACTCTGCTGATCCTGCTTACCGCCGAGCGTGACGCCCCGCCTGTCCACTCCGCGCTTGCCACTTGCTACCGGCGCGGCGCCCCGCCGCTCGTGGGCCAGCACCTCTGCGCGGCCTTCTTGGCTGCCCGTCACGAACTACGACGGTGAGCAGCCGCTGCGGCGGCAAGCACGATCGCAGGCGCTCGCCCGCAGTTCTCAAGGTCACCCGGCGCGGACGAGAAGTTGCTTGCTGCTTGCCGGTCTTCGTCAACCGGGACCGGGCAGGCAGTGCGCAACGTCGTCGGCGGCTTCGTAGCTGCCGGCCGCTCGTTCGGCATGCGGACACTGACAACGCGCGGGGCCCGTCTACCTCGCGACAGTGGCTTGGTGAGCCACACCGGCGGTGCGGGCGCCGGCACCGACTCCCGATTACCGTCGGCGCCCATCTTTTGCCGCTGCTCACATCCAACCTGGGTAGCATCTGCGACGCCAAGGCGCTGCGCTACACGTCGAGTAGTGACCGCACCACGCCTCGTAACTCGATGCACGTTGCTACGCGACCGAAACATCACCGTCTCGCTCTACCACTCGGCAGAGAAGTCACGGATGGTCTGCGCGAGCTGCGCCAGGAAGGCGCTCCAACTCCCCTGCCGCCGGAGGTCGCCAGGCGTTGGGAACGGCAAGCGCACCAGCCAGAGCGGGTAGTCCCGATCGCGCAGACGCTCGAGTTTCAGTTGCTGAGGACTCCCTCCGCCTCGCGTCGGGTAGAGCACCAGGGCGAGGTCAGAGGCCTGACCAGCTAAGGACGCGAGGTGGCTGTAGCTGAAGAGCTGGTAGCCGTCGTCCGAGCTCGGCGTACCCCCTGTGTGCAACTTGTACTTTGCATCGGCTACGACCACGCGCCGAGACGATCTGAACATGAAGTCCGGAAATGCGTCGGCCCCAAGCTCCGGCAGCGGGCTTGCGGCGGCAGCCCGTGGTGCCCATGGTGCAGGCACACTCACCCCCTCGCCCGGGGCATTGCGGCCGACCACCAGGCCTGGGAACGCACTCACGAGAGCGAGCTCCAGACACTGCTCCCAGAACTTCTCGGTCGAGATGTGGACCAGAAGTGATTCGCTGTCGTCCGATCCATCCTTAGGAATTACGGCATGATCGCGAAGCACCGGCATCGCCGCCTCCATGGCTGGTTCCCAGATCCGGTCAAGCGGGTTGAGCCAGAGACGTTCCGCCGTGACCAGGGCTCGCTCACGGCTGACCAAACTTACGCCGGACAGGTAGCGCAGCAGGTGGACGGCGCGGGTCTGGAGGCCCGGACGGAGAGCGACGATCTTCTGCGGCAGGCGTTCGCTCGCGACGACCCGGAGAGCCGAGGCGACCACCTGTAGCAACGGTGTATCTATGGTGAGTTCGTCGAAAGTCGACTCGACGCGGGGTGTGCCGGTCGCGATCGAGAACAGCAGGCTGCGTTCACTGAGCCGACCGCGCGGCAGCTCCAGCGTCTCGGTCCGTTCGGCGTACCGGGGACGGGCACGGAAGATGAGGCTCTCGACCAGCTGCAGTAGGCGTTCGTGGGTGATTAGCCGCAGCAGGGACGGCGCGAACACGCCCTCGAACTCGAGCGGGCTGGTTGTGAGCCGGCCGCGTTCGGCCAGCAGCATCAGGTCGATGAGGTTGATGAAGGGATCATCCGAGACAGCGGAAGCCAGAACTGGATTTTTCGGTGGAGCACCGAGCGCAAGCAGATCCGCCTGGCTGCGTCCGAGGTCAGCTAGGCTCATGGCCAGGGCACCCATCGCCGATGCCGTGGTACTCAGCGCGGCGTACTCCGTTTCGTAGATCACTACGTGCGTCGTTGCCCCCCGGACGTGGTCGTACTCGCGCACCGCAGCGGCCCGTGACGACCAAGGCTTCGGTAGGACGGTGACAGTCACCCGTCCCGCGCCACCATCCGGGAGAACCGCGAAGCCTGAACGCTTGCCGCGTGGGCTGGCCTTGATCCAGAAGCGAGGCTTGCTGCTACTCGGTGTCGTCGTCACTGTCATCCTCGACGTCGTCTGGCTTGTCCGGCGTCTCGGCGACGTACTCGGCCTCAGCGCCGACCGGGATGTCAACGACCGTCAGGCCCCGAGTGAGTCCGTAGCCCTCTTCGGCGATTGCGAGCGACAGGCTGGCGAGGAACTGGTCGAACGTGGCCCAACGATCGGCCACGTCGCTGACGTTGGCGGCTTCGAGCCAGGCGTTCCTAGTGTCCGGCGCGAGTAGCTCGGTAGCACCGACCTGGGTAGCCGTATCGATAAGCTGCGGCAGGATTGCGTAGCGCCAGATCATCCATTCGGCATCTTCGTCGACGCTGGGCGGAGTGCTACCCGAGCCGGTAAGGGCTGCGAGGTTGATCTCGCCATATGCGCGGCCTCCCGTACCAGGAGTCCGCGTATGCCAGCCCGTCGGAGCCGTGCTAACAGACTGGAGCGCAAGACCGACGCTCGCAGTCCTGTCGAGCAGGAACAGCTTAAAGGTGTCGTCGTCGCGACGCAGCCAGACATGGACGTGCTGCTCCATGCCGCCGACCGGAACTTCCGACAGGATCCCCTCGTCAAGCGATGTGCGGCCCTGGTACTTCAACCGCACATTGCTGCCGCCCTTGTTGTACTCGATGGTGTTGCCCACGAACAGGCTGCCACCTACTTCGATGTCCAGCGCGTCCTGCGTACCGGCGCCGGAGCGAACCGACGTGATGTGCCCCGACGAGGCCATCGGATAGAACCGGTCGACAAGTCCCCGGCGGGAACTTGCCTCATCGGGCAGGTCGAGTTGGTTGTGGTTGCGGCCCCACATCTTGCTGACTTCAAGCCAGATGCCCCCGACGACGTTCGGCTCTTCCGCTGCGACGCGAACCTCTGCCAGCGGATCGTTTGGGTCGGCGACGGCACCTTCGGTGGCGTGGACCCCGAACAGGTAGCTGTGACCGAGCATGGCGTTCGGACCGAGGCAGTGACGAAGCGCCTCGTTCAGGTTGGTCAGCTGGTCGATCGAACGTGCGACGCGCTCAGCGGCTTCGTCACCGTCGGCCTTGATGATCTGGCTACGCAGCTCATCGCCTACAAGGGGCTCGACTCGGACGAAACCGAAGCGGCGCCGCAGTGCCGAGTCCAGCGGAGCGATCGAGCGGTCCGAGGTATTCATTGTGCCGAGCAGGTAGACGTTGTTCGGTACAGAGAACAAGGAGGCAGAGTACGGCAGCGTCACCTGCATGCCGCCGGTCCAACCGGTGCCGTCCCAGGTAGCGCGCTTGCTCGGCTCCATGGTGAGCAGGAGATCGCCGAAGACCTTCGGTACGTTGGCCCGGTTGAGCTCGTCGATAAGGACGAGATAGTCAGCCTCGGGGTGCTTCTCGGCTTCCTTGATGATCAGACGCAGGAAGCCGTCACGACGGACGAACGAATTACTCTCGTCGTCGTAGCGCAGACCTTCGACGAACTCTTCGTAGGTCGTGTTCGGGTGAAGGGTGATGGCGAACTTGCCCCGGCCGTTGCCAGCGAGCCGACGACCGGTCTCGGCCTGCCAGGCCGCAGCCACCGCCTCAATGACGTGGCTCTTACCCGTCCCTGGTGGTCCTTCGAGCACCGCGTTCTTGAATCGACGCAGCACCCGGATCGCCTCGATCGCCAGTTCCATTCAGTCCACCTCTCCATCCCTACACCTGACTCTATGGGAGGGCACTGACAGAGCCTTGGCTGCTAGCGACGAGAACGGCGCTTCATCGCCTCCCCGGCGAACGTACGTAGACCCGCCGAATGGCCGGTGCTGCTGACCGCCAGTGCGACAGCGTCATCGATCGCGCGCGCGACCTCGCTGCTCCGTTTGGTCAGCAGCTGGCGCCCCAGCACCTGAAGCCGCTCGATGTCCGCCGCTGCGACATCCGGTAGAGCGAGTCGCCGGAGGTCCGTCGCCTCGACCTTGAGCGCGCCGCCGCCGAGCACGGTGCAGGTCGCTTCGAGGTTGGCCCAGACCCAGCTGGAGTGCAAGAGGGCTAGCAGGGCGTCAGCCGGCAGAGCACCCGATGCTGTGGGCCACAACGTCGAGAAGTTCGCGTCGACGACCGCTCCCGCACTGTTGGCGTAGGGTGTTGGCTGCCCAGCACAGACCCGGCCTAGGAACAGCTCTGGGCGGTGCCGCGGTGCCAACTCCGGCAGCTGATACCAGAAGGCGGTCGGGTGACCCGATCGGTCGACTTTGCTGTTCGGCGCTACTGCCGCCAGATCCGGGAAGAGCTTGGTCGGATCCTTGTCGGAGAACGGGGTCTGACTAACCTCGGTGATCCACCGTGTGACGGCTGCGGGCAGGGCCAGAACACCGCCCCCCGCTGCACCCATCCGGCGCTTGTCCTGTGCCGTAGCCCAGCCGCGGAGGTAGAGGATACGTGACGGCAGCGGCTCGCCTGTCGCGATGTCGAGGTCGCCGCCTAGATCGCTCTGTCGGCGAACGGCCGGCAGCAGGCACTCCGACGGAATCGGCAGGGCCTTAGTACTCCAGCGGCTGGCGGGGCGCGCCAAGCCGCCGACGATGGTCACGTAGAAGAAGTCGTTGGCCCCGGTACGGAGCCCCTGCCCTACCCGCCATCCGTACGACTCAAGAGTTCGAGTCGCGACGTCCGCCGTGCTGACGCCGAGCGCGGCCGCAACCAGCATCGGGACATTACCCGCCTGGCCGGCGGCAGCTACCACCAGATCACGCTCGATGTGGGCAGTGAGACCTGTAGTGACATCGACCGAGTGGGTCGCAGTGACCCGGCCAAGAGCCACTGCAACCGCCGCCTCGGAGCGCAGCGAACCCCGCAAATCACCCTGGGTGTCGAGCTGCGCTGTGGCTCGAGCGTGTACGACCGAACTGCTGCCCGAGGGAAGACCGAGTGCTCGCCGTCGCGCCACCACCAGGTGCGTTCGTACCTGGGCATCTGGGAACCAGGACGCATCGCCGTCCTCAACGATGAACTCGACATCGAAGATCTCGTCCAGAAGTTCACGGACAGGCTGAGCGTAGTTGCGGCTCAGCCAGGCCTGTGGCGCTACAACCGCCAGTACACCGTCCTCTCGAACCAACGAAGCGCTCAGGATCCAAGCCGGCACAGCGATATCCGCCGTACCCGGGTAGGCGTGTGCGGCTTGAAGTAGCCGAGCCTGGATGTCCGTCGGAAGGCCCTGCCTCGACAGGATCGCTCGCACCAGTCCGTCGCGGACGTCGCTGCCTGACGGAATCCGAATGCCCTCGACCTCCCCTTTGGACTGGTAGCGGATGTAGGGCGGGTTTGTGATGACGAGATCGAACTGCTCCGGCGGCAGCGTCGCCGAAAATGCGTCACCTAGAACCAGCTCGGCGCCAGGGACATCCTCTAGTGCTGCCTTGGCTTCGGCCAGCGCCAGAGGATCGAGTTCCAGGCCGACTAGCCGATGATTAGCAGCCCCGACCTGAATGCACGAGACCAGCAGGTCTGCCGACCCGACCATTGGATCGATAATCGTTTTCGCTGAGCCGGCATCGGCGAGCGCGGCGAGCAGCCGGCCCACTCGTCGACCAGTAAAGTACTGACCCAGTTGCTTCTTGCGGGCTGCGTCCTGCAGTTCCAAGGCGGTCAAGCCAACCCCTGGACTTGATAGACGGCCCGAGCATCCATGGTGATGGGAACGCCATTGACGAGCGCCCTGCCGATGAGTTCCGAGTAGTTGTGATGCTGCTCACGAGTCGTGGGCGGCGTCGCAGATGACTGGCTGCTGTGAGCGACCAGGATCAGCTCGTCCATGGTGGCCGTCGACGGCGGAAGCTCCGCGGAAGGCAGCCGCTTGGAGACTCGAAGCAGCGGGTCGCCACTGACCGCGATGTGGCCGTTCACCTGTTTGAAGCTGGCCTGCGTCTTGTCCAGGATGCTGGCCGCCGTGACTGCCAGACCGGCGTCGGACAGACTGGCTTCGAGTGCCCGCCACACCGCCGCCTGCGACGAGTGGAACACCAGCGTGGCGTCAGCGGTCGGCTTCATGACACGGGAGACTTCGGAGAACACTGCGGTCAGCAGAGCTTGGTACTCGCTAACCCCCTTGCCCTGTGCAGGCGAGATGATCGCCTCGTCTTCGGTCTGCGTCGTCTGACCTAGCCAGAGCTCGTTGAGCTGGTTGATCTCCGAATACGGGATGTAGGCGCCGAAAGGCGGATCCGTGAAGACGTAGTCCACCGATTCACCCGCCAGGTGCAGATCGGCGCTGCTCCCGGTCACGATCTCCACCTGGCCCGACAGGCCGTGCAGGAGTTCGAAGGCTGCGGCGAAAGTGGTGATTTTGCGGCGTACGCCGATGAAGACGTTCTTCTCGACCGGCAGCCCACTGACGTACATGACACCGGACTGTGCGCCTGTGACGACGAAGTCCGACGAGTTCTTCTTGAGCACAACCCGAGTCATGAGCGTCGAGTGAGCGGCGTTGTACGAAAGCAGCAGCAGGCGCAGTGCTTCACGCAGCTCTTCGGGCTCATCCTCGATCAGCTGCCATAAGGTCGCGAGGGCGCGGAAGTTGCGTGATGTGTAAAGGTGATGCAGGTGCGTCATGCCTTGGTGGTATCCGCTGCGGTGCAGATCCCCCCACTGCAGCTTTACGATCGGCGCACACTCGGGCAACGGACGTTGCAGCGAGTCCGCCTCTGCCGCGCTGTCGGCCGCTTCTGCTTCTCGGCTCCAATTGCCCGCCGAGGACTTGCCATATACCTTCCAAGGCACCCGGCGACGCCGTTTCGTCATCTTGCCGGTCCACGGGTCGCGCACCGATTCCAGCACACGCACCCAGTCGTCCGGCGAACCCTTGTGCCCGCAAACGCAGGTGAATCGGTCATCGAAACGCAGGGGCTTGTAGCGCACGCGCGTGGCGGCGTAGGTCGTCTCGGCGCCGCATCTTGGGCAGGTGACGACATCGCTCCAAATGATCTGGCGCACCGTTCCGGCCTCACCGCTCGGGCTCTCGGCGGCGTACAGCGACGGCTCGAGCTTCTCGGCAGCATCCACCAGCCGCTTGGCTGCAGCCTTGAACGCCGCGGGCTCGGGGGCATGCGTCATGACCCGCGCCAGCAGGGTCCCAATCTCCGCCAGCTCGTAGACAGTGGCGTTGCGCGCACCCCAGACAGGCTCGAGCCCGCGCTTTGCAGCAAGCTGCACCATCCGATCCGTCGGCCGCTCGCAGAGCAGCGCGGCGATACCGGTCGTGCCGGAGCCGCCGAACACATCGAGGACGCGGTCGCCCGGGTTGGTGTGGCATGCGATAAAAAGAGCCACGCTCTCGGCTGAGATCTTCGTCGGGTACGAGAAGGCGTTGTAGAGCGCACCAGTCCGGTCTGCTGGTAGCGGCTCCGCGTAGAGCGCTTCGAGTCGGTCAGCGCTCATGAGGCCTTCTTCTGCTCATGGTCCGCCCGGGAGCGCCCGGTCGGACGGATGCGAATCTCTGTGCGGTCCGCGGCAAGGGCGAACTGAAGCTCGCTACCCGCGTCAAGCTCCAGCGCGCGTAGTAACTCAATGGGGATGCAGACCTGGCGCACCTTCGTCAGAATGCGCGGCCCGTACCAGACCACCTCGTCCGCAGCCATGCGGCACACCCTATCATAGCTATTAACTCCAATACTTCTATTAGCCGTCACGGCACCTGCTTGTCTCCGGTAGCAGCCCAGGGCCGGTCGCGTCGGCGATGGGCAAGCCGAGTCCGCCGCGTGGTGTCGGCACCGCTGGGGGACGCGCGCTTCGGTGGCCGCACGTTCCCACCGGCGCGCGGCCTCTTGTTCACCGTCACAAGCGCCTCGTCGGTCACGCGCGTGCAACACCACACGATCTGTAGGGCCACGAATTCGCAGGTCCAGCATGACCTGGACCGGTCCAGGCGACCGGTCTTTCTGGCGGTACGGGCCGGTCGAAGAAGCCAACTGGGGCGATCTCGCCATGAGCTGCTTGACCTGGCCCTCAAGTTGTCGCCCAGCAGATGCCGTCGCTACGGAGCGATACGGCCGGGCAGCCCGTTACAAAGGCCGGCGAATTCGTTGATCTACTCACGCGCGCTTGAGCAAACTCCAGAGACAGGCTCATCGCCCAATGGAGCCCGGAGCAGCAGCGAGTTCACCGGGGTGTCGACCTGCCTCAGAGATATTCGTCGGCTAGCGAGCAGAGGTGTAGGACACCCGGATACTTGGTGGCTTGGTCGGTGTGTGCGTGGGCTCGGCGTAGTAGCGATACCAGGGTTGCGAGGGCTGTGGGGTCGTCGTCGGGCTGCTGGTGGGCGACACAGATCTCCAGGGGCACCGGGTTCGACGCTTGGACCGAAAAGTTGGTGTGGATGTCGGGATCGAGCTTCGTGCGGCCGTGTGGAGTCTGCATCTGGTCCGACTTGGGGTTGACGGAGTAGTAGACGCGTTCGCTGGCGCGGAACAGCCCGCTGACCCTGGGGTGGTGCTTGTCGAGGTCGTGGGCGAAGCCGCGGGGGACTTCCATGGTGCTCGAGCGGTCTCGGACGCGGACGATGCGCAGGCCCGGTGTCTTGTCCGGTCCGATGGTCTCGGGGAGGTCGGTGTCGTCTTCGATGTCGACGCCGGGCAGGATCAGCTGGTCGGGGCGCAGGTGCTTGTCCTGCATCCAGTCCCAGCCCCAGTTCCGGAATCCGGCAGCTCTAACCATGACAATGCGGTCGTGGGTTGCCGAGTCGGCGGCGCCGCCGACACCCAGGACGTTGACGAGGAAGGCTGCCAGGATCTGCTTCTGCTGCCTGCCGGGGCCGATGCGTCCTTTGCCGTCGGCGAGGAGGGCGGGTAGGTCGGCGTAGGGCACCGTGTGGGAGGGACTGCCGTCTGCGCCGGGGAGGTAGGCGGTTGCGGTGCCGTCGGGTTGTTGGCGAATGACCATCGGGATGCAGGTAGGGCCGTCGTGGTGGAGCCAGACCCCGACCTGCTCGATGTCGGGCAGTCCGACGGGCATCTGGTGGGGACCGAAACGGCCGAGCTGGCGAAGGCAGTCGGTGATAGCCGACGCCACGCGCAGGATGGTGCCGGCCCCGAACCGGGTGCCGGGGTAGGGCTCGGGCTTCTTCCGTTTGGCGTTCTCGGGCCAGGTCTTCGGCTCGGTGAACAGCTGGGCTGGTCGCAGGCACTGCAGGCGCCGGTTGGTGCGGGCGAAGGCCTTCTTCAGGCCGGGTTTCGGGTCGATGAGCCTGGCTCGTTGGAAGAAGGCAGCGTCCTGCAGTTCGACGATGGCCCCCAGTCGGTCAGCGCTTCCGCCGAGGACCTCCCGTGCAAGCCGGTTAATGTGCAGCTGGAGCAAGGAGTCGTCGGTCTTCTTCTTGTCCGGGTCGGGCTGGACGCCGACGCCGACCTCGGCACCGTTGCGCAGGCGGACGGTGATGTTGAGGTCGCCGGCGAAACGGATCACGCTGTTGTCACTCGGGTCGGACGCGGGCGCGAGGCCGAAATGGTGCTCCAGGGTCGCGAGTACGGCCTCGCGAGTGATGTCGCTCTGCGTCCACAGTTCGATGGTGTACGTGGTGTTCGGGTCGAACGCGGCTTTGATCTTGCGGGTGGCGCGGGAGCCGACACGCTCGAGGTCGAGCAGCGGCCGGATCCCGCGCCGGGCGATGAGACCACGCAGCCTGTCGTGGACGTCGAAATGGTCTCCTGGGACCAGGCCGGTGTTGGCAGCGTGGACGAGCGTCTTGGCTCGTCTGGATTCCTTGCCGTCGACGTCCATGCCGGGTGCGGCGTCGGCATCCGCCGCTTGGCTCTTGGTGCCTTCGCTGTACAGGAAGTAGGCGCGGATGGCCCGTTCGTCGAGCAGGTCGGCGGCTGCCGCCGGATCGGCGAGGGTCTTCTGCGGGTCGGGGAACGAGAGTTGGGTGAGCTTCGCGAGGGCGCGGGCCAGGCCGGGGCTCCACTGCCACTGCCAGCCGCCGCCGGGGATCCGCATCTGCCGTGCCGGCGCGGACAGCAGGGTGTGGGGTTCGTCGTCGCGGCCGAGGAAGCCTTGGGGGCCGTGCAGCCAGATGGTGGCCGAGGTGGGGCCTTTGCCTCGGGATGGCACATAGGCCACGGGCATGAGGGGGAAGCGGCTGATGCTGACGTCGGCGTGGATGCGCGGTACGGGGAAGTTGGGTGCCGTCTCCACGTGAAAGTCGATCTTGGCGGTGACGAGTCCGGGGCCGGCGCGGTCGTCGTCGGTTCGCTGGGGCGGCCAGAGGACGGCGCTGCGCCGGCCGTCGCTTCTGGGTGGCCCGAGGATGAAGTCGCGCCGGGCCTTGCCGAGCAGGTCGAGTTTCTGGTCGACGACCTCTTTGGCGAGGAACGAGGGCAGCATCTGGTAGACGTGCGGGGCCACCGCGGCGGTGCCGTTGGCGCGGACGGCGTATTCGAGGAGATTGAAGCAGCGGCGGTCGAAGACGAGGTCGGCCGGCTTGAGCATCTGGTACCAGTCGACCTGGTCGGTGATCTCGGTGGTGGCCCAGCTGGCGATCGCGTCGGTGACCACGTACGTGTCGATGCCGGGGAACGCGACGATGAAGTCGTCCGACCTCAGGTCCCAGTTGACGTACATGATCGCCGGGTCGATGCCGCAGATGAGCTCTTTGAGGCTGCTGGTGGGCAGCGAGTGCCCAGGACGGCCGAACGGCCTCGCGCGCCATTGCTTGTCGAGTTCGGTGAACCAGGTGGCGGGCATCGCCGCGACGTCGCACTCCACGTCCCAGCGGGCGCCTGGCTCGATGTCGAACGCGAGCAGGCGCAGGTGGTCGCCGGTGGTCCTGCGGGGCGGCTTGGCCGTGTTCTCGCTGGTCTCGGTGTCGGTCACCGGGGGGTCCTCCTCGATCCCAGGGGCTCGTTGGTGCGGACCAGGTGGCCCATCAGGCCCCACACGGCGGTGTTGACGGCGTGCTCTCGCAGGCGGTGCTGGCTCACGCCGTCGGCGGGCGTGGCCAGCAGTTGTCCAAGGTACTGGTCCGTGGCCACGACGATGCTGGTACGCGCCGTGTCCGCGGCTTTCTCCTCGGGGTCGGCGAGTCGTTCAGCGAAGGCCGCGTCGCACAGCAGCACGGTGGTCGGCTGGTTGCCCCGGATGCTGCGTCCGATGGTCTGGCTCATGGGGACGAGGTTGTTGGCGACGAAGACGCGCCGGTCCTGCGGGTCGAGGGCGCGGAACTGGATGGGGCGGCCAATGGCGTCGAACCAGACCTTGCGAGCGGTGGAGCGGAGCTGCTTCACGAGGCTGCCGACTTCGCCAGGCTCTGCGGCCGGCGGCCGTTGAAGGTGGTCCATCGCCAGCTGGCTCACCAGTGACAGGGGGAAGGCCAGGTCGAATGGCGGCGGGTGGGAGCGGGTCAGGTAGATGACGGCGCCGAGGGCGGCGGTGTCGTTGGCGTTGAGGATGTTGTAGCCGCGCTGGATCGACATCTCGGCGGCGACGAGGATGTCCTCCTCGCCCGTGCCGAAGCGCGCGACGAGACGGCGTTGGATGCCGCCGACGCCGGGGTCGGCGGCGTCGGGTACGACGATCCGCGCGCTGAGCTGGGGCACCCGGGCGTTGATATGGTCGCCGACGGTGCGTGCCTCGTCGCCGGAGAGGACCACGAACAGAATCTTGCGCCGGTCTTCGGGAAGCTTCGCCCGCAGCTCGTCGACGAGGCTGCGCGGCCGGCCGTCGACGGGCTGGCACAGCGCGGTGACCAGCAGCCGCAGGGCATCGTGGCGCTGGCTGCCGGTCTTTCCCGACACAAAGATCGGGTCGGCGCCGTTCCGCTGGGCTTTGACCGCCATGTGGGATTGGCGCAGGGCGGTCTCGTCCTCGGGGGGTGGGCGCAGCACGGCCGTGGGCTCGATGGGGATGTGGTAGAACGACGAGCCGGGCGCCCAGCTGGTGGCAGAGGTCAGCACCACGTGGGGGCCCTGCACGCCCTCGCACGCGAGGAGGTCGTGCGCGTGGTGCAGCAGCCACCGGCCGACACCGTGGACCCATAGCAGCTGCAGCGACGCGCCGCCGTTGCGACTGTCGGCCCACCGCAGGGCGAGGATGTTGCCCATCGGAGCCTCGGGCACGAGCGGCCGGTAGTCGCGTGGAGGCTGGTCGGCCCAGAAGGTTTCCTCGTCGGGCAGTTGCAGGTGCTCCCGCACCGATGGGTACATCGTCGTCATCGAGAAGAACGTCGTGGTGATGCGGCCGGCGCAGATCGCCGCCTCGACGACCAGGCGCAGCGGGCCGCGACGCTGGTTGAACCATTCGCGGCGCACGTGCCCTGCCTCGATGTTCGGTTCCAGCCACCGGTCGAGCCAGCCGTCGATGGCCAGCGCCACCGCAGCGTCCGTCCGCGGCTGACGGGTCACCTGGGCGACGACCTCGTCGAGGCTGTGCGGCTGCTCGCTCAGCGGGCTCTCCGCGAACTCCTGCAGCTCCTGGCGGTAGAAGTCGTCGGCGAGGTCCTCGACGCGCTTGTCCCCCTCGCCGCGCGAGGGCAGCCCGAACAGGGTCCGGGCGACGCGGCGCAACAGCGAGTGCGCCGTGAACGGCGCGTCGCCGAGCAACTCCTTCAGCCGCTGTCCGGAAGGCGACAGGGCCAGCCGGTTCAGGACGAAGACCGCGTTCTGGTGGATCTGCAGCTGCGTGTGCCAGCGGTCGACCTCGTCATCGGCCGCCGGCGCCATGCTCTGGTTGTCCAGGGCGGCGTTGGTGTACTGGACCATCCGGTGCGTCCAGCCCTTGCCCGCGGCCACCAAGGGCTCGGTCTGCACGAACCGGGAGTCCAGCACCTGCTGGACCGCGTCCGCCTCGTCGATGACGAGCAGGTCGGTGTGCGGCTGGAAGGCCTCGAACCAGCGCATGGACGCGTCAGCCGGTTCCGCGCGGCTGGCGATGAGGCACTGCGCGGTGGTGACCCAGACCTGCGCGTTGGCGATCTCGCGGTGAGCCTTCTGCGCCGGACAGATCGACAGCAGCGGGCAGTCGTAGGTGGCCGGCTCGTCTGCCTCGGCGTCGCGGAGCTTGCCGTGGCACGGGAACTCGTTCGGCTCCAGCGGCTTCCAGTCGGGGTTGGCCGAGCGCCGGAAGGGTTCGAGCAGGCAGGAGGCGTTGGCGTAGGCGGCAGCCGGGTCGGCAGGGTTGTCGTCGTCGGGCACGAGGACGGGAGATTCCTCGATCGCGGAGCGCCAGTACCGTGCGGCGTGCTCGGCTCGATTACTTCGCCCGATCAAGGGCACGGCGTCGATGCCGATCGACCGGAGAAACGACACCTTGGCGTAGACGTCACCGACCGAGCCCAGGACCATCCCGACCCGGTTGCCGTGCTTCAGCACCCGGTTGACCGCCAACACGTCGGTGAGGGTGGTCTTGCCCGAGTTCATGAGCCCGACGATGTGGGAGACGCCGTCGAGGACGAACGTCTCGGGTCTGTCGACCAGGCCGGGGCCGTTGCGGTCGACGGAGCTGAAGCGCATGTTCTCCGTCAGGCGCTTGTGCCAGTTCCGGTTCGTGATGTGGGGCTTGCCGACGAGCCTGCGGTCGATCTCCTTCGCCGTCTCCAGCAGTTCCTTCTCGAACGACACCGTCCAGGGTTCCCGAGAGCGGCGGGGCACGAGGGGAAGCCGCGCGACGAGCGGGGCCGGCGGCAGCATCGACGGCAGGTGGATCACCTCGACGCCGTCTCCGACGCGGAACTCGTACCGCCGCCCGGCCGGTGCCGGCGGCCGTGGCGGGGTCAGCCTGTACTGCAGCGGGTCAGCCAGCGCCGCTTCGTACGTCGCCACGCGGTCCTGGCACAGCGCCGAGCCCGCGACGGTGAACACCGTGTTGTCGTTGACCTGCCCGTCCGCCACATCCGTGCGGGCGAAGCGCCGCCATTCCTGCGGCACCCGCAGGTAGTGGTTGAGCAGCCTGCGCCAGTAGCCGCGCCGTGCCACGTCACCCATGCGGTGCCGCATCCGCCGGCACGCCGCCACGAGCTCGGGCGGCAGGTCGACGTACCCGGACAGCAGCGGCTGCAGCGCCCCCACCGGCTCGCCCGGGAAGTGCTTCGTCAGGAAGTGCAACCCCAGCTCAACCCGGCAGAACGCGTCCCGAGCCATCACCGCCTCCGGGAACTGCTCCCGGCGCATCTGCTTCATCAAGCTGTCGCGCCACGACGAGGTCTCTCTCACGCGGCCAACTCCTTCACCCGCTCCTTGACCCGAGCCACCAGCTGGTTCTCGTCGATCACGCGCACGCCCGCGATCCGCCCGTCGAGTTCGGCCTCCAGGTCGCTGATGTAGCCCGGCTGCACCGCCCGGTGAGCGGGAAGCGCCAGGTACCGCCGGTCGCACGCCGGTGCCTGCGGCCAGGTGAAGCCCCGGCCCAACAGCCGCGCGCTGACCTGGTCCTTAGCGTCCACGCCCCAGGTCTCGGCAACCTCCGGCACGCCACTCGCGCCTGGGCGCAGGAACTCGATCAGCACGTCCAGCGCGTCTACTCCCGGGTACGGCGTAACCCTGACCGTCTGCGCCAGCGAGTCGGCCGACAGCGCGTCGATGATCCGCGCCTCCACCAGGCCCGGGTCGTGGATGTACTTGCGCGTCGCCCGGTGCTGCTCGTAGACCACTGCCATCGGCACGGCCGTCCACGTCTCCGGTGAACCCCCGGGACAACCTGCGGTCGCGCAGCACGCCGATGGATCGGCCAGCACGTTGCGGCACGAAGGGCACAGGATGTACGCCTGCGGCTCCCGGGCGGGCCTCGAGTGGTAGGCGAGGTTGATCAGCCGGTGGACGTGCGTCTGTCCGCTGTTATCCGTCGCCGGGAAGCGCCGCTCAAGGCCGCGGACCTCCCGGTCGGCGACGACCGCGTGGTCGATGAGGTAGCGCCGCAGCACCGCGTACGCCTCCCCGATCTCATCGTCCGAGGAGCCGTTCGCAGCCGCGGCATCCCGCAGTGCCAGGTGCACCTGGTTCTCAATCCACTCGGCCTCCACGTCGTGCCGCGCGAGCCGAGAACCCTGCACCGCGAACTCGGACAGGTCACCGTCGGCCAACAGACTGTTCTGCAGGTCAGTGATCGACAGGTCAAGCTGCACAGGCCAAGTCGCTAGCGGCTGCGCACAGAGCTCCAACAGGGCGAGGTCGCTGTCGAGCGGCTGCAGACCCTGGTCGGCGAAACGCCACCACAGACGCGAGAAGCCCACCCGCCACGGAGCCGGCAACAACCCCGCCTCCTTCGCCGCCCCGCCCGCCGCCTGTCTCCTCCGCTGAACGATGCCGGCCAGTCCAGCGGACAACATCATCACCGTCAGGTAGTCGTCATCCGGGGTCCGAACCCGTCCGAGATGCCCGCCAACGATTGGTGCCTGAGCATGAACGTTCATTGAAGCCGTTCCTCACAGCTAAAGTCCGACCCGGTTCTCCCCGTGCAAGGGGCGGCTCCAGTAGACACCCCACCCCTGACACTCTCGGGGCCTACACGCCCGCGGCTTCCCGTTCGGCCGCCCGAGACGGCACCGGGGAACCTCAGGCCGTTCGGCGGCTGGCTCCATGTCGGACCCTGCTGATTCACTTGGTCGCGACTAACTGACGAAAGAGACGTGGAGTGACCGATCAGCCGGACGAACCGTGGCGGCAGCACCCGAGCCTGCTGCGGGTTGCCGCGTGGATCCCGGCCGCCGACGAGAATCTGCAGCGGTGGGAGGAACTCGAGCAGATTGCGGTGCAGTGGATCGAGGAGCAGGCTGCCGCCGACGGGGTTACCCCGGTGGTGTTCTACAACGCGGCGAAGGCGCACGGGGGCCCTGGCCCGGTCCCCCGGCTGGCGAACCGCTACCGGTTCAGCCACCCGCTCGACCGAAACCGGCCACGTGGTGCTGTGGTGGCGTTCCACCCAGACGCCCGGTCGCTGCGCCAAGCGGCTGACCTGGCACGCGAATCGGCGCTGGTGGTCCTGGAGAGCGCGATGACGCCGCTGGCCGGATGGGCTGCCGGGACCCGGGCAGAGGACCTGTCTGGGTTGTATCCGCAGGTGCCGGTGCTGGACCCGGAGGCGCAAAAGGCCCTCGACCGGGCCGTGCTCTTCGGCGGGCACAACAACTGGACCGGAAGTCACGAGCGTGAGCACGCCCGCAAGGTTTTGGACGCCGTGCTGCGCGGCGGGCTGATCGACGTCGACACCGCCGTGGGGTATGCGCTGGCACACGCCGGGGTCTCGGAGGTGGGCGCGAAGAAACTCCGCAGCAGCCTGGAACGCAAGAGGCGGTAGTTCCACCCCGGGGAGACAGAGCAGATGAAAGGTACCGAGCCGGCTTCACGCGCCGAGGCCGACGCGCAGCTGCGTGACGGAGCCGAGCGCCTCGTCCGGGCCCAGCTGATGACCCGGGAGGATCAGGACTTCGCGCGCAGCCAGAAGAGCATGATCGGCCAGACGATGCGGGAGTACGGCGGCCGCTTCCTGTTCGAGCTGATCCAGAACGGGTACGACGCGCAGCCGCCGGACGCCGGCAGCGGGCGCATCGCGGTGGTGCTGGCGCGCGGCGAGGGTACACACGGCACTCTCTACGTCGCCAACACCGGGCGCGGGTTCACCGCCAGCAACGCCCGGCGGATCCGCTCACTCGGGCTGAGCGACAAGCCGATCGGCGAGGGTATCGGCAACAAGGGTGTCGGCTTCAAGAGCGTGCTCCAGATATGCGCGACTCCGGAGATTTACAGCACGCTGGACAGCGGAGATCCGGGGTTTTGCTTCCGGTTTGCTACCGAGGACGACGTGCCAGGGCTGGTCGGCGCAGATCCGGTGCTCACTCAGCAGATCATCGACGAGGTTTCGCTCTACAGCATCACGTTGCCAGCCGAGGGAACGCCCGCTCGGGTGGCTACGCTCTGGGCCGACGGCTATGCCACCGTGGTGCGGCTGCCGCTCGACGAGGGCGCCGTCGATGCGGTGGCCGAGCGCCTCGACGAGCTCGAAGCGTCAGAGGTGCCGCTCACGCTGTTCCTGAAGCGGCTGGAAAGTGTCACTGTCCGGAGAGAGGACGGTTCTGCCAGCGAAGAGCGGGTGCTGACCCGGGTACGCGGCAGCGCGCCGGTGGCGGCCGATGACTTCACCTGCGACCTTGTGACGATGGACGAGGACGGCACATATCTGGTGCTGTCTCGGCGGGTCGATCCGGCCGCCTACCGGCGTGCGGTACAGGAAGCGATCGACCGGCGTCAGCTCGACCCCAGGTATGCCGAGTCGACGGCGGCGGTCGAAGTCTCGGTCGCGGTGCCGTACGGGGCTGCGGACGCGCACGTCGGCCGGTGTTACACCTTCCTGCCGATGGGCCGTAAGGCGCCGTCGCCGTTCGCGGGGCACCTCAACGCGCCGTTCTTCACCGACCTGTCCCGCACGGACATCGACGAGACGAACCCGCTGAACCGGCTGCTGCTCACCTCGGCGGCGGAACTCTGCCTCGACGCGGCCGAGGCACTCACCGGCTGGCCGGACGACGCCGCCCCTGCGGCTGTACTCGATCTTTTGTGCTGGGACGACGAACGTCTGGGCCTGCTCACCTCTCGCGCCGAGGAGCAGGGCCGGCCGCTGGGCGAGCGTCCGCTATTGCCCGCGCAGGCAGCCGGCCGCTGGCTCACACCAGCTGCGGCATGGCGCTGGCCCGTACCCGACACAGGGATGCTGACCGCAGCGTTTGCGACAGCAGCCAGCGGCGCCGAGTTCCTGCGGGAAATGCCGATGCGCCGGCAGGCGCGGCTGAGGAGCCTGCTGTCGCGGCTCGGACTTGACGTGACGCCGGAGCCGGAGCGTCTGGCCGGCTGGGTCGAGCAGATGATGGCGGTGATGCAGCGCCACCGCCGGCCGATCAGCGACTGGGACCAGGCCTACGCGGACATCGCGCGCCTCTTCGAGAAGGCGCCCGAGGTGTTGCGGGCGCGGCGCATTCTGCTGACCGACTCGGAAGAGCTCGCGCCGTGCGCCGGCCGGCGGGCCGGCGAGACATCCGCGAGCCGGGAGGCCGCGCCGTTCTTCCCGCCGACGACCCAGCGGATCGCCGACGAGGACGACGTCGACCCCGGCGCCGACCTGTCGCTGCCAGCGAGTCTGTCCAGCCGGCTGTTCTATTTGCACGGCGATCTGACCTGGCACGTCAACCGGCAACAGACCCCGGCGCGCAAGTTCCTGCAGGAGAATCGGCTCGTGCGCGGCTTCGAGACGCGGGGCATCCTCGAACACATCCGTGCCGTGCTCGCCGACAGCCGCGCGCAGCGGGTCGCCCGGGACGCGCTGACGTTCGTCTTTAACCTGAGCCGCAGCGGTGCCCGCATCAAGACCGACCTGGCCGCCTTGGGCCTGCGACTGCCGACTGCGAACGGCGTTTGGATGGCCGCCGGGGACTGTCTGTTCTCGTCCGACTGGCCGGGTACCACCGGCAAGGAGCTGTCCGCGATCGCGGCCATTCCAGAGGACCGATCGGCCGAGCTGTACTCGCTCGCGGGCCGGTTGCTGGCACCTCCGGCGCAGGTCATGCGAGCTGGCGACCCTGTTGCCGACTGGGTTGCCTTCCTGCGGCGCATCGGCGTTGGCGAGGTGGTGCCGCTCAGGTCTGTATCCGACGGGCGCGGGATCTACGGCAGCAACCTGACCCGCGATCGGCTTTCGGCCGTGCCCGGGCTGCCCGATCCGGTCCGCAACCAGTGGGCGAAGGTCCTGCCGACGACGTCCGCTGCATGGTATCCGTCCACCCCCTACGTGGTGAAAAGCCCGCTCTGGTGGATGCCGGGACAGGCCGACTGGGAACGGCTGACCGACCGGGTGCGCTCGCACCTGGCACGGCAGATCCTGCGCGGACTCAAGGGCGCCTGGTCGGCCGACGCCCTGACAACCGTCTGGGAACGCGACCGGCCCGGCGACAAGAACCCGCAACGGCGGTGCACGCCGCTCGGCGCGTTCCTGCGTACGGTGGCCTGGTTGCCGACGCAACGACCCGGCCAGAGCGGCGGGGCTTTCGCGACGCCGGCCGAGTGCTGGACGTTTCCGGTTCGCAGTGACGACGTGCCGCCGCGGTTCGCGACGCTGCTCGCAAAGCCGATGCGGGATCTGCTCGACGACGACCCGGTGGCGCTGCGGCGGCTGACCGAGCTGGGTCTGGGCGTGTGGGGCCGGGACGCCGATGCCCCGCGCCTGGTGCGCCACCTGGGCGCGCTCTTTCACGCCGGCGCGGTTACCGAGATGCACGCGGCGCAGTTCCACAACACGTACCGGGCGGCGTGGGCGGCCTGTGCCGCCCATGGCGCCGAGGTGGAGCCGTTCCCGCCGGACACCCGGGGCTACCTCGTTGTCGACGTCGGCGGCTCGTCGACAGCCCTGCCGCTCGAGCCGGCCAGTGGCGACCAGGAGCCGCCCGACGTGGTAGTCGCGTCGCGGGACGACGAGCAGAGCCTGCTCCGGCTGATGGCCGACTTCGGGTGGCGGGTCCTCGAGGTAGACGCGCATCCGGAGACGGTCACCGCCATCTTGCGCCGCCGCCTCGTCGACCGGGTTTCACGTGCCAGCGGCGTCACGCCGGTCGTGCTGCTGGACGGACACGAGTTCGGCCCGCCGGCCGTCGCCGGCGCCCGACCGATCGTCGGCATCCTGCCGTGGCTGCCGCTGTTCGTGGCGACGCTGCTCGAACACCAGCGCAGCCAGTTCAGCCGCCTCGGTCAGCGGGCGTTCGACGACACACTCGACGCGTTGCGGCGGGTGCGGGTCGCCTTCGCTGGCACGGTCGAGGTGCGCCTCGGCGAGGAAACCCGGCGGCTCCCGGACCGGCTGCACGGGGTGCTGCCGATGCCGCACGCCGCGCATCCCAACCTGATCGTCGAGGGTACCGAGACGGAGCTAGGCTGGGACATGCTGGAGGCGATGGCGGAGCCGCTGGCATACCTCATCGGCCGGCGGGACTACGCCCGCACCTTCCGGTGGGCCGCAGAGCGGACCCGGCGGGTCGGCGTTCCCGTCGCCCAGCTCGCCGACGACGACGTGGCCGAGATATGCGACGTCACGGCCGAGAACGTCCAGACGATGGCGCGCCGTATCCAGTCCTCTTTGCGGCCCCTACTACGTAGGCTCTATCCCGTCGTCGCGCATTACCTGGACGCCGAGTCAGCCGCGCCGTTCGCCCCCGACTCACCGTCGATGGAAAGCGAACAGGAGGCACGAGACCGGCTTACTGCGCTGGCCGACCGACTCGACCACGAGCCGGACGAGCTGTTTGCCGCCGCGCTCGACGCTCCGACGCTCGCGGCGCTCCAGCAGCAGCTGAAGATACCCGTACGCGAACTCAACGCCACCCTGTCCGGCATGGGCGGGCGCTATCCGCTCATCGACTACGGCGCGCAGCACTCCGAGGACTTCGCCGACTACGTACGCCACCATCGCGACTCCCTGCTTGACCGGCTGCGCTGGCATCGGTGGGACCGCTTCGCGGCCGGCGACCCCCAGCCGGACTGGCCCCAGCTCCGGCGGGTTGAGTTGCTCGCCCCGGACCCGGAGTGGGGCACCACCGTCGACGTCCTCGCGACCGATCTCATGGCGGCGCGCGTCGAGGAGGAACTCACGGCGCGGCTGGGCGAACAGCCGCCAGAAAGCGGCCCCCCTCTGCCGCGCCGCAGCGACTGCGCCAAGGCCAACGCCGAGCTGGTCGACACCGCCGCCGGCAGGCTGGCCAAGCTCGTGCGCGCCTGGCTCGAACGGCACAGCCGCCCGGTCCCCGCGCCGTGGACAGACGAGGCGTCGGCAGGCCCGGCGCTGCGCGCAACGCTCGACTCGGCCGGCGCGCTCGACTTCGCCATGCTGACGCTTCCGGACGTGCTCCGCTGGCTGCAAACGCTCGGCGTCTGGCCGACGGACATGCCCGCGACCGACGACGTTGACGCGCTTGGTCTCACCCCCGACGACCTCGACCGCCAGAAAGCCGAGGAGCGGCAGCAACGCGCCGAACGGGAACGGCAGCGGCGGACCGTGAACATCGACGACAAGCCATTCGACCTGGACGACGGCTTCACCCCGCTACGCGCGGCTCTCGACAATTCGCTGGACCGAACACCCGCGTTCCTGGCCACTCCACGCAGGTTCACAGGCCTCAAGGAAACCGACGCCCGGTCCGGCCCCGGCGGCCGGATCGCGGGTGGCGGCTTCGGCGGCGGTGGGTTCGCGTCCGAGCTGTCGAGCCTGCAAAAGCTGGGGGTGGGTTTCGCTGGCGAGTGGTTCGCTTATCGATGGCTGGAGCGGCAGTACGGTGCCGACTTCAGCCCGGAATGCTGGGTGTCGGGATACCGTGAGCGGATCTACCCCGGCACCGGTGACGACAGCCTGGGCTGGGATTTTCAAGTCCCCGGCCGGCGCGGCACCTGGTACTACGAGGTCAAGACCACCCTCGCCGAGGGCGGTCGAATCGAGCTGGGCGAGACTCAGGTCATTGCGGCGCAGGAGAACGCCCGGAACCGGCGGTGGCGGCTCCTAGTGATCACCAACGTCATGAATGAGAACCGCCAAATCCGTATGCTCCCGAACCCGTTCGACCCGGCAAGCCGCGGCCGGTATCGCTTCGTCGGCCAGGGTCTGCGTCTGGAGTACCGCTGGTCGTGACCGCCGGCACGGCAGCGGTGGTCGCCAAGCTGGAGTGGCGAAAGAGACGTTACAGGGTTCGTAGGTCGGCTTGCGGGCCACGCCAACGCCCGCTTATCCAGATCGGAGGGCGACCACCGTCGCTGCCCGCTCAACGCGAGGACAACATCGCGGTCCATGCCGCGCGGGGGTGTTCACCACCAGCGGCGCCTGACCTTGATCTCGCGTACGGGTATCTCAGAGGGGTGCAGGGGGCGTTCGACGACGGGACGGATCGTGTGGGGTGTGACGCGGTCACGCTCGTGCTCCTCGGCGAACCGGGCGGCCTGTTCGTGTTCGCCGAGGTTGTCCAGGGCCTTGAGGAGGTCAGTTATCAGGATGTCGAGGCGGTGGGTTTCGGCTTCGGCGGCGAGGAACCGTTCGTGGTGGGTGACTGCGCGGTGACCGCACCACTGGCGTAGTAGTTCGTGACGGGGTCGGTCGTGGCGGCGGTACCAGTCGTACTCCCATTCCGGTGTCGTCGACCGGCTGTCGCGGCCGACGCGATGCTCATCGCCGAACTTGCATTTGTGGCGGGACTGGGCTTCCTGCTCGATGACGAGGTCGAGGACCTGGATCGGACGGGCACGGCACGCGGCCTCGACCAGTTGGAGGGTGCCGGCCGGCGACAGGATGGTCCGGCCGTCGTGGTCGAACCATTCAGCCGAGGCGAGGATGTCGTCGATCGGGCCGCCGATGATCTCGCTCAGCCGGGCCCTGTCGTGGATGTCGGTGGCGCATGACACCGGGGACCAGAGCAGCTCGGCTACGCCATCGCTGATCAAGAGGCCGAAGACCTCCTCGACGCAGGCCTCCTCTGTACGGTCGAGGCTCAGATCGTCGATGCGTTGCCAGTTCGCCATCAGCGCGTCGAAGGTCCCGACCTCGTTCCACGGCACCCGCAGCCGCGACCCGGGGACCTTCTCCACCCGTTCGTCGGGGTCGTCGAGGAATCTGATCTCGAGCCGGGCGCTGGTCTTCTTCGGCTCGACGGCCAGGATGCGGACACGTTCGGACGATGCGTCATCCGACTGCCGGTACGCCCATTCGTCACCGACGGTGAAGCGGGAGGGGTCGATTCTCATCCAGCCGTCCTTCGGGTAAGCGTCGCTTGTTGGCGTAGTACCGGGTCGTGCTGGCGGTTCGCGCCGCGATGGCGGCAGGTCCCGGCGCAGGCTCGTGCGCATCCGGCCGGTGTGTGGTGGCGGTTGAGGTGCGGACGCACTTCAGGCGCCGCGGTCGAGCAGCCCGTGGTGCCAGGATTCCGCCTGTCGGCGGATGCCGGCGTGGGCCTGCCGGTCGTGATGAGGGCGGTGCTCCTTGCGTGGCCCGTGAGGGCTCCAGTCACCTAGGAACGGGCGCAGGTCGTCGGGTCCGGGTCCGGGTTCGGGTTCGGGGTCGTAGTCGATGTCAGCCAGCACACGGGGACTGCGGATGGGGTCGATCCGGTCGGCGGCGGCCCTGCCCCACGCGACCCAGCTGGCGAGGTACCCGCCGGCGCCGGTCCGCTCCTCGGCCGCTTGTTCAAGGGCGGTGCAGAACGCGCGGATGTCAGCTGCGGTGGTCCACGCCTGGTAGGCGTTGCGGAAGGTTTCCGCGCGGATGTTGTCCGCGGCCCGGACGCGGGCGTCGGCCATCGCGGCGTGCCATTGCGCGAGGGTGGCCTCCTCCTGCCGTCTGCGCTCGGCCGCGGCTTCCTCCTGCCGCCGCCGGTGCTCGGCCGCGGCCTTCTCCCTCGCGACTTCGGCTGCCCGCCGTTGCTGTTCGTCGGCGGTGACGCCAGCCTCGAACCCTTGGACGATCTGTGCGACGCGTTGTTCCAGACGTCCGCGTGCGGTGTCGGTCCAGGTGTCCCGGTTGTCGTGGCCGGCCCGGGCGATCTCCAAGCGGAGCCTGCCGGAGTCGACGACGTCGAACTCCGCGGGTTTCATCCACGGCCGCAGGCGCAGCACCTTCAGCTCCTCGGCGGTGGGTTCGTGCGGGACCTGGTCGCGTTCCTCGGTCAGGGTGACCGTGCGTCGGACCTGCCCGGCCTGGAGGAACACCCGCGGGTGTTTCGCCTTGGTGTTGACCCCGAGCCGGTGCCCACGCCGGGCCGCCTCGCCGGCGAGCTGCCGGATCAGCAGCAACGCCCGGGGCAGTAGGTCCGGGCTGACGGCGAGGCTGGTCGGATCGGCTTCGAGGGCGCTGAACGCCAGATGCGGGTCGGTGGTGACACGTCGGGTGTTGAGCCGGATCCGGTTCCAGTCGGTCTCGTCCGGACCGGCATCGGTGTACAGGCGGATGACGATGTCGCCGGCGTCGCGGCCAGTGTGGCGCAGATGGTGACCCGATGGCACAAGTCCCTGCTGCTTGAACGCGTGAATGGTTCGGCGGTACCGGGCCCGCGTTCCACTGTCAGGACTCTCGATACGGACCATGCCGCCCTCGTGCTGTAAACGGTCGAGCAGTTCGCGAGCCGATCGCAGCAGTTCCGCCGACGAAGCGCCGCCGGCGATGCCGCCGGGTGCCGGCGTCTCGGACCGCGGGAGGAGAGCACGGTGGTCGGGATGATCGGGATGGTGGCCATACTCAAGGTAGAAGCGACCGGCGTCGGTCGAGGACGCCCTCCACACCCCTGCCTTGCGTGTCACCGTCACCAGGTTCCGGTCTTGGAGCGCACGCGCCGACCGGCGGCGCTCGACGCCGTCCGGGCCGCTGAGGTCATCGCCGCCGTGGATACGGCGAAGCAGGTCGAGCTGCCGCTCATTGAGCGAATCCCATCGCTGCATCAGCCGACAGTAAGGGGCACGGCGTACTCGATGGAGCTGGACACGGCCGTATATAGCAGCGCGGTCCAAAGAACGAACCGAACTGTCGGCTCCGCCTGAAACTGACCCTTGGTTTCGGAACCGCCCGAACAGAGGGGCCAAGGTTGAACCCGCATTGACACCGAACAGGATCCGGCTGTCTGCGAACTACGAGCCTGTAGGCGGGTGGCCCCTCGACTCTTTGGCCGGGAGAAGCGGCCGGGCTCGTCGTGCGCGATCAGGCTGTGCGGTGTGATGAGCGGTGCAACGCTGGTTGCGAGTGCAGCGCCGACTTCTGCGGTGGAGGTGGTCCGAAGTGGAGCACGAGCGCCTTGGTGCCGCGGCATCTGGACACCCCGGACAGCCGGTCGAGTTGGGCTGCTGCGTCGCTGCACGACGCCTGCTGCCGCCGGGACCTGGCGACGGAGCCCGCCCGGCCGGCCGGAGCTGCTGTCAATCGTCGGGTCCGAGGAACCCGAACCCGGACGCCAGGTACCGCAGTGTGTGCTCGACGAGGTCGTCGACCTCGGCGACGGTGAGGTCCAACGGCGTGGTCACCGTCGCCGACATCCACGGACTGAGCTGCTCGGGTGGGCTGCCCCAGTCGGCGAGATCAAGCATGTCGAGCAGCCCGACGACCCGTCCGCCAGGCGGCGACGCCCACGGCCGTTCAGTGCCCAGGTGCACTTCGACACGGCTCGGTCCGGCGGGTGTGGCGGCGTCGGGGTGCGGGGTGGCAGCGAGCGGCAGAGACTGGGACGCGGCCAGCCACGCAGCGGTCAGGTAGCGGTGCAGGTCGGCCGGGTTTAGCCGGTGAGGCAGGTCGACCGGCGGGGCGTCCGGGCCGGTGACGTGCTCGGGTAGGGCGGTGAAGTCGATCCGCAGGTCGACGATGCTCACGACGGTGTCACGCAGCCCGTCGGGCAGCTGAAACCGCGCCCACACTCCGAGCGCTGGACGGCCCTCGGTACCAGGGACGAGCCGGCGGTAGCTGGCGAAGCGCCGGTTGTTGTAGCCCTCGGCCTCGGGCGTCCGGTCCCAGTCACCGCCGGCGTCGAGCCCGAACCGGGCGGCGAGCGCGGCGATGACCTCGTTGAGCGGTCCTTCGCGCAGCGCGGCGCGCAGCCGCCGCCGTCCGTCGCCGTCAATCGCGAACGCTGCGTTGTCGGCCCAGCGCATTGTGGCGGCGCACCGGAGCCGCAGGTCCATCATGTCGCCGCCGGCGGTGTGCCAATCGCGGGTCATGCCGACGTCGAAACTGGACGCCGTTTGCGGCTTCCACCGCCAGCCGCCGCCGGGGTCACGGACCAGGCGGCCAGCCTTCCAGTCGCCGCCGTCGAGGAGCACCTCGTCAGCGTCGGTGGATAACAGCGGCGGAGTGTCCGCGGTGACGACCGGGTAGCCGACCGAGGACAGCTGCCCGGCACCGGCAGCGGCGCGGATGGTGTCCCACAGTGCGGCGGTGACCGCGACCGCCGGTCGGCCGCGCCCGGCGCAGATCACCGCCTCGCCGCCGACCGGTACGTCAGATGTCTTGCTGGATGGGGCGGTGAAGTGCTGTACCCAGCCGGGTCCGTCGTCGTACACCTCGCTGCTCGGCTCGCCCAGCACAGCCGCACCACCGGCGGCCCGGTACGCCGCCTCGAACGCCCGACGACAGCCGGGCTCGCCTTGGCCGATCGTGAACCGGCCGCCGGCCAGGGCGGCGTGGACATCATCGAGCGTGTCGATCGCCTTGACCAGCACCTGACCCGGCGAAATGAACTCGGCGAAGCGTGCCGCGACATCGGGATAGGCGTCGAGGAACGCGGAGAGCTTGTTGGCGTCCCACAGGTCCCAGCCCTTCAGGCCGAGCCGGTCGGCGTAGCCGGCCAGCAGGGTCCGGACCCGGTCGATGCCGCCGCGCCGCGCGACGCTGGTCAGCCGCACGTTCGTCGTGACGATCAGGTACTGCGGGACGCGGCCGTCGCTGACCCGTTTGCGGGCGGGATCGGCCCACAGGTCCAGCTCGCGGATGATCGTGCGGCTCAGCCAGTCCGCGTCGTTGCGCCCGACGTCGTGCTGGCGGCACTTGGCCTGCAGTATGCCGTAGCCGTCCCAGCCGCTGCTGCTGGTCGGGTACGGCACCGGGCCGTCGAACGCGGCTTCCCGGCCGCCGTCCGGTCCAGGACCGAAGACCTGCAGGCCAGGCCCAAGCACGTGCACTGCCAACGCCCGGCACAGGTCCTCGAACCGCCGTTCGTCGATCCGGGTCAGGTCGTATGTCACCGCACCATCATCCGGCACAGATGCGGCAGCTCCTGAGGGCGACGCGGGTAGGACCGCGCCGCAGACAAGCGCGCCATTGACAGCCGCCGCACCGGATCGGGTGAACACCGGCCCGGGCCGACGGCGTCCGCACGTTGCTGCCGATGGCCCGAGCGGCGGCGCTCATTCCGGTGCGCTGCGGGAATACCGGTGGCGCCGGCGATGGGTTGGATGCGTCCGAGCCAGAAAGTCAGCGGCGGCACCCGCGGTGAGTGCGGCATGATAGAGCGGCTCCAGGCGGTCCATGGACACGTCCTGTCGAGCGAGGCAATAATCCGGCGAGCTGCGATCGGAACGGCTCTACCGACCCGACAGAGAGCATCAGTTTCGAAAGGTGGACGGCGTCGTGCGCGCACTCAGGGTTCGCTTGCAGCGCTTCCGCGGCTTCGTCGACCTAGAGCTGTTCCCGGCCGAGCACGCCGTGGTGGTAGGGGAACCGAGGGCAGGTCGCACCGATTTGATCACTGCGTTGCGGCGGGTGCTCGACCCACGTAGCACCAACGCCCGTCCCAACCTGCTCGACGTGCACCGACCGGTCCCGACGCCGGACGCGGAGGATGAGCTGACCGAAGTCGAGGTCACGCTGGTCGAGCTCGACGATGCGGTCGCCCAGGAGCTCGACGACCGGCTGGAGCTGATCGATCCGGACACCGGTCTGCCGGCGGAGGAGGCCCGTGCCGACGAGGCGGTCATGGGGCTGCGGTTGTGCTACCGGCTGCGCGTCGACCAGGCCAGCGAGACCGCCGAGCATTGGGTGGAGTATCCGAAGAGCGGCCTGCGGGCGCCTCGCGCCGAGCGTGACCTCGTCGCGGCGATCGTGCTGGACCGGCGTGCTCCGCTGCAGCTGCGCCCGGACGGGATGTTCCGGCGCCTGGTCTCCGACGCCGACGAGCCAGACCTGCTCGCGGCGCTGGCGGCGTTGAACACGAATGTCGCCGATGCGATCGACCGGCTGACCGGCAGCACCAGCATCCGGAAGACGATCGAGGAGGTCCTCGGCGCTGGCGCGGGGCAGTTGCTGCAGATGACCGGCACCGCCCCGGCCGATGACCTCGGCTTCGCCGCCGATGACGGCTCTGTGTCGGCGATTCTGCGGACTCTGCAGCCAACGCTGGCCCTCGACGCCGCCGGCGCGCTGCCGCTCACGGCGCACGGCTCGACCACGGCTGGGGTGTTGGCTGCTGCTGAAGCGGTGGTGTCGGCGTCGGAGCCTGGCGCGATTGTGCTCGCTGACGACTTCGGCGATGACCTCGACGCGGCGTCTGCGGAGTATTTGGCCTGCTTGCTACGGCGCAAGGCCGGGCAGGTGTGGCTGTCTACACGCCGCCCGGACGTCGTTCGGGCGTTTACCCCTGAGGAGATGATCCGGCTCACGCGCAGCCACGGTCACCGTCAGGTCCATCAATTGGCGCCCACCACTGACCGCAAGGAACGTTCAGCCCGTCGCCAACTGCACCTGCTGTTGCTGCCGGCGATGACCTCCCGGACCGTAGCGGTGCTGGAAGGCGCGCACGACTTAGACGGCTACACCGCCGTCGCGGACCGGCGGCTGCGCCGCAGCAGCGTGGCACCGCCGGCTGCGGCCGGTGTGCGGATGGTCGCCCCGGCCAACGGCGACGGCGGCAAGGATGAACTGCCCAAGCTGGCCCGCCTCGCGAGCGACCTCGGCTTCCACGTGCGGGTGGTGCTCGACAACGACAAACCTGGCGCCGATGCCGCTCTTATAGCCGAACTCACCGAGGTGGCCGAGCAGGTGATCCAGCTGCCCGAGCGCACTTCGGTTGAGCGGGCATTGACCCACGGCATCGAACCCGAGCGGCTGCGGGCTGCGCTGCGCCAGCTCGTTGACGACTACGACTTGACTGGCATCGACGTCGACGTGATCGACGACAAGGACCTCGAAGCCAAGATCATCAAGCAGTTGAAGGCGAAGGGTGGGCTGCACCAGCCGTTCGTCGAGGCATTGCCGACAGGGGGTCAGGCACCGCCGCTGGCCAGGAAGGTCCTCAGCACTCTCTGCAAGCCGGTCGGGGCGGTCAACTTGGTGGAGTTGAAGCTGCCGTGACCTATCAGCCTGACCCCGAGCAGCAGCAGGTCGTCGACGCCGACGATCCCGTCCTGCTGGTGTGCGGCGGTGCCGGCACCGGCAAGACCACAACGGCCGCGGCAGCTGTCCGAGCGCACCTGCAACGCGTCGACGAGCACTGCGCCGCCACGGCCGTCCGACGTCGGCGCACCAGCCCACCGGCGGCTCGGGCGCTGTTCCTGTCGTTCTCCCGCTCGTCGGTGGCGCAGATCCTCGACCGCACCGCCGAGGTGCTCGGCCCGTACCAGTCGCGGGTGGAGATCACCACCTTCCACGCCTTCGCCTGGCGGCTGCTCACTCGCTGGGGTGGGGCGATCGGGCTGGCCGAACCCAGGATGTTCAGCGAGACCGAAGCCAAGTTGTTCCGCGTCCGCGACACGGTCCGCTACCGGGACATGCTGCCCCGCGCGCTCGAGCTGTGCGCCGTGCCGGCCGTCCGCGAGCACCTCCAGGCCCGCTGGTCGATTATCGTCTGCGACGAGTTCCAGGACACCGACGACCGGCAGTTCGACCTGCTGAACACCATCCGCGGCGACGCCCGGCTGCTGCTGCTGGGCGACCCCAACCAGTGCATCTACAGCGAACTGCCCGACGCCGTCGGTGTCGGGCCGGAACGGCTTGAAACTACCCTCGCGCTGCCCGGTGCCCGACGCATCGACCTGCCCGATGCGTCCCACCGTGACCCCAGCAACATCCTGCCGGCCGCGGCAGCCGCGATCCGCCGCCGCGAGTTCGACCACGACGCCGTCACCGCCGCCCTGGACACCGTACGACTACAGATCCGCGCGGGCCTGCCGATCGACCAGGAGGCGAAGGTCGTCGCCGACGTCGTCCAGCAGCTGCGGGCCGTAGGACACACCGTTGGGGTATTCAGCCATCACATCGACGCCACCACCGGCCTGTCCGACCAGCTCACCGGACTCGACATCGCCCACGAGGCTATCGGCCTGCCGGAATGCCTGAGCTCGGCCCTCGACGCGCAGCACGCCATGGTCCAGTTCGCAGGCGGTGTCGCCTCCTGGACGCGGGTGCTGCAACGTCTCGCGGTCTTCGTGACCAGCTCGGTACGTGGCAAACAGGTACCGGGCCTGGCTCGGATGCTTCTCGGCCAGCTCACCGTGCCCACCACCCTTGAGCTGCGTCTGAACGATCTCCGCCAACACCTGCACGATGCGGAGCCGTCCGCCGCGGTCACCCTGGCCGCCGAGGCACACGACAGCCTCGGCCTGTCCCGCGGCGGCCGTCACTGGCAACGCGCCGCTCAGCTGCTGCAGCCGCAAGTCGTACGTCACCTACGTCGGCACAGCGACCCAGCCGAGGCGTTGGAAGCCCTCGACACCGCCATCGCCGCATACCGCACCGACCTGCTCACTCACGCCACCGGTGAGCCGGCCGCACCCGTGCAGCTTATGGGGCTGTACCAGACGAAGGGACGCGAAGCCGACGCCACCGTCGTCGTCCTGCGCAGCAACGACTATTACGGACCGGAACGCCACGAGCCCTTCGAAACCGGCTCCCGCCTGCTGTACGTGGTGCTAACCCGCGCCCGCCTCAAGACCATCGTGCTGCTCTTCGGTGACGCCCCAAAGCCGCTCGTGGCACCACTGGTCAAGCTGGCCCGCTGAGCCGCGTCCACGCCCAACCGATCGAGTGATGCCGGTCCGGCTGCCTTGCCGGACCAGACCGGCCCGACGAGTGGGCTGGCCTCGCTCGTAGCGCCCACCCGGACTGCGCCGGATCAGCTAGCCGGCTATGGGGCGTGCCTAGGTATCGACTCGACCTGTCTGGCCGGTTCTTTGTCCCCCGGGCGCCCTGGTATCCCTTGTCCGCGAAGGTCATCACGTCCGCGTTGGTCAGCGCGTCGATGATGCCGTGGATGCGGGCGGCCGTGAGGTCGTGTGCCGAGCCGGGCAGCGCTGCTGAGGCCCACACGAGCCGCCGGCGGCGTCGGTGATGACCTGCACGTAAGACAGCACAGGCGAGGCTCCCGGTCGAGGCATCGGATCTTGGTCGACTGCTGTCTTACCTGGCGCCTCGCCCTCATCGATCTCCGGGCTCGCCGCACCCGCCCTGAGCTGCAAAATCAGCTTGGAAGGCTCCAGCGTTGATCATTCCGGCCTGGTGTTAGTCGGTGGGTGTGCGGTAGCCGCCGATCGGTGGTCGGCTTGCTCCCGTTGCGGCGACGGGGACGCTACGGATCAGATGGTTAGGGGTTCCAGTCCCTTTGGGCCGCGCCACACGATCAAGGCCGTGACGAGCGGAGACGCGGGTGGGTCACTGTCTGCACGTGGGCGATGCCACCCTGGTTCAAGCAGTCAAGCGCCAGGTCGTACACCTGCTGGCAAAAGTCTGTCGACTCCGCGTCTGCTCGTACGGTCACCTCGATGGGCGTGTACTGGGCCAGGGGAATGGTGCTGCCCGAGTACGAGAAGTTCATCCCGTCGGTGGTCCAGATCTGGAGCCGCTCGGTCTTGTTCCACTCGAACCGGACCCTGACCTCGTACTCACCGAGTCCCAGACGGTCGCTGGCCTCACGGATCAGGCCCATAAAGTCTGCGATCGCCACCTCGACGTCTCGCGACTCGACGACATGGTCATCGTTGTACTCGGTGCTCGAACGCCGGTGACCGCCCACCGCTGCCGCGAGGCTCACTGAGCCGTTGTCGTGGATGCTGATCCAGGCTTCCTTCCAGCGTTGGCTGTCGCCGTCGATCATGGGTCTAGCCGTCCATCGGCGGAGCCCGGGACGGGGGTTGTTCCGGTCGACGTTCTCAATCGGGTGCAGGCTGCCTCGTCCGACGTAGACGAGTGCGTTCTTGCTCGCCTCCTCGAACGCCATCCTGGCTGCCGTCTGATCTGGCCGGTTCGTGAGCGCCGACGGCAGTCGCGGGTGCGCTACGGCCACGATCCAGGCGGGGCTGTCGGGTGAGCGCATGGCGGCCGACTCGGCGTAGAGCTTGTCGAGCAACTCGGTGGATCGCCGGCGCTCATCGAAGCGCGCTCGGTACATCGCCTCGATCTGACGCTCTTTCATCCATACGGTGTCTGCGTCGTTGCGGATGGGCGCACCGAAGTACTCTTTCTTGTAGATCAGGTGCGGGCCGTCGACACTCGGTGGGATCGTGACGACTACGCACTGGTCGCCCGGTTCGCCGAGTTGGAGTACCTCGAGCCCGAAGACCGGCGGGCTGATCGCTGTCACGGCGGCGCTGCGCAGGCCGCGCTCGTAGCCCTCAGTCAGCTCGCCGGTGTCCTTGCGTCCGGTGGCTGCCTTCTGTGCTTCGGTGACGCCGAAGACCAACGTGCCGCCACCGCTGTTGGCCATGGCAGCAACGTCCTTGGGGAAGTCGGAGTTCGGGATCGCGCCGAGCGGCGGCAGCTCGGATTTCCAGTCCAGGTCGTCCGTTTCGCGGAGGCCCTGAGCGATGGCGCGGTCGATCATCTCGCCTGTGAGCGGACCGGATGGATCGCCGAGGTAGCGATGGAGCGATGTGAAGGTCATCGAGGTGCACCTACCAATCGCGGCTGGTCAGGTGGTCCGAGCCCGGTGTGGTCACCAGCGACCTCTGCGACGTCTCGAACTTGTCGAGGATCTTCTTCAGCCTCTCGATGGCGTGCTCGGACTTGGACTGTCGGGCGTACGCGAGCACCAGCTCGCGGTCGTAGGCGCCACCTGCTGCGAGATCCTTGAGGAAGCTGAGGGTCACGAGCTCATCGGTGCCCTTGGTCCAGCCGTTGTATCCCTCGGACACGATGCCCTCCAACACCTTGGAGATCTCGGCGCTCAGACCCGCGTCCATGACCTCGCCAGTGACGACGTTGTACGCGCCATGAAGCCTCGCCCAAGCGTCGAACTCGCTAGGGACCCACTCGACGAGCACCACCACGCTCCGATCCAGGCGCTGAATCTTCTCCATAACCTTGTAGGTCGGGCACCAGGCAAGGACCACGCCGCCATCTTGTGGGTGGCCGCTCCGCTCGGTCACGATGTCGAGCTTGGCGAGTTCGGGATGGTGGGTCGCCGATTCCTTGTCGGGCGCTACGACCGTCAGGTGGGCGCTGCGCTCGCGCGCTACAGCAAGGCCGAGCCGCTTGCCAGGCTGGATCGTGTCCGTTTCGGTGCCACGCGGCACGTAGATGTAGCGATGCCTGAGCACCTCTTCCAGCTGGCCCGACACAGCAGCTCCCTCCAGGTCGTTCTGCTCAGGGAGGCTAGACGGCACCTCCGACAGTTCCAGCACAGCCCCGAACAGGCCCGGAAACCGTCACCGACCAGCCGCCTGGCGGCTGACTCGCATCCGCACGCTGACTTCGCCGCCAGGGTTGGCGAGGCCGCCGGCGTCGACACCGCCGTCCGCGCGGTCGCCGACCTGGCACCGCTGATCGGGGCGGCCGGGATCCAGCGGGCCCACCCGATCGCCAAGGCCCGCGCCGACCTGACCGGGCTGCTGTACGTCGACGGCATCCACGACAGCCTCTACCGCTCCGGTGGCTGCACGCTTCTGACCGGACCGGTCGCCGAGGTGGCAGCGATCCGACCCGGCACCGCAGCCGCCGACCGCTACGACGAGGCAGCGAGAACAGCAAGGCAGCGCGCACCCTCATGACGAAGGGTGCGCGTCGCCGGCGCATGTCAGTGCGTGTGAAAGCCGTTCTCCAGGTCGAACATCGTGCCCTCGGCCTTGGCGCACAGCGCGGCGATCACCCGGCGGGCCAGCAGCGCCGACATCCGTTCCCGAATCTGATCCTGATCGCACCACGCCCAGCTGCGCAGCTCGTCCGGCGGCAGCTGGATATCAGCGGTGCCCAGCTCGTCGAGGGCGCCACCGTCGTAGACGAACATGACACCCTCGGTGCGTTCCGGTCGGGGCGGCACCCAGTCGGTCACCAGCAGCCGGCCGGGGACCATCGACTTGCCCAACTCATCCTTGACCTCACGGACCGCCGCCCGCCAGGGCGACTCGTCGGCGTCGACTCACCCACCGACGAGCTCCCAGTAGTCCTTGTAGATGGGCTCAACCAGCAGCGCCCGCCCGCCAGCGTCGGTGAGCAGAACCGCGGCGCCCATGGGCTCGGTGGAAGCGTCGCAGCTCTGGCAGAATCTCGTCACAACTTCGGGACAGTTCCGGCTAGGTTCCGCTGCTGCTCCGTCGGCGGCACGACGAGCGGCATCGACTTGATGATCTTCGCGTTGATGCTCGGTTTGACGCCCGGCAGCGTTCTCGCCACGATCCACTCCCGGACGCCGGGATGGGTGAGGTACCAGGCCAGATACTCTGCTCGAATTCCTTCCTTCGCGCGGACTCGGATGCACGTATTGCCGACCAGCCAGCCGCTGTGCTGGTCATCTGCGACTGCGGTTCTGCTGGTCTTGCCGACTCGTACCAGCAGCACGTCACCCGCATGGATGCGATACCGCCGGTCGAGTCCGGCGGCGGTGGCACTGCTCACGGTGAATTTCGGAGCGGTGGCGATCTCGTCGTTACGGACGTTGGTGGCGGTGACGACTGGGACACCTCCGGCGGCCTTCTTCGAAGGGGGAAGGGTTTCGCCGCTCACTCCCGGTTGCACCTCGCAAAAGTCGCCGAGGGGGCGGTTCTGCCAGTCGTCCGGCACGAGGCCGAGCAACGTGTCCATGGTGCCGTCGGTTCGCGGCAGCGGCCGGGCACGAGGCCGGCCTGCGTCGACCTGTAGGACGTAGTCGTTGTCGCGTAGTTCGGCGATGCTGACGCTGACGGCGTCGACACCCGCCCGCGCCGGCGTGAGCACTTCGCCGTTCTGCCAATTCCGGTAGACGCCGACGATCGTCTCGATACCGTCTCCAGTCAGCGCCCAGTGGGTCTTCTCGGTCCTTCGGGTGGCGGCGCTGGCGTCGATCAGCAGGACGTCACTTTGTGCGTCGTCTGGATGACCCAGCATCCAGATGCTGACTGCTGTCTTCGCCTCCCGGAACATATGCTCCCGGAGCTGGATTACGCATTTGATGACGCCCGCCTCGACCATCGCCGCTCGGACGTTCTGGTCTCTGGTGCTGCTTGCCTCGGTGGCGCTGGCCGGCATGATGACAGCGGCCCGGCCGCCAGGGGCGAGCGACAGGGCGGCGGCTTGCAGCCAGGCAAGGCCGGTGTTGTGGGGGTTCGGCTTGCCGTACGGCCATGACTGCGCGTCGTCCGCCGGCTGCCATTGCTCGCGACTGAACGGCGGATTGAGCAGGATGGTGTCGAACTGTTCGGGTTCGGCGACGACTGTCGATAGCCCGGCCGCGGTGTCGTCGGTGATGGCGGCTCGGTAGCCGTGCACGGCGAGGTTCATGGTGGCGATGTGCCGGGTTCGTTTGGTGGCGGCGCGGCCGCTGACGACCGCCAACTCGGTGCTGGCACGCGACATGTGCTCGGCGGCGGCGACGAGCAGACCGGCGGTGCCGCAGCACGGGTCGTGTACGCGGCTCCCGGGCCGGGGATCGACCAGCCGCACCATCAGCTGCGCGATCTCGGTGGGCACAAGGTACTGGTCGAGCGTCTTGTGTCGCGCTTTGGCGAACCGGTCGAGCAGGTGGTCGAAGATCAGGTGCGGCGGTTGCCGCCGCTCGGACAGTACGGCGTCGATCTCGGTTAGGGCATTCCTCCACCAGGGGTCCTTGAACGTGGTGCGGATGCGTGCCGTGAAGTATGCCGCGGCGGTCGTGGCCCGGGCGTGCTTCGCGTGGACAAGGGTGAGGACCAGCCGCTCGAACAGCCACGCATCGCTGCTGCGAAGCATTAGATTCTCGAGTGGCGCCGACCATTGCGCGTCGATCAGAATCGCCGAATTGGTCCGATGCCGCGTGTCATGGCCGTGGATCGCCTTGCGGAACCGGTCCCCGTAGGTCGTCCCGTGCTGCCGGTCGAACCACTCCGCTACGAGGGCCGTCGGATAGGTGTGCGTTCTTCCGGTGCTGCTCGGGCGGGGAAAGTCGGCGTACCGCCTAATCCAGTTGCTGACGGCCTGCTCCGTGACGCAGACCGCAGCGGCGATCTGCGACCTGGTCACCGTGTCCGGCGGGACAGGCGTCACCGGCCTTGCCCGTCCTTGCCCTGGGGGTTCCGCCAGGCGCCAATCAGCCGCGCCAGGCGACGGGTCCGCTGCTCATCGACAATCACCCAAGCGGCGAACGCCTCCACGGCCATGAAGAAAGCCATGGTCAAGTACAGAATCTCCGGCTCACTCAACACTTCGGCCAGCCTCAGGATCATGCGGTTCCTCCGGTGTGGTCGGTCACTGCATCCGACGATAGGTATCCCGCTCCCCGCGAGCAGCCGCGTACTCCGACCGTTTCTAGATCATTTTTGAGGCAGCGCTGCGATACCTCCCGACGGTCGGCTGATGGCTCCGGGATGCTCACTACATCAATGGCCAGTCGTCAACTGACCTGACCCGATATCGGAGGGATTGGCGCAAATTGTTGTGCTGGTTGAGCACGTAGCGGTCGAGCAATCGGTGGGCGCGACGATGTGGCTCGCTTCGCAGTGGGGAAGGTGGCCAGGGCCTCCACCATTTTGCGCCACCGTGGTTGACGATGGCGAACACCCGGTGGTGCTGGCGAACCGACCCGGAACGGCGACCACATCGGTCCGCAGACCCCATCCGGCAGGCTGGAGCCGATCATTCCGCCCAACGCAGACAGACTGCCCGACAGTTCGACAGCGACCCGGCGGTGGTCACGGTCGCGTCTACCGACGGATCGGGAGGCGGTCGAAGGCGGCGTGCAGCAGCGGGTTGCGATCGGCCGCGCCGCGGAACTGCTGCAACGCGGTGCCCAGCTCCCAGGTCTGGCGTTCATCGCCAGCCCGCACGATCTCCTGCAGGATCGAGGAGGCCGACTGGTGCTGCCCGATGCTGATCAACTGCTCGATGTCGCGCAGCGGCGCCACTACGGTCGGCAGCGCCGGGGTGGGCAGGAATGTCCGGCCGAGACTGTTGGCGACGTACCATGGGTCGAGCGTCGCGACCATGCCAATGAACGGCCGGTCGGTCGGAATCTCCGCGAACTCGGGCGCACCAGCCTGGATCTTGTCGAGGGTCCGGCCGAGTTGGTCGAACGCCTCACCCAAAGTCTTGACGTAGGCCTCTTGCACCGTGGCGTCGGCGGCGCGGGCTGCCAGCGGGGAGCGCGTCGCCTTGGTCTCGACCAGCAGCACCAGGTCGTTGAACACCACGAACCAATCTGTACTCGCTGCCTGCTGTCTGCGCTCCCGATACATGATCTCCGGATACACCCGAGCGTCCGGGAGGGTCGCGAACTGCCGTCCGACGTAGTCCTCATGCAGATAACCCAGCTCACGCGTGAACGACGTCCCCCATCGGGCGATTCCTACGTAGTAGAGCTCCAGTGGCGTCAGGCGCCGCGGAATGAGGTGGCGGACCGGCGCGATGAGCCGGCCGTCCGAGAGCCGCACGAACGGCCGTGAGGTCAGCGGATTGAAGGCGTAGCGGTCGAGGTGCGGCAACGGTGTTCGCTGCTCAGCCGAAGTGTTCTCCTGGCGGAACTCCTCCATGGTCTGCCCGAAGACCGAACGGATGACACCCAGGATCTCGTCCCGCGGCAGCACAGCGAGCAGCTCGGTGAACTGCGGCTGATCGAGCCAGGCCGGATCGAAGAAGCCGCTGTTGCGTTCCGCCGAGGTGGCGAGCATGACCACGATCTCCGTCGCGGTGACCGTCGGGGCACCGAGAAGCTGAGCAATCGCCTCCGGCGGGATCACCTTCAGCCGCCTGCTGCCGGCGTAGTCGTCAAAGAACACCACCGGACGCGCGAGCTCGGCCAGACCGTGCTCCTGGTACGGGAACTGTTCGTAGAGGGTGCGCGCCATGATCGCGAAGGCCGAGTTTAGGTCGGAGTGATCGAGCTCCTCCGGAACGAGGTTCTCATGCATCCAGCATGCCGTCACAATGTCCCGCTCCTGCGGCACGCTCCGCCGGTGCGAGTTGCCATGCAGGATGGACGCCTTCGCGACGGCGGCCAGCGCCCATGGCGGTGTCTCCATAAAAATCCGCGCACCGGGCTCCTCAGGGGACAGCCGCAACGGCACCCGCAGCGATCGCCGCGCGAGTGCCTGCAGCAAGGCCTCTTGATTAAAACGCCGCACGAACGAACTAAACTGCTGGTACGAGAACTCAAGGACAGGACTCTGAGTCACCAGACCAGAATCACATGCCCGACAAGCTGTTTAGCTGGAGGCGCTGTTGCGTTGGTGGATCGGTGGGCACGCCGAGCCGCGCCAGCGGGCACTGGCCAGAAGGGTTCTACCGCTTGGTCGGGGGCTACGAGGCACTGTCTACCGTGGTTCATTGCTCACTGTTGGAGCATAACGAACAACGCTTAGCTGATCTTTCGCAAGCGATCGCAGCAAGGCCTTCCTGCGACCTGTATACACCAGGTAGAAAAAGAAAAGCCGCAGGTCAGCGACCTGCGGACACCGGCGGAGCGTCGGGTTAGGAAACCGATGCTCTATCCCCTGAGCTACGGGGGCGCGAGGGCCCAGTCTAGCGACCCAGGCACTCAACTGGGGTGGCAGGGAGTGGTCCCGGTTCACCCTGCCACCCGGACCCCTATCTTCCCAGCCCAGGACCACAGCTCGGGCAAACGAACCTCGCTCTCGACTGGCGGTCTCATCGGCGACCTGCGCTGGCGCGGGACTCCACAAAGCTTCATCGCCTGCGGACACGTTCCTGCGTTCATCGGTTCGCATTCGCACTCGATGCCACCCGCCCGATTCGCCCAGAGACCACGCGCCGGGCTCCGCGCCCGGGCGAGCATCAACGGCCGCCCCTGACCGGCGCGCTGCCTGGGATCCGCTGAGAGAAGTGGTGCTCCGCGCCGCGAAGGGGGCTCGCGGCGCGGAGAGCGACTCAGGCTGCGTAGATCAGCTTGACGCCATCCAGGCCGAGTGCCGCCGCCCGGGTTCCGCGGACTCCGCTGTTGAGGTTGCGCCAACTGTTGTTGCTGGCGGCCTCGTGCACCCACCCGTCGACGACGTTGTAGATGTGCTTCACCCCGTTGACGTTGAGCGCGGCCAGCGAGGTGCCCTGTGCGCCGTGGATGCCGGTCCACAGGTTTGCCCAGCCGGCGTTGCTGGCGGCCTCGTAGACCCGGCCGCCGTTCAGTGTGTAGAGGATCTTCGTGCTGCCCACTGTGATCGCCGCTACCGCCGAGGCCGGGATGCCCGTGTTCAGGTTCCGCCAGGCGTTGGCGCTGTGCGCCTCGTGGACGTAGCCGCCGACGATGCTGTAGACGTACTTGACGCCGTTCAGCGCGATCACCGAAATCGACGACGAGCTTGCCCCACCGATGCCGGTGTTGAGGTTGCGCCAGCCGTTGTTGCTGGCTGCCTCGTGCACGTACCCGTCGACGACGTTGTAGACCAGCTTCACCCCGTCGAGGTTGATCGCGGCCAGTGCGGTGCCCTGTGCGCCGTGGATGCCCGTCCACAGGTTGGTCCAGCCGGCGTTGCTGGCGGCCTCGTGGATCCGGCCGCCGTTGAGGGTGTAGAGGATCTTCGTGGATCCGATGGTGATCGCTGTCGTCGCCGTGCCGGTCACCGCGCCCGCGCTGCCGGAGACCGGCAGGGCGCGCCAGCCGGCGTTGCTGGCGGCCTCGAACACCTGACGGGGCTGGTCGGCCGGGTTCTGCTGGATGAAGGCGAGCGGGTTGATCCGGGTGCCGGCCGGGTCGATCATGTGCCAGTGCAGGTGCGGGCCCGTCGAGCTGCCCGAGCCGGGCGCGCCGGCAGCGCCGCCGGATCGGCCCACGATCGTGCCCGCGCCCACGCTGGCACCGTTGCCGAGCAGGAACTGCGACAGGTGCAGGTACTGGCTGCGGTACCCGTCCGCGTGCTGGATCGTGACGGTGTGCCCGCCCGTGCCGTTGTTGGGGATGTTCTGGATGGTGCCGGCGCCGCAGGCCGGCAACGCCGTGCCCACCCCCATTCCGAAGTCGATGCCGCCTAGTGATCCGCGGCGGAGGTGACCTTCCCAGGTATCGGTGATCGGGTAGGCGCCGAACGGGTTGTAGATCGACGGTGCGGCCTGTGCGGCCTCGGGAACCAGCAGGCCACCGGTGCTGATGGCACCCGCACCCAGCACCGCCGCGCGCAACATCGTGCGGCGACTCACGGCAGAGGTGGTCGTGTCGTCGCCGCAGCAGTTGCCTTCGTGACCGTCAGTCATTCCCACTCCTTCTACGCCCGCCAAGATATCTACGGAGGCTAATGGGTGGGATGGTCTGGCGGTACCGTGTCCACCAGACGTTGATCAGAGCGACGGGAGCTGTTCGGCTCGGGTGACCACCTGGTCGATGAGGCCGTACTCCCGGGCCTGCTCGGCGGTGAACCAGCGGTCCCGGTCCCAGTCCCGCTGGATCTCGTCGAGGGTTCGTCCACTGTGCTGGGCGATCAGCTCCTGCATCGTCCGCTTCACGTGCAGCATGTTCTCCGCCTGGATGGTGATGTCGGCTGCGGTTCCGCCCATCCCGCCGGACGGCTGGTGCATCATGATCCGCGAGTGCGGCAGCGCGTACCGCTTGCCGGCCGCGCCCGCGCAGAGCAGGAACTGCCCCATCGAGCCGGCGAACCCGAGCGCCAGCGTCGCCACGTCGTTGCGGACGTAACGCATCGTGTCGTAGACAGCCATTCCCGCGCTCACCGAACCGCCCGGCGAGTTGATGTAGAGGTAGATGTCCCGGCCGTCGTCCTCGGCGGCGAGCAGCAGGATCTGCGCGCAGATCTGGTTGGCCGACTCCTCAGTCACCTCGGTGCCGAGGAAGACGATCCGCTCGCGCAGCAGCCGCTCGAACACATGGTCACCGAAGGACGGCTGCCCGCCCTCCACCATTCGCACGTCGTACCCGATCATGTGCCGTCGCCTTCCACCGCGCCGGCGGGCGGTGGGGACCGCCCGGTGGACCGGCCCCTCCAGCGTGCGGGCGACGGCGGTGGCTGGCCCGATGATTCTGCCGCCGGCAGATCCGCCGACAGCAGAACCACGCGGCCTACGCGGCGGTCAGCCGCCGCAGGCCCAGCCGGGTCTGCGTGCGGTCAGCCAGGGCGGCGGTACGCGGGCCGGGGCGCGAGCCACCAGCGGAGGCCATCGCGCCGACGCTGAGGGTCGGCTCGCTCGCCGCCGGTCCTCGGTGCAGGACGAACCCGCCGACACGTGGACCCACCAGCAAAGTGGCGTTGCCGATCTCCCGCCGAGTCGCATCGACCCGCTCCAAATGGGTGAGCGCGGCGCGTGGCGCGGCCGGGAGGCGGGGCTCGACCCGGCGCATGTCGTCGCGGGCCTCGCCGAGCAGGTCGGCGAGGCTGATGCCGAGCGCCCGGCAGATCGCCGCCAGCACCTCCGACGAGGCCTCCTTGCGGCCCCGCTCGACCTCCGAGAGGTAGGGCACGGAAACGTCGGCCGACGCGGCCACCTCGCGCAGCGTGCGGCCCTGACGCTGGCGGTGGCGGCGCAGCACCCCGCCGATCACTCGTCGCAGCAACGACATGCCGGCCTCACTTTCGCGGTCGTCGTCGGGGGAACATCCCCATCATGCCCGCTGCCGGACCTGCCGGCTGCCCGTGCGGGCCCGCGCCGCGCCAGGCGCGGGCCCGACCCCGTCACCGAGCCAGGTGGGTGTGCCAGTTGGCCGGATCGGCCACCAGCGTGACCGCCGGGAACAGCGCCCGGGTGCCGCCGGTGGGAAGCAGAGCGCTGTCGTCGATCGACACATTCACTCCGTGGACGTCGTAGACGGTCAACGACTCGTTGCCGTTCTCTCCGGTGAACCGCGCCGGGTGTCCGTCAAGTGTGGTGTTCGGGTCGACGTACCCCCTGGCCGTGGGATCGGTGATGTTGCGGTAGCGGGAGACGCCGAGGGACAGCGTCCGGGCCCGTTGCCGACCGGGCTCGGTACCCGGCTCCGCTGTCCAGGTCATCCCGAGGTACCAGGTCAGGGGCTCATCCAGGGACTCGGACACGTCGACCGTGATCAGCCCCAGGTTGGCCGGTAAACCTGTCACCGTCGCCGGCATCGGGACGAGGCTCGTGTCGAACCGTAGCGAACGGGCCACCTGCACCGCGGCGTCCCGCGCATCCGGTTGCACTCCGAACACCCGGACCTGCGCCCAGCCCTTCGGGGCGTACTCCCAGCGCAGGATCGCCTCCGGCTTCTCGGCACCGGAATAGCTGGTGAAGACGCTGGGCCCGCCGTTCAGCTCGGGACCGGCCTCGGTGGCACGGGCCAGGGCCAACTCCCCGCTGTCACGCTGCGGTGCCGACGGTTGTACGTCCTTCGGAAGAAGCGAGACGGCCACGAACTGTCGCTGGTCGTCGGTGCGGCCGTTCGACGCACTGAGGTGCACACCCGGGCCGGAGAGGAGCAGTCCGGCCTGGTACTGGAGATCCCGCAGCCCGTCCGGCAGCCAGCCGAACCGAACGTAAACCCGCTGTGGGTCGACAGTGGTGAGCGCGACCGGCAGACCGGTCTCGCCATCGGCGGGCGTCGTGCCGAACGGGGCGGGGGCCGGCGGTCGGTCCGGGGTGAGCAGGTCGGGGACGGTGAGCCCGCCGACGGTCAGTGCCACCGCCAGCAGCGCGGCGCCGGCACCCTGGGCGAGGCGGCGTTGCCGCCGTGCCGTGCTCATCGCCCGTTCCACGTCCAGCACGACGGAGGGCCGCTCAGCCGACTCGATCTCGGTCAGCATCAGGTCGCCGATGTGGCGTTCGTTAAGCATCTTCGCTCCTCTCAGTTCGCGGTCAGGGTGGGGGTGAGCAGGGTGCGCAGGGTGGCCAGGCCCTTGGCGGTCTGGCTCTTCACAGTCCCCGTCGAGCAGCCCATGGCCCGGGCTGTCTCCTCGACGCTGAGGTCCTCGAAGTACCGCAGCACCAGCACCGCTCGTTGGCGCGGCGGCACCTGCCGCAGCGCGCCCACCACTGTGATCCGGTCGGTCGGGTCGGCAAAGGCCCTGGACACGTCGGGCAGCGCGGCGCCGAGGCGGACCCGCGCCCACCGCAACCGCCGCTCGTCGATCAGTCGCCGCACCAACATGGTGCGGACCAGCGCGTCCAGGTGATCGGCCTGTCGGGCCCGCGCCCACGAGCGGTACAGCTCGGTGAGCACCCGTTGCAGGATGTCGTCGCCCCGGTCCCAGTCCCCGCACATCAGGTAGGCGGTGCGCCGCCACTGCACCATCCGGGATCTGACGTACTCGGTGTATTCGTCGTCGGCCTCGGCTCGCCGTCTGCCGCTCGTCGTCACGAGGGTCGCGCCCCCTCCGTCTGCCGGCCTGCACCGGTTCGTCGTTGTCGTCCGGTAGTCGGGTGCGGGCGCGCAGCCGGTTGTCCTCCGTAACCCGGGCGTGCGGTTGGCGGCGTACCCGCTATGTTGTGGGCGTGCAGGCGACGGCGGGCGAGCAGGTTCGACGGTGATCCATTTTCCCGCACAGCGCCGGGGCCCACTGAGCGCGCTGAGCCTTCGGCTCGCCGCCGCCCTGGGCCTGGTCTTCGCCGTGGTCGCCGCTGTCTACCTGGGCAGGGACGGCTACCGCGATGTCAACGAGGACGGCCTCACCCTCCTCGACTGCTTCTACTACGCTGTCGTGTCACTCTCGACCACCGGCTACGGGGACATCACCCCGGCCGCGCCGTCGGCCCGGCTGGTCAACGTCCTCTTCATCACCCCGGCCCGAGTGATCTTCCTTATCATCCTGGTCGGCACCACACTGGAAGTTCTGACCGAGCAGTACCGGACCGGCCGTCGCCTGTCGCGGTGGAGGAGAGCCGTGAAGGACCACGTCATCATCTGCGGCTACGGCACCAAGGGGCGCAGCGCTGTCTCCGCCCTGATGGAGAACGGTCTGGACCGCTCCCGGATCGTGGTGGTGGAGCGCAGTGCCGCCGCCCTGCGGCAGGCCACCTCCGCCGGGCTGGTGGCGATCGAGGGCTCGGCGACCCGTTCGTCGGTGCTGAACGAGGCGCACGTCAAGAACGCGAAGGCCGTGATCATCGCGACCGACAGTGACGACGCGTCGGTGCTGGTCGCGCTGACGGTACGGCAGCTCACCGCTGGACAGGTCCGCATCATCGCGGCGGCGCGGGAGGCGGAGAACGCCCCGCTGCTCAAGCAGAGTGGCGCGCACCACGTGATCGTCTCCTCGGCCACTGCGGGCCGGCTGCTCGGCCTGTCCACCTCGGCGCCGCCGCTGATCGACGTGGTGGAGGACCTGCTCACTCCCGGCCAGGGCATGGCGCTGGCGATGCGTTCCGCCGAGCGGGACGAGGTGGGTCGCTCGCCGCGCGAGCTGGAGTCGTTGGTGATCGCCCTGGTGCGGCGGGGCAAGGTGGTCACCCTGGCCGACCGGGCCGGCGCGGTGATCGAGACCGGCGACATGCTGGTGCACGTACGCGACGACCGCCCCCAGTCGGCCACCACCGCCTGATCGCCCTACCGCTGCCGACCGGTGTGACCGCTGGCATGACGCCACCGCTGTGGTGAGGCGGCGTCAGCAGGTGTCGTCGGCGGCGCAGATCGCCTGGGTGCAGCTGACCGCCGTGCCGGTGGAGGCCCGGCTGAGCAGTTTGTAGAGCGTCTCCCGCTCGGCGGGGTCCAGTGCGCCCAGCACCTCGTCCTCGGCGCCGGCCAGGGCACATTCGGCCTCGCTGAGGCGTTTTGCCCCATCTTCGGTGAGTTCGACGACGTGTCTGCGGCGGTCCTCGGGTGAGCGCCGACGCTCGATCAGGTGCTTCGCCTCCAGGTCGTTGAGCAGCCCGACGATGTTGGTGCTGTCCATTTCCAGGATGGTGGCGAGCGCCTGTTGCCCGGTGCCGCCGCCGGCGCGCAGCACTGTGAGCGCGACCAGATGCCGGGGGCGTAGCCCCAACGGCGCCAGCACCGACTCCGACCGCAGCCGCATCCGCCGGGCCAGGTGGTCCAGGAGTGCGCCCGAGCGGTGCTCGGTGGAGTCGAGCGGCTGCGCGGACATGTGACCCAGTCTACCGACTCAGCGGAACATCGGCCTGCTATAAATAGTTGGTTCTTCACAGACGATTCCTGAAGGAGGAATAATGCATCTGCTGCATATTGACTCGAGCATCCGCGGTGACTGGTCGGTCAGCCGGCGACTCACCTCCCGCGCGGTCGACGCATGGCGTGCGGCCCACCCGGACGGCACCGTGGCCTACCGGGACCTGGGCGCCGAGCCGCTGCCGCACCTGGACGCGGACGGCGGGCTGGCGCGAATGACCCCTCCGGATCAGCACACGCCGGCCCAGCGCGAGTCCTGGCAGCTCAGCGAGCGGCTCGTCGACGAGGTGAAGCAGGCCGACGTGGTGCTGCTCGGCCTGCCGCTCTACAACTTCGGCGCGCCCAGCAGCGTCAAGTCCTGGGTCGACCACCTGATCGTTCCCGGGCTGGCGTACGACCCGACGACCCAGGAGGGCCTGCTCGGCGGGCGCGAGTTCGTGGTGCTGGCCACCCGGGGCGGCGGCTACGGCGAGGGCACTCCTCGCAACGGCTGGGACCACGCCGAGCCGTGGCTCCCGCACGGTCTGTCGATGACCGGCATGCAGCCGCGCTTCATCAGCGCCGAGCTGACCCTGGCGCCGTCGGTGCCGGCGATGGCCGAGCTGATCCCGCTGCACGAGGCGAGTCTCGCGGCGGCCGAGAAGGAGATCGACAACCTCTGGATGCCGGCCACCGCCCAGCGCTGAGAAAGCGCCGGTACGACGAGAGCGGCCGCCCCCGGATCGGGGACGGCCGCTCTCGTCGGTGCGGACGGGTTACATGATCGTCCAGGTGTCGCCGCTGCCCAGCAGGCCGGCGAGCTGCTGCTCGGGGGTCTCGGTGACAGTCGCCTTGGCGGCCGCGAGCTGAGCCTGCACCACGCTGTCGTAGGACGGTCGGTCCACTGAGCGGAACACCCCGATCGGAGTGTTGCGCAGGTCCAGCCCGGGCAGCCGGGACAGCGCGAAGGCGTAAGCAGGGTCGGTGACCGTCGCGTCGTGCACGACGATCTCCTCCGGGCGGACCGAGTTGGTGTCCCGGACCTCCAGGCCGAAGCCGCCCGGCGGGTGCACCACGCAGAACTGCCCGTCGGCCCCGAAGGTGATCGGCTGGCCGTGCTCCAGGCGGATCAGGTAGTCGTCCCGCGTGGACGGGTCCTTGAGCTGCTCGAACGCCCCATCGTTGAAGATGTTGCAGTTCTGGTAGATCTCCACGAAGGCCGAGCCCTCGTGCTCCGCGGCCGCCCGCAGCACCGACTGGAGGTGCTTGCGGTCGGAGTCGATGGTGCGGCCCACGAAGCTGGCCTCCGCGCCGAGGGCGAGCGAGAGCGGGTTGAACGGGGCGTCCGCCGAGCCGGACGGTGTCGACTTGGTGACCTTGCCGACCTCGGACGTCGGCGAATACTGGCCCTTGGTCAGACCGTAGATCCGGTTGTTGAACAGCAGGATCTTGAGGTTGACGTTGCGCCGCAGCGCGTGGATCAGGTGGTTGCCACCGATGGAGAGCGCGTCGCCGTCTCCGGTGACCACCCAGACCGACAGGTCCGGCCGGGACACCGACAGGCCGGTCGCGATCGCTGGGGCCCGACCGTGGATCGAGTGCATCCCGTACGTGTTCATGTAGTACGGGAAGCGGGACGAGCAGCCGATCCCGGAGACGAAGACGGTGCGCTCCCGGGGGATGTTCAGCTCCGGCATGAACTGCTGGATGGCTGCCAGGATCGCGTAGTCACCGCAGCCGGGGCACCAGCGCACCTCCTGGTCGGACTTGAAGTCCTTCGCGGTGAGCTTGACGGCGACGGGCTCAGACATTCTTCAGCACCTCTTCCAGCGTCGTCTCCAGCTCGGAGGCCGTGAACGGAAGGCCGCGGACCTGGTTGTAGCTGATCGCGTCGACCAGGTAGCGGGCCCGGATGACGTGGGCGAGCTGGCCCAGGTTCATCTCCGGGATGACCACCTTGTCGTACGAGCGGAGCACCTCACCGAGGTTGGCCGGCATCGGTGCCAGGTGCCGCAGGTGCGCCTGGGCGATGGAGAGGCCACGCTGGCGGACCCCGCGGCACGCCGCGCCGATCGGCCCGTACGTCGAGCCCCAGCCGAGGACCAGCACCCGGGCGTCGCCGTCCGGGTCCTCCACCTCGATGTCCGGCACCGGGATGGTCTCGATCCGGGCGGCCCGGGTACGAACCATGAAGTCGTGGTTGGCCGGATCGTAGGAGATGTCCCCGGTCTTGTCGGCCTTCTCCAGACCGCCGATCCGGTGCTCCAGGCCCGCGGTGCCGGGGATCGCCCACGGCCGGGCCAGAGTCTCCGGGTCACGCAGGTAGGGCAGGAAGGTGGTGCCGTCCTCGCCGTTGGGCTTGGTGGCGAACTCGACCCGCAGGTCGGGCAGCGACTCCACGTCGGGCAGCAGCCACGGCTCGGAACCGTTGGCGACGTAGTTGTCGGACAGCAGGATCACCGGGGTGCGGTAGGTGAGCGCGATCCGGGCCGCCTCCAGTGCCGCGAAGAAGCAGTCCGACGGTGACCGGGGCGCGATCACCGCGACCGGCGCCTCACCGTGCCGACCGTAGAGCGCCATGTTGAGGTCGGCCTGCTCGGTCTTGGTCGGCATGCCTGTCGACGGGCCGGCGCGCTGCACGTCCACGATCACCAGCGGCAGCTCCAGCGCCACCGCCAGCGAGATGGTCTCGCTCTTGAGCGCCACGCCGGGGCCGCTGGTGGTGGTCACGCCGAGCGACCCGCCGTAGGAGGCGCCCAGCGCGGCGCCGACGGCGGCGATCTCGTCCTCGGCCTGCACGGTCAGAACGCCGAAGCGCTTGTGCTTGCTCAGCTCGTGCAGGATGTCCGACGCGGGCGTGATCGGGTACGCGCCGAGGAAGACCGGAAGCCCGGAGCGGACCCCGGCGGCTACCAACCCCAGCGAGAGCGCCGCGTTGCCGGTGATGTTGCGGTACGTGCCCGGCTTCATCTTGGCCGGCTTGACCTCGTAGCGGACCGCGAAGTCCTCGGTGGTCTCGCCGAAGTTCCAGCCGGCCTTGAAGGCGGCGACGTTCGCGGCGACCAACTCCGGCCGGGCCGCGAACTTGCGCTCCAGGAAGCGCAGCGTCGACTCGTAGGGCCGGGAGTACATCCAGGAGAGCAGGCCGAGCGCGAACATGTTCTTCGAACGCTCGGCGTCCTTCTTGGACACCTGATGGGCGGCGAGCGCGCCGACAGTCATCGAGGTCAGCGCCACCGGGTGCACCACGTAACCGGCCAGCGAGTCGTCGTCCAGCGGGCTGGCCTGGTAACCGACCTTGGCGAGGTTGCGCTTGGTGAACTCGTCGGTGTTGACGATGATGTCCGCGCCACGCGGCAGATCGGCCAGGTTGGCCTTGAGCGCCGCCGGGTTCATCGCCACCAGCACGTTGGGCGCGTCGCCCGGCGTGAGGATGTCGTAGTCGGCGAAGTGCACCTGGAAGCTCGACACGCCGGGCAGGGTGCCGGCGGGAGCCCGGATCTCGGCGGGGAAGTTTGGCAGCGTGGAGATGTCGTTGCCGAGCTGCGCCGTCTCCGAGGTGAACCGGTCGCCGGTCAGCTGCATGCCGTCGCCCGAGTCACCGGCGAACCGGATGACCACGCGGTCGAGTTGACGGATCTGCTTGGTCACTGTGCCACCTTCGTTCGCGACTGCGGGGCTTGCCCGGCCACGGAACCTCCCTGACGCAACGCTTCACCGCACCGCCCCAGGCTGGTCCGGCCGCTGTCGTTCCTCACCTGAGAGCCTACGTCTAAGGGAGCCCTAACCATCCCCGGAGGTCCGCCGACTGGGACCGGATCGGGTTGCAAAATGCCCGCCTTTGCGGGGTTACGCACCGCCCGCCGTAATTCAGATCACCACCGGGTACCGCCGACGACCCCGGCCGCGCACTGCCGGGTCGTCAGTCGATCAGTCGGCGGGGTTGGGCGCGGGCTCGGGCGGCGGGCCGCCGAGCCGGCGGCGCAGCGAGGTGGTGGCCAGCGTGAGGGCCAGCACCACCAGCAGCGTGGAGACCGCGATCAGGATGACCGCGGTGCGCTGCACCGAGGTCAACCCGCCGTCTCCGGTCGCGGCGCCGGCGGGCAGTACGCCCTGCGAGCCGGTCGGCGCGGGCGGGGAGACCACCGGCGTGGCCAGTGCGGCCGCCGCGGTGATCCGGAAGCTCATCTGCACCCGACGGGTCGGGCCGCTGCGCGGATCGAGTTGACCGATCACGGCCCCGGACAGCGGCGCTTCCCGCTGCGCCTGCGGCGTCGCCTCCACCGGCAGCTGCACCTCTGCGGTCGTGCCGGCAAGCACCAGGCCGGCGTCGCAGCGGGTACGCGTCGGGTCGACCGCCACGCAGCCGAGCGGTGGGGTCGGCACTGTCACCCCGGCCGGCAGGACGACCTCGACCTGGCCCGCGGCGTCCACAGCGCCGGTGTTGCCCAGCCGAAGCGTGAGGGTGCTGGGGCCGCCGCTGATGTCGAAGGCCACCTCGTCGGCGGCGAGCGCGATGCCCGGCACCGGCGGGCCCGCTGGGAAGAGCACAGCGAAGCCCTGGTCGTCGGTCGCCTCCCCGGCCGTTCCCGGCGCGTCCGCGATGACCTGGACGGAGCCGCTCAGCGGCATCTGCTTCCACGCCGTGCCAGCGACCCGCAGCCGTAGCACGGTGCTGAACCGGACGCCCGCCCCGGCGGTCCAGGCACCGCAGCGGTACGTCCCACCACCGGCGGCGGCGCAGCCCTTCGTGCCGGCGTCGGTCAGCCCGGCGGGCAGCGTGTACGAGAGTCGGATCTGTTCCGTGGTGGTGCCGGTGTTGTGCACCGTGACCTGGAGGGTGGCGGCCGTGCTCGGTGTGTTCCAGTACGCCTCGGCGAGGGTGACGTCGCCGGTGGTGACCTGCACTCCCAGCGGGCTCTGCGGCGGCGGCGCCGAACCCGGCGCGGGCGGGCGAACCGTCGGCGCTGGCGGTGTCGGCGGGGCGGGAGGCGCCGTCGGTGGCACCGGGGGAGCCGGGCTGGGCGGTCGGGTGGTGCTGCCCGGCGCGGGGGCGCTGATGGTCGGCGCTGGCGGGACCTCCGGGGCGGTGGTCACCGGCGCCGGTGGCGTCGTCTCCGGTGGTGGCGCGGCGGTCTCCGGTGCCGGGTCGGTCGGCTCCGGTTCACCGCCCGGGTCTTCGGTCGGGGCGGGCTCCTCCGCCGGTGTGGTCGGGGGCTCCTCGCCTCCCGGCTCGTTGACCGGCTCGGCCGAGGTGGCGACCGGGTCCGCGTCTGGTGCGGCCGCGCTTGCCCAGGCCGGCCCCACGGCGAGCGCCGTGAGCAGGCCGAGCGCGAGCGCGGTCGCCAGCAGGGGCGTGGAACGCCGCCCCTCCGCCCGGTTACCGGGCGATGCCTTCACGCGGGCCATCTGTCCTCCGGTGACATGGGTGGGTGTCCAATATTCGGTAACAGTTGCCCCGGTGCACTAGTCCCATCTGGAAACAAATCCGTAACGTGTTTGGGACGGGCCGTCCGGGCGGGCGGTAGGCTGCCGACTGTGAACGGATACCTGGGCTCGTACGCGACGCTCGGTCTCCTGCTGCTCGCCAGCGTTCTCTTCTTCGTTACGGCGTTCTCGGCCAACCGGGTGTTACGCCCGGCGCGCCCGGCCGACCCGCCGGGCAAGCGGGCCAGCTACGAGTGCGGGCTCGACCCGGTCGGCGCCGACTGGGCGCAGATGCAGATCCGCTACTACGTGTACGCCTACCTCTACGTGCTGTTCGCGGTCGAGGCGGTGTTCCTCTTCCCCTGGGCGGTGGTCTTCGACCGGCCGGGCTTCGGCCTGGTGACCGTGGTGGAGATGGCGGTGTTCGTGGCCGTGCTGGCGCTCGGCATCCTCTACGCCTGGCGTAGGAACATCCTCCGCTGGACCTGAGCGCCACTGCCTCCGGCGATCGTGTCGCTCCGTCCGACCGTTCGCTGTCGGTTACGGCGACGACCGGTCAGGCGAGTCCTCGGCGGGTGGCAGTTGGCGGGCGGTCGCCTCGGATCGAGGCCACCATGTCCAGCACCCGGCGGGTCGGGCCGACCTGGTGGGCCCGGAAGACCCGGGCACCCAACCAGGCCGAGACGGCCGTCGCGGCGAGCGTCCCCTCCAGCCGTTCGGCCACCGGCAGGCCCAACGTCTCACCGATGAAGTCCTTGTTGGAGAGCGCCACCAGCACCGGCCAGCCGGTCGCGGTCAACTCGTCCAGTCGGCGGGTGATCTCCAGCGAGTGCCGGGTGTTCTTGCCGAAGTCGTGCGCCGGGTCGATGAGGATGCCGTCGGGGCGTACCCCTGCCGCCACCGCGCGCTCGGCGAGCCCGGTCACCGTCGCGACCACGTCGGCGACCACGTCGGTGAAGGCGGCCCGGTGCGGCCTGGTCCGCGGCGTCAGCCCGCCGGCGTGCGAACACACCAGACCGGCGCCCGTCCGCGCGGCCACGCGGACCAACGCCGGGTCCACGCCCGACCAGGTGTCGTTGAGGAGGTCGGCCCCGGCCGCCACGGCCTCCGTCGCCACCTCGGCCCGCCAGGTGTCGATGGAGATCACCACATCCGGAAACGCGGCTCGGACGGCGGCGATGGTGTCCACCGTCCGCCGGATCTCCTCGGCGACGTCCACGTCCGCGCCGGGACCGGCCTTGACGCCGCCGATGTCGATGATGGCCGCGCCCTCGTCCACGGCCCGCTCCACAGCGCGAAGAGCGCTGTCGGCGGCGTAGGTGGCCCCGCGGTCGAAGAACGAGTCCGGCGTGCGGTTGATGATCGCCATCACCACCAACTCGCCGGGGGCGAACGTGTGCCCACCCAGCCGAAGCGCCCCGGCCATGCCCGCCTCCTGGAAGTTCACGCCGTCGCCGCCGCGTCGGCCGGTCCCGACGCTAGTCGGTCGCCCGTCCACGATTCCGGGCGGGCGTCGGCACCGATCGTGATCGAGGCGGGTGGCGGGGTCGCTCCCGGCCGGCTGCCATGCCACGATCAGTACATGGGTCAGCTTCTGCTCCTCCTGGTCGTGGCGTTGACCGTCGCGGCGGTGATATTCGGCGTGACGGTGCTGGTCAGCGGGCGTGATCCCGGTCTGGTTCCGGCCGAGCCGGATTCGCAGGCCGTGGCGTTGCCGGGCACCCGCCCGTTGCGCGAATCCGACGTGGGGGCGGTCCGTTTCGACACCGGGTTGCGCGGGTACCGGATGGACCAGGTCGATAAGGCGCTACGCCGTGCCGCCTACGACATCGGTTACAAGTCCGAGCTCATCGGCGTACTGGAGTCGGAGGTCATCGCCTTGCGTGAGGGGCGCACCGACGATGCGGACGTGCTGCGGCAGGCCCGCGAGCAGTCCGCCAGCAAGGTGACTCCAGTGGACGCGGCCGAGGTCGGCGAGGCGGCCGAGCCGGGCGAGGCAGTGGAGCCGGGTAAAGACGTGCCGCTGACCGGCGAGGCGGCTTCGGCCCCGGTCGGCTCGACGACTCCCGGTCCGTTGCCCGCCGCCAGCTCGTCCCCGGCGGATTCCGACGGGGTGGCGCCTGCCGCCGCGCCAGCCGACGACGAGTCGGCCGATCGTGAGCAGACCGCCGGCACCGAGCAGCGCGACGCGGTGGTTCGGTCGGAGTCGGCGTGACGGAGCCGGAGGGCGCCGACGATCTTCGCGAGGCGGCCCGACCCGGCGCCGGAGAGGTGACCGCCACGGTGATCGTGGAGGCCCCGGCGGAGCGGGTGTTCGCCGCTCTGCTCGCCTGGGAACGTCAGTCCGACTGGATCCCGTTCACCCGCGTGCGGGTGGTCGAGGGCGACGGGCGCGAGGGCAGCCGGATCGAGGCGGTGACCGCGCTCGGCCGGGCGACGCTGCGCGACGAGATGTTGGTGGTCCGGGTCGACGAGCCGTACGAGATCGGCGTCGTGCACCACGGCCAGTTGCTGCGCGGCCCAGGGGTGCTGCGCTGCACCCAGCTGGGCCGGGATCGCACCCAGGTCGTCTGGCACGAGTGGTTCCATCTGCCGGGCGGTCGGGCCGGTCGACTGGCGTGGCCGGTGCTCTGGCCCGGGTCCAAGCTCGGCCTCACCCAGGCGCTGAAGAGGTTCGCCCGTCTGGTCGAGCAGGGCCGGCTGCCCTGACCGGGGAGCCCGGCGCCGGCTGCCAGCCCGGTGCGCGGAAGAGATGCCCGACCCGGTGCCGCCAGGTCACCGCGGCGCGCAGGTCCCGGGCGATCGAGGCGTACTCGTGGAAGGCCACCCGGACCGGGTTGTAGCTGCCGACGTTCTTCGTCAGGCCGTACACGCAACGCTCCCGTTCCGGCGCGAACGACCTGAAGAGCCGGTCCCAGACGATCAGGATGCCGCCGAAGTTGCGGTCCAGGTAGCTGCCCTGCGACGCGTGGTGCACCCGGTGGTGCGACGGGGTGTTGAACACCGCCTCGTACCAGCGCGGCATCTTCTCGATCCGCTCGGTGTGGATCCAGAACTGGTAGAGCAGGTTGACCGAGCCGCAGAACGCGACCACGGCCGGGTGGACGCCGGCCACGATCAGCGGGATGTAGAACACCCAACTGGTCAGGCCGGTCCAGGGCTGGCGCAGCGCGGTGGAGAGGTTGAACCGCTGCGACGAGTGGTGCACCACGTGCGAGGCCCAGAGGATGCGGATCACGTGGTGGCCGCGGTGCGACCAGTAGTAGCAGAAGTCCTGCGCGAGCAGGATCAGCGGCCAGGTCCACCAGAGCTCGGCGACCCGCAGCGGGGTGAGCGCGTAGAGCAGCGCGTACGCGGCGGCGATCGGCACCTTCCAGAGCAGGTCGGCGAAGATGCTGCCCAGCCCCATCGTCAGGCTTGTCGCGGTGTCGGCGCCGCCGTAGCCGACCTCGTCGTCGCCGCGGTGCAGCAGGTAGGAAATCCGCTCCAGCACGATGAGCAGCACGAAGGCCGGGATCGACCAGGCGATGACGTCCGGGAACTCCTTCACCGCGTGGCCTCCGCTCGCCGTCACCGGTCGAGGCGCACCGTCGGGTGACCTCGACCTACCGGTCGGTAACAAGCACCATAGGCAGCCGGGCGGCCGGTGGCAATGGGGTGTCGGACGGATGCCCTAGCGTGTACGGGGTGACTGACCTGGTGATCGGCGCCGATGGGCTGCCTCGCTGCGCCTGGGGGTCGAGCACCCCCGACTACGCCATCTACCACGACACCGAGTGGGGGCGGCCGCTGCGCGGCGACGACGCGCTCTACGAGCGGATGACGCTGGAGGCGTTCCAGTCCGGGTTGTCCTGGCTGACCATCCTGCGCAAGCGTCCGGCGTTCCGACTGGCCTTCGACGAGTTCCACATCCCGACCGTCGCCCGCTACGACGACGCCGACGTGACCCGGCTGCTCGCCGACGCCGGCATCGTCCGCAACCGGGCCAAGATCGAGGCGGCGATCGCCAACGCCCGCGCCGCACTGGAGCTGCCGGAGGGCCTGTCCGCGCTGCTCTGGTCCTTCGCGCCGGAGCCCCGGCCAACTCGCCCCGCCTCGTTCGCCGAGCTGGCACCGATCACCCCGGAGTCGACGGCGATGGCCAAGGCACTCAAGAAGCGCGGCTTCCGGTTCGTCGGCCCGACCACCGCGTACGCGCTGATGCAGGCGACCGGGATGGTCGACGATCACATCGTCGGCTGTCACGTCACCCTTGCATCGGCGGCGTGATGAGATGGCAGGCATGACGACCGAGACCGCGCACCGGGCCGGTGCGGCCGGCAACGCCGACGGGGTGGGCACCTGGGCGGTGCTGCTGCCCGCCGAACGGTACGAGGCCGAGCGGCTCGTGCACCACGACACGCTGGAGCTGACCGGGCTGACCGACGTCGCCCGGCCAGGGCTGGGCGACCAGGTGGCCGTGCTGGTGGACGCGCCGCCACGGCTGGTGGCCCTCGGCCGGGTCGCCGCGCCGGGTCGACGCCACCGCGAGGACCCGGACGACCCGCAGTCCCCTGTCGAGCCGGGCACGCTCGTCGTCGCGTACACCCGGCGGGCCTTCGACGAGCCGGTACCGGCCGACCTGCTGACGCTCGACGAGCCGGTCACCGCTGTGGAGCCGGCGGCCTTCCGGGCGTTGGTCGACCAGCTCGGCCCGCCCCCGGCGCGGCGCACCTGGCTGGTCAGCCTCGACCTGCCGATCGAGGCCGGCACGCCGGCTGAGGCGGTTCGGCTGTTCTGGTCCTACGTGCAGGAGCTGGGCCCGCGTGAGCTGCCCGCCTTCGTCTCGCCGGCCGGCGACGAGCTGGCCATGCAGGCGTTCGTGCTGGGCGAGCAGGCCAACCAGGACCCGGAAGAGGACGACTAGAAGAGCTTGTCCACTCGTCCCCGCCAGTCGGCGAGGACCGGGCCCGGGTCGGTGTCCAGCACCCGCTCCAGCAGCGTGGCGTAGACATCCCGGAAGTCGGTGGTGTATTTCAGGTCGCCGTCGTCGAGGTCGGTGAGGCTCGGTGGTGCGCCGTGCCAGCCGCCCCGGACGCCCGCGCCGAGCAGCAGCACGTCCGAGGCGGTGCCGTGGTCGGTGCCGTCCGAGGCGTTGGCCCGTACCCGACGGCCGAACTCGGAGTAGACAGCCACCACCACCTTCCGGCCCGCCTCGGTGCGACTCATCCGGTCGGCGAACCCGGTCAACGCCCGGTCCAGCTGACCCAGCAGCACTGCCTGCAACTGCTTCTCGTCGGCATGCGTGTCGAAGCCGCCCAACGACACCGAGAAGACCCGGGTGGACACTCCGGCCTCGACGCACTGCGCGACAAGGTCGAGCTGCGCGTCCAGTGGGGTGCGGGCCCCGCCGGTGGCCGTCGCGGGGGCCTGCTCGCCGTCCGGGTCCGCCGTGTCCGGGTCGGCGGAGTCGCGTACCTGGCGGATCATCTCGTCCACCGACCGCAGGTCGGCGAAGCAGGCGGCGGCCCGACCCCGGGCCGCCGACTCGCCCGCCTCGGCGGCGGCGAACGCGGTAAGTGTCGCAGCGGGCAGCCCCTTTGCGGCCTTCCGGTCGGTCACCGGCACTGCCGCACCGGCGCTCTGGGCTCCGGCCAGCAGCGGCGGCAGCGCCGGCTCGAAGGAGACCGCCAGCCGCGGGTCGCCACCGGCGCGGTCCAGCCACCGCCCGAGCCAGCCGGTGTTGCCGGGCCGGTCCGGTTGCGCGGTGTGCCAGATGTCCATCGAACGGAAGTGGCTGCGGTCCGGCTTCGGGTAGCCGACTCCGCGCACGATCGCCAACCCACCGCCGGACCAGCGCTGGTGCAGGCCGGCCAGCGCCGGGTTGAGGCCGAAGTCGTCGTCCAACCGCCGCACCTCCCCGTCCGGGTACGCCAGCTCCGGGCGGGCCGCCCGGTAGGCCGGGTCGCCGTACGGGATGACCGTGTTGAGGCCGTCATTGCCCCCGTAGAGCGTCACCAGCACCAGCGTTCGGGACTGCGGGTCCCGGTCCCCGCTGGTGTCCAGCAGGTCTCGCAGGCTGTACGCGCCGGCCCCGGCGGCCAACGCGCCCGCGCCGACCACCCCGCTGGTCAGCAGGAACCTGCGTCGGGTCACTGTGTCCATGTCGACTCCTCCGCTCAGCTGACTGTGTATTCGGGGCTGACCAGGCCGGCGGCCAGCAGCTTGCGGGGCTCACCGGCCAGCGGGGTGAGAGCGGCGCGGGTGCGCGCACCCCAGCCGTCGACGACCAGCAGTCGGGCCAGCGCGTCCGGTCGGCCGGCGGTGGGCGCGGCGGTCAGGCGGGCCAGCACCGCTGGTGCCGTGGCGGCGGCGAGCACCCCGGCCGTGCGCAGCCGGGCCTGCAACGACGAGGTGGTCAGCCAGGCGGACCCGGCCGGCCAACCGCCCACGCTCGGTGGGCGCAACGGCACCTGGTCGAGCGCGTTCAGCCCGGCGAGCAGTTGTCTGCGTTGCTGCTCGGGCAGCGCGGACGGTCGGATGCCGAGCTGCCGCAGCGCACCGACCAACCACTCCACCGGCTGCTTCACCAGCGTGCCCCGGGTCTGCGCGAAGGTCGGCGCGGAGAAGAGCGCGCGCAGTGTCGCGATGGTGTCCGCGCCGGCCAGGCCATCCGGCGCCGGGGTCTCGGTGCCGGCGTAGCGGAACCAGAGCCGACCGGCCACGAAGGTCGCCGCCGCCGGTTGGGCCGCCAGCAGGCCGGCGTACGCCTCGGCGTCGAACCGGCCGCTCTGCCCGAGGATGCTCTTCTCGCCAGGGTCGTGCCGGCGGGCCTCGAAGCGGGTCGCACCGGTACGCCGGTCGACCACCCAGCCGGTCAGGGCCCGCGCGCCGGCCTTCACGTCGGCCTCGCTGTAGGCGCCGATGCCGAGGGTGAACAGCTCCATCAGCTCACGGGCCAGGTTCTCGTTCGGCGCCTTGCGGGTGTTCTTCTGCCCGTCCAACCACATGATCAGGGCGGGGTCGCGCACCATCGCGGCGACCAGCGGGCCGAACGGCCCCCGTCCGTGCCGGCGCAGCGTCTCCAACTGGCCCACCATCAGCCGCGCCGACTTGACCTTCTGCGCGCTGGTGGCCCAGTGCCCGTGCCAGAAGAACAGCAGCTTCTCGGTCAGCCCGTCCTCGGCGGCCACCATCCGGCCCAGCCACCACTCGGTGACCTGCTGGAGTTGCTTGCGGCGCTCCGCGTTGGCCTGCTGCCGTTGCTCGCGGGTGGAGTCCTTTGTCAGCCCGGCGTACGGGTCCGGGGGCAGCGTCGGGACCGGTGTGGCCGCCGCACCCCGGTCCGTCGTGGGCGGGGTGAGCAGCCGGTCCAGTGTCGCCGCCGGCCCGGCCCGCTCGGCCGCGTCCACCTCGTCGGCGGTCGGCCCGAAGGTGGCCCGGCGCAACAGGTGCGCCACCGATTCACGATCGCTCATACCGGCCGACGCTAGGCGTCCCGTGTTCGAGGACGGTAAGGGTGGCGTCCGGATCGCGTTCAGCGTCCCTCGAAGACCGGTTTCTGCTTGCCGACGAAGGCGAGGGTGGCCGCCCGGTGGTCGGCGGTGGCGCCGCAGATCGACTGGGCCTGCGCCTCGGCGGCGAGGGCGTCGGCGAGGGTGCCGGCGTCGGCGATGGAGAGCTGGCGCTTGATCGCCCCGTACGCGACGGTCGGGCCGGCGGCGAGGCGGGCGGCCAACTCCTGGGCGACGGGCAACACCTGCTCGTCGTCGTCCGTCAGCCGATTGAGCAGGCCCAATCGGCAGGCCTCCTCGGCGCGGACCGGCTCGGCCAGCAGCAGCAGCTCCACCGCCTTGGCGTGGCCGACCAGTCGGGGCAACGTCCAGGAGGCGCCGGTGTCGGCGGCGAGACCGACCTTGGCGAAGGCCATCAGGAAACTGGTGGTCGGACCGCCGATGCGGATGTCGGCCAGGAACGCCAGCGACGCGCCCGCCCCGGCAGCCATCCCACGGACCGCGGCGATCACCGGCTTGGGCAGGTTGGCGAGCCGGGCGGCGATCGGGTTGTAGTGCGCCCGTACGGTGCCCAGCGGGTCACTGGCGGAGTTTTCCAGGGTGGCCACGTGCTCGCGCAGGTCCTGACCGGCGCTGAACGCCCCGCCGGCCCCGGCCAGGACGACAGCGCGGCAGGACCGGTCGGTCTCCAGCTCCGCGAGGGCGTCCCGCAGCGCCTCCTTGAGCGCCACGTCGAGCGCGTTCATCGCGTTCGGCCGGTTCAGCGTGAGGGTGACGACGGCATCGGTCCGGTCGACCAGCAGCGGCTCGGTCACGTGTCTAACGACCCTTCTGTCGGACGATGCGGTTGCCGGCGTCGAGGCACTGTTCGACGTACCGGTCGGCGGCCGGACGCAGGCGTGCTGCGTGCCGGTCGAAGAAACTGGCCGCGGCGGTGCCGGGCCACCGCTCGGGCAGCAGCGCCGGGGGTAGCTGCGGGTCCTGGAAGAGGAACGTACGCCACGCGTGCACGAGGCGGAACCGCGTCGCGTACGCCTCCTCGTCGCTGCTGCGCACTGTGACCGCGGCAAGCAGCGGGCGCTGGTCCGCGACGAATCGCTCGTAGGCGCGGCCGATCTCGGCCAGGTTCCAGGCGCGCCGGACCACGCCCATCGCGCCGGGGGTGCCGGAGAAGTGCGAGGCGGTGAACCGCTCGAACCGGATGCCGGTTTCGGCGAGCAGCAGGTCGACATCCTCGGCGGGTCGGGTGGCGACCCAGGTCTGCTCGTCGAGCGTCCCGTAGCCGAGGAAGCTCAGGTTGGCGGCGAGCCGCTGACGGTCCCGCCGGGAGCCCGGGGCCTCCAACACCAGCAGATCGAACCGGCCGTCCCAGGTGACCCGGCCGGTCCGGTAGATCCGGGCCGCCGCCTCGTCGAGTCGGCGGGCAGCTTTCGGTGTGATCGAATATCCCGGTCCGGAGACCAACCGGAGGGGCTCGAGCCAGCCTTGACGCACCATCCGGGAGACGGCGGTGCGAACTGCTGGCGGTGCGATTCCCAGCGGCGCCAGTAGCTTGACCAGGGCAGCAACCGGTGCCCGGCCACCCCTCGGACGGAGGTGGTCGCCGTACAGGTCGAAGAGTGCCGACCGTGCCTGCATGACCGCACATTGTGACAGGCCTTCTCAAGATAAGCTAGATGCTGTTACATCAATGCTGCTCCGGTTTGGGTCCGGCGGTGTTCATCAGGGAAAATCGTTTGTCGACACCCCCGTGACCGTTGCGGGTGGTCGTGACGAAGTGGCTGTGGGGCAACCCACCGACCCTGGTGTAGGTCTGAGGGGAGACAACATGGCGGCGATGAAGCCGCGGACGGGCGACGGTCCGCTGGAAGTCACCAAGGAGGGGCGGGGCATCGTCATGCGGGTCCCGCTGGAGGGCGGTGGCCGGCTCGTCGTCGAGATGACTCCCGACGAGGCCAACGCGCTCGGTGACGCACTGAAGGCAGCGGCCGGCTGAGTAAGGAGTGCTCCGGGCGGCTCACGCCGCCCGGAACGTTCTTCAGGCCCTGAGCCACCGGAACCACCGGTGGCTCAGGGTCTTCAACGCTGCGGGCAGGTGGGTTCGCCGCCGGCGCGCGACTCTTTCCTGGAGGTACGGTTCCGCGTGCTCGCCATCCGTCTGATCGCCGAGCCCGAGCGGCTCGACGTCCTCGTCCTGCCCGTCCGCTCCGCCGATTCGACGGCGGAAGGTGACACCTCGGCCGAGCCAGTGTCGACCGCCGTGGCGGGCCCGGACGGCACTGCCGACGAGGCGGCCGCGCTGGCGTCAGCGGCCCGGCTGAAGGGCCGAGCCGGCGAGATCCACACTCAGCTGCGCCCCGGGCGTACCCCCGGCCGGCTGCTGCTGCTCGGCATCGGCGACGGCGGCGAGGCGGCCTGGCGGACGGCCGGCGCGGCCCTGGCCCGCTCAGCTTCAGCTGAGACGCATATCACCATCGCGCTGCCGGTCGATGTGACAGTGGCCGCGGTTCGCGGATTGACCGAGGGGCTGCTGCTCGCCCCGTACCGGTTCCGACTCACCGAGGCCGGCGACCGACCGGCGCTCACCGGCGTCGACCTGCTGCTCGACGACCCCACCGGGTACGAGGACACCGTCGCCACGGCCCGCACCACGGCCGCGATGACCCACCTCGCCCGGGACCTGACCAACACCCCCTCGTCGGTGAAGACCCCGCAGTGGTTCGCCGACCAGGTGGCCTCCGCCGCAGCCGACCTTCCGGACCTGCGGCTGCGGGTCCGTGGCCCGGCCGAGCTGACCACCGAGGGCTTCGGCGGGATCCTCGCCGTGGGCGGTGGCTCCGCCAGCGGACCCCGGCTGGTCGAACTGGACTGGCACCCCGCCAACGCGCGCACCCACGTCGTGCTGATCGGCAAGGGCATCACCTTCGACACCGGCGGCATCTCGATCAAGCCGGTGGCGTCGATGAAGCTGATGCGCAAGGACATGGCCGGCGCGGCCGCTGTCGTCGCCGCCACCCTGGGTGCCGCCGCGCTGCGGTTGCCGGTCCGGATCACCACGTTGACCCCGCTGGCCGAGAACATGGTCAGCGGCTCGGCGTTCCGCCCCGGCGACGTCATCCGGCACTACGGCGGTACGACCAGCGAGACGACCAATTCCGACGCCGAGGGTCGGTTGGTCCTCGCCGACGCGCTGGCGTACGCGGTGCAGCAGCTCAAACCGGACCTGCTGCTCGACCTGGCGACGCTCACCGGCGCGAACTCGGTGGCGCTGGGCAAGCGCACCGCCGCCCTCTACAGCGAGAACGACGAGTTGGCCGCCAGCGTGCTGGCGGCGGCCGAGGCGGCCGGCGAGTCGGCGTGGCGGATGCCGCTGCACACCGACTACGTCGAGTACCTCGGCAGCGAGATCGCCGACCTCTACAGCGCGCCCGCCCAGGGTGCCGGGTCGGTGCTGGCCGCGCTCTACCTGCGCGAGTTCACCGGCGACCTACGAGACCGCTGGCTGCACCTGGACATGTCCGCCCCGTCCTGGGCCGACAGCGACCAGGCCGAGGTCAGCCGAGGCGCCACCGGTTGGGGCGTCCGCTCGTTGCTGCGCTGGCTCGCCGACGTCAACTAGCGCGTGGGTCAGAGCCCCGGCTCGACCGAGGCTCTGACCCGTCCTGGGCTCGGATCAGCACTTCACCGCGGCGAGCAGCCCGTGCCCGACCGGAAGCAGCGCGGGGATCCAGTGCTCCGACTCCCGGACCGCCTTGATCGTTTCGCGAACCGTCACCGTCTCCGCGTCCCGGGCGGACGGGTCGCCGATCCGGTCGCTGGCCAGCACACCGTTGAGAGCCAGCACGCCCCCCGGGCGCAACAGCCGCAGCGCCGCCTCCACACAGGCATGGAAGCCGGTCGCCTCCGCGTCCACGAAGACCAGGTCGTACGCACCGTCCGCGAGCCGGGGCAGCACGTCGAGCGCCCGGCCGGTGATGATCCGGGTACGCCCGGCCGCGAAACCCGCCTCGGCGAAGATCCGCCGGGCGATCCGCTGATGCTCCACCTCCACGTCGATGGTGGTGAGCACGCCGTCGACGCGCATGCCGCGCAGCAACCAGACGCCGCTGACTCCGGTGCCGGTGCCGATCTCCACCACCGCACGGGCGTTGCCGGCGGCGGCCAGCAGCCGCAGCGCCGCCCCCGCGCCGGGGGTGACCGCTTCGAGGCCGACCTCGCGGGCCAGGCTGCGGGCGGTACGCAGAACGAGATCCTCGGTGACGTACGACTCGGCGAAATGCTGGGCCTGTGTCGTCGAACTGCCGGAACCGGCGACCGTGGCGATGGGGCACCTCCGGGGGCGGTGCGTGGTGCGGGGGCGGGTTGGCACTGTGAGCGTAGAGGCGACCGTCGTGGGGCGCAGCCGCGCCTCCGCCGGAAGCGATCACCGGGGCAACCGCTGACTGCACCGCGTCCATCCGTGCAATCCTGGAGGCGGTATCCCGTCAACCGCGACCAGACCGGCCCGTGGCCGGGCGACGCGGCGCGGGATCCGGGGACGGACTGGGAGGCACCGACGTGACCGACGGCTGGGACTGGCGCCGGGGCGGTGAGACTCCGGCTCCGGCGCGACCGCCCGGGGCAGGAGCCCCGTCGGTGGGGCCGCCGACCATGCCGGGGGCTGACCGCACGCCCCCGGCCTCGCCGGGCAGCGGACCGGCACCTGGCTGGCCGGTGCCTTCCGGCGGGCCGACGCCGGGTTGGCCGGTGCCTTCCGGCGGGCCGACGCCGGGTTGGCCGGTGCCTTCCGGCGGGCCGACGCCGGGTTGGCCGGCGCCTCCCGGCGGGCCGACACCGGGTTGGCCGGCGTCGACTGCGGGCGGGCCCAACTCTGCCGACACGTCGGCCTGGTGGTCGGACGCGCTCGCCGACCCCTGGCGCGACCCGGCGGCCCCTACCGCGGTGGTGGTGCCCGGGGTGGTGGCCCCCGGCACCGAGCCCGAGCCGGTGACCGACCCCGACGCGCCGGGCCGGCCGACACTGCGCCACCTGTTGCTCATTCCCGTGATCACCGCGCTGCTGGCCGGCACCCTCGGCGGTGCGTTGGGTTACGCGTTCGCTGTGCGTGGCGGCGCTGGCACGGCGGTCCTCGGCGGTGCGCCCGCGGAGGTGCCGGCGCTTGCGCAGCGCAAACCGGAGTCGCTGGCCGGGGTCGCCGAACGGGTCCTGCCCAGCGTGGTCACCGTACGGGTGAGCAGCCTCGGCGGGACCAGTGAGGGCTCCGGCTTCATCGCCACAGCCGACGGCCATGTGATCACCAATGACCATGTGGTGGCCGGCGGCACCGGCAAGGCCTCGGTGGTCTTCAACGACGGCAGCACCGCGCCGGCGACCATCGTCGGCCAGGACGCGGAGTCGGACATCGCAGTGATCAAGGTGAGTCGTCCCGGGCTGCGACCTGTGGAGTTCGGCGACTCCGACGCGCTGGCGGTCGGCGACCCCGTGCTCGCCATCGGCTCGCCGTTGTCGCTTGCCAACACGGTCACCGCCGGCATCGTGAGCGCGCTGGACCGGACGATGCAGGCCGGCGAGCCGGGCGGCCCGGTGCGTTACTACGCCGCCATCCAGACCGACGCCGCGGTCAACCACGGCAACTCGGGCGGCCCACTTGTCGACGGCGCCGGCCGGGTGGTCGGAGTGAACTCCACGATCAAGTCACTTGTCGCCGAGGGACACGAGGCGGGCAACATCGGGCTCGCCTTCGCCATCCCGATCAACCAGGCCAAGAGGGTGACCCAGGACATCATCGGCACCGGCAAGGCCCGGCGTACGGTGATCGGCGCCCGGGCGGACGGCCCGACCGGGGTCGTCGGGGGCGGCCTGCGGCTGGCCGAGGTGGAGCCGTCCGGCCCCGCGGACGGTGCCGGACTGAAGGTCGGCGACGTGATCCTCAAGATCAACGGTCGGCCGATGACCGAGCCGACGGATCTGACCGCGTTGGTCCGCAAGTACGCGCCGGGCTCGGTCGTGACCGTCGAGTACCGGCGTGGCTCCGCTCGGCAGAACACCTCGGTAACTCTCGCCGCGGACGCGAAGTGACTCACCACGGAAGCGAAGTGAACAGCGGCGCACCCCTTGCCCGAAAGCCGTCCGCCGTGCGTAGTCTTGCTGCTGACGCCGAGAGGAGGCCCGCGGGATGCTCGACAACCTGAACTGGTGGGAGATCGGTGCGCTGCTGCTCCTGGCGCTGCTGATCTTCGGCGACCGGCTCCCCGCCGTGATCACCGACGGCCTGCGGTTGGTGCGCAACCTGCGCAACATGGCCCGCAACGCCACCGGCGACCTGAGCCGTGAGCTGGGCACCGACATCCAGCTGGAAGACCTGCACCCGAAGGCGTTCATCCGCAAGCACCTCCTCAGCGAGGAGGACGAGGCGGCGATCCGCAAGCCGTTGCAGGGCGTCTACGACAACCTGCGCGCGGACGTCAGCGGCGTGCACAACGACCTGAAGGACGTGGCCAACGCCGCCGACCTGCGGTCGAACGAGGCCCGGTCCGGCACTGCCACCAGCAGCCCCTCGGCTCCGGCCCCCCGCGCCAGCTACGACGACGCCACCTGACCGACCCGTACCCCGACCGGCTGGTGCCCCTGACCGTCTAGCCCCGTCGTGCCCGAACTCGGCCGGATCATGCCCGCCCGGTGCCGGGGCCGGTGCCGGCTTGATCGACTCGGGTTCCCGGAAGTTGCGGTATCCCACGCCGGCGGTTTCAAGCGGCTGTTGCGACTAGGTGTTTGTGGAGTACCTCGGCTGGATTCTGCCAGTCGAGGGTTTGGCGTGGTCGTCCGTTGAGTTCGCGGGCGACGGCGTCGAGGTCGTCCTG